>DASYYQ010000011.1:0-28035 GCA_035933545.1 Candidatus Acidiferrales bacterium | reverse complement strand
GATGAATCTCCCCGCCATGAACCACGACGTCGCGTCGTTGTTGAATTATTCGGCTACAGCGGCGCCGAGTTTCCACGGGACGTACGGAGACGTCACCTCTGGATCCGTTGCGGGCTCCACGCCCGACCAGAACACCTTCGTCCTTGATGGCGCCACCAACACCAGCGGACTGGAAGGCGACAATGGCTACATCAACAACTTTAGCGGCAGCCAGGCAGGCGTGGTTCCAACCCCCGTCGAATCCATTCAAGAAGTAACGATCAACACCAACAACTCGACCGCCGACTTCGGCACCTCTACCGGCGCTGAGATGCTCGCGGTTACCAAGCGCGGGACCGACACGTTCCACGGCTCTGGTTTCGACTTTTTCCAGAGCAGTTTGTTCAACGCCAACACCTGGGACTTCAACCGGCGAGGCCTTGCGAAACCCAAGAGCCACGAGAACTTTTTCGGGGGTGACATAGGCGGGCCGATACTCCCCAACTTTGCGGGTGGCAAGACCTACATGTATTTCGATTACGAGGGTCTGCGCAACCCTGACGCTATTGTGGGATCGCGTACGCGCGCCGTCCCCGGGGACCTGTTGCGGCAGGGCATCGTTCAGGTCCGTACGTCGCAGGGAGTGCAAGCTTTTAACCTCAACGCACCGCTGAACGTCTGCGGCGCGACCGGGGGCCTCCCCTGCGATCCCCGCAATGCCGGCATGAGCTCGATCGTCAGCACGATGTGGAATCAGTACATGCCCGAGCCGAATGCCTTAAACACAGGCGGCACCGGCATAGACCAGCTCAACACCTTTGCCTTCCAGGGGAATCTGACCGAGCCGCAAAACAACAACGAGCTCATCGGCCGGCTCGACCACAATTTCGGCTCGAAGCTCCATTTTATGAGCCGCTATTCATGGTACAAGCAGAACCTTCCAACCCTCAACCAGCTCGATATCGGCGGCCTGCTACCCGGGGACAAGAAGGGGACGTTCGCCTCGGGATCCTCCAATGACAACCAGCCGGCGCAATTCGTCGCCGGGCTGGAAGCAAATCTCACGCCCAACCTGACCAACAGCTTTCACTTCGGCTACACAAAAAATGGCTGGACTTGGATTCGCAATGGGAACCTGCCGCAGTTCTCGGGTCAGCCGGGGCCGATCGAGATTGACGGCGAGAGCACCAACGCCTTGATTCCCGTCAACGTGGACACGCAGGACTCCCGCCAACGCACGTGGCAAGAGCACAACTATGACTTCCGCGACGAGCTGGACTGGGTCAAAGGCAGCCACTTCCTCACTTTCGGCGGCGACATTCTGCACGAGTGGTGGCACTTCGACCGCTATGATAACGTAGTCGGCGGACTCACTGTTCCTGTCATCCAGGTGAATGACAGCTCCGTCAACATTGCGTCACAATACTTGCCGCAGGGTTGCCTTGGCCACGGCGGGACGGCAACCTCCAACTGCATTGATTTGGACAATCAAACCGAGATAAACACCTACAAACAGTATTACGCCGATATTTTGGGCATAGTCGATGTCTCGAGCGTGGTCGCCACGCGCAGCGGAGCGAATCTCTCGTTGAACCCGCTCGGCACGCCGGCGCGCAGCTTTGTCACCGTGAACACGCCCAGCGTTTACTTCACGGATACCTGGCGCGTCAAGCCGAGCCTGACCGTCAACTACGGTTTGAACTGGGAACTGCAGTTGCCGCCGCACGATCTCAATGGCTCGCAGGACGTGCTGGTGGATCCCAATAACAACCCCATCACTTACGACAATTACATCAAAAACAGAGAGACTGCCGCCCTGAACGGCCAGATTTACTCTCCCGAGATAGGTTTTTCTCCTGCGGGAGCGGTGGGCAAAGGGTCCAAGTACGCGTTCCCGCCGTTTTACGGCGCGTTCGGTCCGCGTGTGTCCGTGGCCTGGAACCCGAACTTCAGTAGCGGGTTCCTCTCGACCCTCTTCGGCCAGAGGTCCACTGTCATCCGCGGTGGCTACTCGCGCATCTACAGCCGCAACTTGGGGATCAACGTTGTCTCAACGCCGGTGCTGGGCTATGGCTTCCTCCAGCCGGACTCTTGCATTCCTTATAGTCCCAACGAACCGCCGCCTCCGAGTGCAACCCCGGGCAATCCCTGCGTAGGCAAGAATCAAACGGATCCTGTGACCGCTTTCCGGGTAGGCACCAACGCCGATGGCACCACGGTTCCTTTCGGGACGCTTGCGGCCACCCTTCCCACGCCCGTTCAGCCGGGAGTCGGCTTGAATCCGGGTGCTGAGCTCCTGGACAGCATGGACCAGAGCTTCCGCCCTGACGATACCGACGAGGGGGATTTCACTATCCAGCGGCAACTGAGAGGCAATTTCCTCTTTGAGGTCGGCTGGGTGGGCGTTTGGGGGCATCACCTCTTCCAGGGTATTGACATGAACACCGTGCCGTGGATGCTGACGCTGGGCGGCCAGTCGTTCGCCAACGCTTATGCTCAGGTGTGGACGGAAGTGAACAAAGGCCAGCCCGTGACTGCGCAGCCATTTTTTGAAGCCGCCTTGGGCGGGGCAGGGAATCCTTTCTGCAGCACCGGCGGTGCCACGAGCTGTTCCGCGGCCCTCGTTGCTGCTGGCTCCAGTTACCTCACCGCCGAAGACGTAACCGACTTCTTCAGCACCATGGAGACGAGCTCCGGTTACACTCTCCCGCAAGCGCTTTACACCGATACCGGCCAATCGACCGCCTTCGGCCCATACGTGAGTACTTCCGACGGCTTCTCGAACTATCAGGCTTTGGTCGTTAAGATGACCAAGCACACTTCCCATGGCCTGACCCTGAACTCGAACTTCACTTGGGGCCACGCGCTGGGGACGCTCGGTCTCGCCCAGACCTACACTCTGGACACGCCCGATAACGCCTATAACCTCCGCGCCGACTGGACGCCGCAGCCGTGGGACAGGAAGTTCACATTCAATACGCTCGCAACTTACAATCTTCCCTTCGGTGAGGGCGAGCGATTCCTTTCAAGCGGCAATGGCTTCGTGAGCCGGCTCGTTAGCGGATGGTCGGTTTCGCCTATCTTCACCTTTGGCACCGGGCTGCCGAACGAGGTTTTCACGGGAGGCCTCGAGATGGGAGCCGGTTACGCTGAAAACGGCGCCTCTGCCGTCCAGATCAACCCCAGCCAGCGCTTTAGCAACGACCCGTCCCAGAACGCGTTGAACTACTACTGCGAACTCGGGGCCTCTTGCGGGAATCCGCAGAGCGTGGCCGTTAACAGCAACGTCGACCTTGGAGGAAATGGAGCAAACCTTTTTGGAAAAAACGCCATCAACGTCTACAATTCTTTCCGGCCGTTCGTTCTTGGCCTCGATGGCGCCCCCAGTCCTGACGGGAACCTGCGGTCCCCGATTGTTTGGGAGCTTGATTTCGGCGTTACCAAGGACACCCGAATCACCGAGCGCGTTCACGCTCAATTCTTCATGCAGTCGCAGAACTTCTTGAATCACAATAACTGGTCCATCTACAGCACAAACCTCCAAAGTGCGCCGGACTTTGGCAGGGTCACCGGAGGCCTGACCGGACCGCGCATCATTCAGCTTGGTCTGCGACTGGCGTTCTAAATCACCGACTAACATCAACACGGTTTCTCTGGGCCGGGAGCCAAAAACTCCCGGCCTTTTTTTGCGTCCGTCGCATCTCATCGATCCGCAACCTCGTAGAAGTTTCCGCAAGGGCGAAAAAAAAGCATAGAGTTGCAATAGCGCGATTCGTAAGGAATAGAAGGTATTGCGGTTAGCGTCTGAAGAAAGGGCAAAATACGTGCAAGAAGGTATTGCGGAGTAGGTATAGTACCGCGATGATGCTTGCGGGATGCTGAAGTGTGGAGCATCTGTTCCAGTGGAGGCGTTATACTGGCCCTGGGCGGATTTTGCCCGCTGGGATTCTACAGGCCACCTACCATAGGATTTGGGATGAGGCGAGCACAGCGCAGCAGGATTTCAGCCCAGCTTGATCGAAGCAGTTGCTCGCAGTTGCTCAGCGTTAGGCCCAGGGAACAGGCTTTTCTGAGAAGGTTGAAGGGAAGCGGATACGTGCCGCAGTATTCCGCGGAGAACAGCAGATGAGTACTCCAGCCAACAACGTTGAACAAGTGATGGCGGGCCAAGCCCTGCCCGTTCCAACACTGCGCCAGCGGATGGAGGCGCTGCGCAATGTGCCTCCCGTGCTGAAAATGATCTGGGAGGCGGCGCCACGGCCGGTCTTCGGCGCGGTGCTCTTTCGCGTGCTGGTGGCGGTGGTTCCGGCCGGCACATTGCTGGTCGGGAAATACATTATTGATGCGCTGACGGTTCGCTATAAAAATCAGTATCACACTCCTCTTCCGCATTATTTCTGGTGGCTGGTGGCGGCGGAATTCGCGCTGGCCTGCGTGGCCATGGTTCTGTCGCGGCTGGCGGATTATTGCGAAACGGTGACCGCGGACCTTTTCACGCGATATATCGGCAAGCGCATCATGGAGCATGCTTCGCGATTGGACCTGACCTCCTACGAAGATCCGCAAATCTACGACAAGATGGATCGCGCACGGGTGCAGGGCACGGATCGTGTGGCCATGATTCGCGCGATGGGGCAATTGATCCAGCAGGTGATTACCACGGTGACGTTGGCCATCCAAGTAGCGTTTTATGCGCCGTGGATCCTGGCGATTTTGTTTATCGCGGTGGTGCCGGCGTTTGTGGGCGAAACGCACTTTTCCTTCCTAGGATATTCGCTGAACTTCAAACAGACGCCCGCGCGGCGGGTGATGGATTACCTGCGAATCGTGGGCGGAAGCAAGGAGAGCATCAAGGAAGTGAAGCTGTTTGGGCTGGGGCCGTTTTTCGTGAGCCGCTACACGACGATTACGGATGAACTGCACAGAGAGACCAAGGAGCTGGCGCGGCGCAAATTGATTGCCGGAACACTACTAACGCTGCTGGGAACGCTTGGATATTACGGAACTTATGCCTACGTGATTTACGAGACCGTTTTCGGAGTTTTCACCATTGGTACATTGACGTTGCTCACCGGCGCGATTGCGGGAGCGAGCACGAATATTCAAGCGGTGTTTTCGACGTTTTCGGGGATCGCGGACCAGGCGCTGTTCATGACGGATTTACTGCAATTTTTCGCGGTGCGGCCAACGGTGCAATCGAAGCCCAATGCGTTGCCCGCGCCGCGGCCGATACGGCAGGGATTCGAGTTCAAGAATGTGTCGTTTTCATATCCCGGGCACTCGCGATTAGTGCTGGGGAACGTGAGCTTCCGGCTGGAACCGGGCGAGCGCCTGGCGCTGGTCGGAGAAAATGGGCAGGGCAAGACGACCATTGTGAAATTGCTGACGCGTTTGTACGACGTGACTTCAGGTCAAATCCTCCTGGACGGAATTGATCTGCGAGAATACGACCTCGAGGATTTGTGGAAAGAAATCGGCGTCATTTTTCAGGATTTCATGAAGTATGAAATGACCGCCACTGAAAATATCGGAATTGGAAGGATCGAGGATCTCGCGCGAGAGGAAATGATTCAAGAGGCGGCGCGAAAAAGCATGGCGGAGCACGTCATTCGCAAATTGCCCAAGGGCTACGGGCAGATTTTAGGTTCGCGTTTCGAGGGAGGCGCAGATCTTTCCGGCGGCGAATGGCAAAAAATCGCGCTGGCGAGAGCTTATCTGCGCGACGCGCAATTGTTGATTCTCGACGAGCCGACGGCGTCTCTGGATGCGCGCTCGGAGCACGAAGTGTTTGAGCGATTTGCCGAATTGACCCGCGGCAAGATGTCCCTCTTGATCTCCCACCGATTTTCCACAGTGCGCATGGCGGATCGCATTCTGGTCCTCGAAAACGGGAGGATCGTGGAGCAGGGTCCGCATGACGAGCTTCTGAAAGGCGGCGGGCGGTATGCGGAAATGTTTGAATTGCAGGCGTCGAGTTATCGATGAAATTGAATTAGCAATGAAAGTGTGAGGGCTGTTTACAAATGGCAACACCATATCAATCACTAACCCGCAGCGGCGGACAAGTTACTCCTGCGCCTATAACTTGCGATGAAGCCGAAAGTGAATCTCTTCGCCAGAAGAGCGTTAAAGAATTGGGCGAGTTGCGCGCGGCTGCGCTGGGAATTGCCAGAGAGCAGCGTGTCACGGAAGCAACAGGGCGAGCAGTGGCGTTGGAGGCGCGCTGGAAGGACGCCGAACAGACGATTCAGAAGGCCCTGGAGCAGCTGCAAAAAGCGGTTGAAGCAGGTGAGAAACTTTCGGAAATGCAGCGGGCGCTTTTTAACAGCTCCGAAATTCTGCGTCTCGCGCTGGAGAATACGCAGAGCGGCCTGAGACAGACTGAGTCCTTGCCTCAGGTGGAAAACAGCACCGGCGAAACCGTGCCGCGCGCGTTCGCCGCAATGGGACAATTTTTAGATTTTGCCGGATATGAGTTCGAATTCAGCGGTTTCGCGACTTTTTTCCAGGCGTTTCAGGAGTATTCACCGCTCGAACTGGTGGAGGATTGGCTGTTAGTGCCGTTCGCGCAACTGATTCTGCTGGATCGCATTCGCGGCGCGCTGGACCGTCTGGAAATGAGCGATGAAGCGTTCCGGAAAGCTGCGGAGTCCAGAGAAGGCGCGTTTATGGCGACGGCCGTGGGGAGCCTGGGTCGGATTGCAGAGATCCAGCCGGAGCAGATTCTGAGCGCGGTTAGCGATATCGACAGAATCCTGCGCGACGATCCGGCGAAGGCATATGAGCGGATGGATTTCGAAACCCGCCAGGAATATTGCAACACAGTGGCCGAATTTGCTGCGAAAAGCCCTCTAACCGAGAGAGAAATTGCGGCGAAAGCGATTGCCCTTGCCAGTGCACCCGCCGTAGCGCCGACGAAAAGAGGCGCCGAGCGCAGAACCCACGTCGGATTTTATTTGCTCAGCGATGGCGGAAAGGCGCTCAGCGAAGAGATTCAGTACAAGGGGTCATGGACAAATCGTTTTAGGGCAGCGTTGTTGCGGTCCGCTGATGTGATTTACCTGGCGTCAATCGAACTCGTGACCATCGGGGTGATTGCTGTAATTTTGGCGGTGGCTCATGGCAGGTTGCCCAGCTTTATCGAATTGCTCCTCTTTGTGCTTCCCGCGGTGGAATGTGCTGTGGCCACCATGAATATTCTGGCGACGCAGATGGTCCCGCCGCGCGTGCTGCCGAAGATGGATTTCTCGCGAGGAATTCCGGAAGAGTACGCCACGGTGGTTGTCGTTCCCACTTTGCTGATCAATGAAGAGCAGACGCACAAGGCGGTGAACGATCTGGAAGTGCGTTATCTGGCGAATCGCGATGCAAACTTGCATTTTGCTCTGCTGACGGATCCGCCGGATTCGGTGAAGCAATTTGATCAGAAGGATCAATTGGGCACTCTATGCTCGGCGCTGATTGAGAAACTGAATCGGAAATACGCAGGGCAACGGCAGGGCTCATTCTTTCATTTTCATCGCGATCGCACTTACAACGCGGTGGAAAAAATCTGGATGGGATGGGAGAGGAAGCGCGGGAAGCTGCTGGATTTCAACCGTTTGTTGTTGGGCCAGCACGATAGTTTTGCGCTGAAAACGGGCGACCTGTCGTTACTGCCAAAGGTCAAATATGTAATCACCTTGGATCTGGATACGCAGTTGCCGCGCGACAGCGCGCGTAAGTTGGTTGGAGCGATGGCGCATCCGCTGAATCGCGCAGTGGTTGATCCGGCGACGAACAAGGTGATCGAGGGCTATGGGATTCTGCAGCCGCGAGTGGAAATCAGCATCAGCTCGGCGGCGCGTTCGCGGTTGGCCTCGATTTTTTCCGGGGATACGGGATTCGATATTTACGCGCGGGCAGTCTCTGACGTTTATCAGGATCTTTTCGGCGAGGGCATCTTCACAGGAAAGGGAATCTATGAAGTGGAAGTGTTCCAGCAAACGCTCGAGCATCGCTTCCCCTGCAATGCGCTGCTAAGTCACGACCTGATTGAAGGATTGTACGCGCGAGCGGGGTTGCTTTCCGACGTGGAGATTGTCGACGACTACCCGTCGCATTTCAGCGCCTACAGCCGGCGAAAACATCGCTGGGTTCGCGGAGACTGGCAGATCATTTTCTGGCTGCTTCCGCGCGTTCCCGATTATTTCGGCAAAATTGTTCGCAATCCGCTGAACCTGGTTTCACGATGGAAAATTATCGATAATTTGCGCCGCAGCGTGAGTGAGTTTGCCACCTTCGTTCTCTTGCTGAGCATCTGGCTATTTTTCCCAAAGGATGCGGCCTATTGGACGGTCGCGGCAGTGTTGCTACTCGCCTTTCCCACATATTTTCAATTCCTGGTTTCGATCGCCAGGGCGGGCGCGGCGCGATTCACGCTGGCCTTTTGGAAAAACCTGGGCGCGGACTTCTTGATCGCGAACGAGCGACTGTTTTTCCGTATCACCTTTTTGTGCCACCAGGGATTTGTGACTATGGATGCGGTGGTGCGAACGTTGATTCGCATCACTCTAACGCACCGGCGGTTGCTCGAATGGGAAACGGCGGCTGAAGCTGAAATTGCGGCCAATCGCAAGAAATCGCCGGTGGAAACCTATCTGGACTGGATGCCTTTGCTTTCGTTTGGCCTGGCAGTCGCCATAATCGCGTTTCGCCCGGAATCTTTCTCGGTGGCACTGCCGTTCCTGACGCTCTGGGCGCTGTCAAAAACGATTTGCAAGTGGCTGAGCAGGCCTTACCATTCGGGGCTGGCGCTCGGCGCAGCGGATCAAGTTCTGCTGCGGCGCGCGGCGCTGCGCACCTGGCGTTTTTTCCGGCAATATAGTGATGAGCAAGAAAATTGGCTGATACCGGACATCGTTCAGCAAACGACGCCGTACATCGCGCATCAGATCTCCACCACAAACTTGGGATTTTTGCTGAACGCCCGTCTGGCGGCGTATGACTTCGGCTTCATGAGCTTGCCAGAGCTTGTCAGCGCGACGCAGAAGACCTTCGACACGATTCAGCGAATGCCGAAGTTTCGCGGCCATTTGTACAATTGGTATCACACGCAAACGCTCGAGCCGTTGAGCCCGCGGTTCATTTCGACCGTGGATAACGGGAATTTTGTTTGCAGCCTGTGGACGCTGAAGCAGGGGTGCCTGGAAGCGATGGGCAATCCTTTGTTCCGCGAACAGCTTTGGAGCGGACTGGAAGATCATCTCGATGTCGTCGCCGAGTTTCTCCCTAAGGTTCGCGCCAGTGACCGAATTGCGGTGCGTATCCGGGAAATGAAGTCGCGAGTTCAAGCCAAGCCGGGCAACGACGTGATATGGCTAGACGTTTTGCGCGGGCTCGAAGTGGATGCGGCGATACTCGAGAGAGAACTGTCGCAGGCCGAGATTGCCGACGAAGGCAAATGGTGGGCGCACGAACTGACGGTGCGATTGAGCCAGCTCTCGAAAATGGTTCAGGAATTTGCGCCGTGGCTCTTGCCGGAGTTTGCGAAGTACCTGCGAGCTTTCGAGATTCCGAGCGACAACCTGTCGCTAAAACGTCTGACGCTCGCGTCGGCTGCGGCGGCGAACGTGCATCTGGTCAGCCAACTTGACGATTTCCTGAGCCGTGGCGCTCTAGATAACGACACGCGGGAGATGGCGGAATCGGTGCGCGCGAGGCTTTTCTCATCGGTTGGCATGTGCAGAAAAACAGCATCGCGACTGGAGAAGATTGCGGCGGCCGCGGACGTCCTCGTGAAGGAAATGGAGTTTTCGTTTTTGTACGATTCGCCGAAGCGGCTGCTGTCGATCGGCTATGATGTGGAACATGGCTGCCTGATGAATTATCACTATGATTTGTTCGCCTCAGAAGCGCGCACGGCGGCTTTCGCGGCGGTGGCCAAGGGAGAAATTCCGCAAGAAAGCTGGTTCCGGCTGCGGCGGCCGTATGCTTCATTCAAGAACATTCCGGTGGTGCTCTCGTGGACAGGGACAATGTTTGAGTATTTGTTGCCGGCGCTGTGGATGAAAAGCTATTCGAACACCATGCCGGAGCGAAGCGCGCGGGGGGCTGTGCGCGCGCAGCAGAAATTCACGCGGAAAACGCGAGTGCCGTGGGGAATTTCGGAAAGTTCGTGCAGCGACAAAAATCCGGATGGTTTCTATCGTTATCATGCATTTGGAGTGCCGGGACTGGCGCTGAGCGCGCCCGGTTCGCAGGAATTGGTGATCTCGCCGTATTCGACTTTCCTCGGACTCATGGTGGACGGAGCGGGCGCGGCTAAAAATCTGCGGCAGATGGAGCAAATGGGGTGCCTGGGCGTTTATGGATTTTATGAGGCCATCGATTTTACGGCTTCGCGCCTGCCCGAGGGGAAACAATTCGAAATTGTGGCCTGCTGGATGGCCCACCATCAGGGTATGAGTTTGCTGGCGATGACCAATGTGCTGCACGACGCGCCGATGCAAAGGCGATTCCATGCGGAGCCGCTGGTGCAGGCGACCGAGCGGCTGCTGCATGAGAGATTCCCGAGAGTGTCGAAGCTCGAAAAGCCGGCAAAGGCCGAATTTACCGCGCGCGAACTTTTGAGCCTGAGGCAGGATCGCTTTCTGAAGTCTGCCTCGCGCTTTTTTTTCAACCCGCAGAGTGGCGCGCCGGGAGCGGCCTCTGAGGATGGCGCGATGAGCGGAAGCCTTGCCGCCGAGCATCACCGCCTCGATTCTTAAGAACTGTCGTCGTTGAAATGACCTTCCGGCGCTAAAGTTAACTTTTTGTCCTGGGCGCACTGAGATAACCTGTGTGCCATCCTTGAGATAATTATCGCAAACGCTGCGCGTCGCCAGAGCCGCATCGAAGCTCCGCCGAAATCGTGCTACATTCAGCAGGAACTATTCGCGCCATGCCCACTCTCGCTGAATACGTGCCGCGCCAAAAATTTCGCTGGATTGACTTCGTCGGCCTTATTTTCCTTCTCGGACTCGCCGTGCTCCCGCCCCTCACCGAAATTCATAAGCAGCTTACTCTGCTGGCCATCGGACTTTTCCAACTTTTCGAATCCCGCCTTATCGTTTGGCACCCAGATCGTGGCCGCGCTTACAGCGTATTGATTAAGATTCTTCTCGCCACCCTGCTTCTTGGACACACCGGCACCGTCGGCATCAACAGCAACTACTGGCCAATTTATTTTCTGCCCGTGGTCACCGCCGCCGTTTACTTCGGCCCACTCGGAGCTCTCGGTTGGACGGCGCTGGCCTCGCTCGCATATTGTTCGTATCTGATCCCCGCAGTCGTTATCGAAGATTACGAAATCCCTCCCAGTGGTTACGGCATCCTGGGAATCCGCATCCTCTTTTTGTTTTCGGCGGCCATTCTCATCAATCGTTTCGCCATCGAAATTCGTCGCCAGATGGCCCGCTATCAGACTCTTTCTGAAACTCTCGCTGAATCCAATCGCAAGCTCCAGCACGCTCAGGCCGAAGTCCGCCGCTCCGAACGTCTCGCCGCCCTCGGACAGCTTTCTGCCGGCCTGGCTCATGAAATTCGCAATCCTCTCGGCATTATCAAAGGCTCCGCCGAAATGCTCCAGCAAAAACTCGGCGCCTCCCAGCCCGCCGCCTCCGAGCTTTCCGGCTACATTTCTGCCGAAGTCAATCGCCTCAACGCTTTGGTTTCTCGCTTCCTCGATTTCGCTCGTCCGTCTCGTCTCGAACTGAAGCCCGCGGACATTCACTCCATCATTAATCGCGCCGTCGAAATTGCTCAGCATCGTTATCCGCAGATGAATGTCTCCATCGAACGCCATTTCGCTGAAAACTTGCCGCCGCTTATCGCCGATGAGCAGCTGTGCGAACAGATTTTCGTGAATCTGATTCTCAACGCCTATGAAGCCATGGGCGCGGCAAACGCCAGTGACAATTCCAATCCTGGTGCCGCGACGAGTGCGGCTGGCGCCCCAATCTTGCCGCCAGTCCAACCTCCGCTAAACCGGGCGGAACTGCGGCCCGCAAAAATATCCATTGCCGTCGCGCCCGCTTCCAATAACGGCCTTTCCGGCATCGCCGCCGAAATCGCCGACAGCGGCCCGGGCATTCCCGAAGATTTTCGCGAACAAATTTTCAATCCCTTCGTCAGTTCCAAAAAAACAGGGGTCGGCCTGGGACTTTCGATTGTCGCCAAAATCGTTGATGATCATGGCGGCACGATTCAGCTCATCTCGCGCGTCGGCGAAGGAGCGCGCTTTCGCGTTTTCCTTCCCGCTGCTGACGGTTTGGCAGTGAACGAGGTTCCCAAAAGGAAGTAAGCTGGTACATGAACTTATGCCTTCCATTTTGATCGTCGAAGACGAACCTAAAATGCGCCGCCTGCTCGAGATGAATCTCGCCGATCACGGATTCACCACTCATGCCGCCGGCGACGCCGAGGCCGGCCTGAAAATTCTCAGCACCGAAGAAATCGACCTGGTTGTCACGGACTTCAAGCTCCCGGGGATGAACGGTCTCGAATTTCTGCAGGCCATCAAGCGCTCCAACGCCGCGATCCCCGTTGTCGTCATGACTGCCTACGGTTCCGTCGAAGCTGCCGTCGAAGCTATGAAGCACGGCGCCAGCGATTACGTTCTGAAGCCTTTCTCCCTCGCCGAAATGATTCTTGTCATCCGCAAAGAACTCGACGCCCACAGTCTGCGCGAAGAAAATCGCTCGCTTCGCGAAGCCCTCGGCCGCCGCTACGAATACGCCAGCGTCATCGCCAAAAGCGAAAAAATGCAGAATGTTCTGGCCCTCGTCGAGCGCGTCGCGCCTACGAATTCCACGGTGCTCCTAGGCGGCGAAAGCGGCGTCGGCAAGGACCTGATCGCGCGCGCCATTCACGAGCATTCCAGTCGCTCCTCCGGTCCGTTTTTGAAAATCAACAGCACCGCCATTCCCGAGAATCTTCTCGAGAGCGAACTCTTCGGCTACGAGAAAGGCGCATTCTCCGGTGCGGTTTCCGCCAAGCCGGGAAAATTCGAGCTAGCCGACAAAGGCACGCTTTTCCTCGATGAAATCGGCGATATTCCGCCCGCCATTCAGGTCAAGTTGCTGCGCGTCATCCAGGAACGCGAATTCGAGCGCCTCGGTGGCACCAAAACTCTGAAAGTTGATGTTCGTCTGATTGCCGCCACCAATCGCGATCTTCGCGCCGCGCTCGAAGAGGGCACTTTTCGCCAGGATCTCTATTATCGTCTCAACGTCGTCGCCATCGATATCCCGCCTCTGCGTGAACACAAAGAGGACATTCCATCCCTCGTCAATTTTTTTCTCGAACGCTTTGCTCAATCCTCCAGCAAAAAAATCACCGGCGTTTCCGCTGAAGCTCTCAAACTTCTCATGCAATTCCACTGGCCCGGAAATGTCCGCGAACTTGAAAACGTCCTCGAACGCGCGATCACGTTCGCCGCTGGCCCCGTGCTCACTCCCGCGGATATTCACCTCGATACGGCCGCGCCTTCCGCGACAGCCGCTCTCGTTCTTCCTGAGGGAGTGACCCTCGATCAGTGGGAGCAGCAAATCATTCGCGAGGCCCTGCGTCGCGCAAATGGTAATAAAAGCCAGGCCGCGCGCGCCCTGGGCCTCTCCCGCAACGCCCTCCGTTATCGCCTCTCCCAGATGGGCCTTCCCGATTCCCCGGACGCTCCCGGAAGCGGAAATTAATCGTCAGGGCAGCGGTTGCGGCGGACTTGCAGTCGAACAAAACGCGCGACATCGGCCATTGTAAGGATGGCCCTTCTGCGATGCCGATCTTGGGGCAGGATTGTCAGGCAGTATTATGGCTGGTGAGAACACTCGATTATTCGGCCAGGCTTTGGCTCAGAGCTATGCGCGCGCCTCAAGCCGCGTCGCCCTTTGCATGGGCCTCTCGGTCTCGACTTTCAATATGATTGCGGGATTGCACGGTCACTCGGTTTCCCGTTCGCAGGTTGAAGATGATGTACTCGCTATTTGGTGACTTCTCACCCAGCTTATCGATCATTTCCTGGGCTTTTTCCATAGTTTCGGCGCTGCCTTGCCACATGACGTAGCCGGCGGGCTCCTTCATGAAAACATCGTATTGAGCAATCATTGCTTCGCTTTTCCCAAAACTCTGTTTGGTTCTTCCTGAATTCTGGCTTCCGGTTCCGCGTCTTCGATTTCCTGGCTGACCAATTTTTGCACTACAGCAACGGGTATTTCTTCAAAGTGCGTCTTGTGCTTTTTCATTTTCGATTCCTTTCACATGCAGCTAAACAGTAGCAGCTCTCCGTTCATACGGGTTATATCTTTAAGCCAGCGGTCGTGAGTCCATCTGCGCTCCGCGTGCAATGCTTTAGCCTTTTTCTCCCCGCAGTCGCGGTATCCTCAAGGTTCGCGATTGACTATTTTTTTCTTGACAATCTCGAGACGTGACGATACGTTAGTGTCTCGTTAATGTTAATTTAGCTTGTTGAGTGAAGGAGCCTTCAATGAGCCGTGACGCCAAGAAACCTCTTCCCATGCATTTCAAGACCATGGTGCAGACCGATGTCCCCCAGGGACGCAACGGCAAACACAAGTCGTTCATCTCGGTGGTTATCAAGGATCTCGATCATCTCGCGGATGGGTCTGCGATTAAGGTCCCGTTGGCCGATCTGCCCGACAGCAAGGAAAAAATCCGCTCAGCCCTGAATCGCGCCACGCGCAAGGCTGGACGCCACGTCGCTACCGCTTCTGACGACACGTTTTTGTACGTCTGGAACGTCACGAATTAGCCCGCCACTGGCTTTTGCCGAGCCATCAAAAAACATACGCATGCGTATTTTTTCCATTCGGTCCCCGTATGGTTGAAATCCACCACCGTCGCTTGAAAACCACCGATTATGCCGGGCTTCTCTGCCTCCAAAGGCATTCCGCTTTGTCATATAACAATAACAAAATACTTAGTTTATTGGAGTAATCTAGCTGTTCGATTACTTGGCAAGCGTCGTGCTACCTAACCATTGGAATTTTTAGGCCCCAGCCAAGTCAGGCGGGAGGTAAGGCAATGAGAAAACACTTAGCGTTTGCGGTAGCCACTCTTTTCGCGCTAGCGCTGTGTAGCCCGATGGTCGGCCCAACGTTGCGCGCACAGGACCAAGGCGGCGCAGACATTCAGGCGCAGGCTAGCGTAAACACGGGCGACAACGGCGATTCGTCGCAAGTCCAGCCGTCCGTCGGCCGTGTCAGCGTAATCCGCGGCAACGTGTCCATTCAGCGCGGCGATTCCGGGGACTGGATCGCAGCCACGGTGAACACGCCTCTGGAGTCCGGCGACCGCATTTCTACGGGAGACAATTCCCGCGCCGAAGTCCAGCTCGACTATGCCAACGTCGTTCGCCTTGACCAGAATTCCACCGTAAAAATCACTGACCTGACTGCCGACCACATCCAACTGCAAGTTGGTCAGGGACTTGTAAGCTATGGCGTTTTTCCCAACAGCCGGGCCGACGCTGAAATCGACACGCCCAATTCCGCCGTTCATCCTCTTCGTAGCGGCGAATATCGCATCCAAATTGACAGCGATTCTCAGACTGAAGTGACCGTCCGCAGCGGCCAGGCGGAAGTTTCCGAGCCCCAGGGCAGCACTCGCGTGGACGCTGGCCAGCTGATCACCATTCAAGGAACAGATAGCCCGCAGTACCAAACCGCCGATGCTTCTGCTCCCGACGATTTCGATCAGTGGAATCAAAGCCGTGACCGCGCCATCGAAGATGCGCAAAGCTGGAAGCACGACGATCGCTATTACACCGGCTCTGAGGACCTCGATGCCTATGGCCACTGGGAATACGTCCCCGATTACGGTCAGGTATGGGTTCCTGACCAAAATTCCGGCTGGGCGCCTTACCGCGACGGCACTTGGGAATGGGAACCGTATTACGGCTGGACTTGGGTTTCCTATGAGCCGTGGGGCTGGGCGCCTTATCACTACGGTCGCTGGTTCGTTTATGGCGGCAACTGGGCATGGTGGCCGGGTCCCATCGGAGTCTATGGCGGCTGGGGCTATGATCCGATTTGGTCTCCCGCCTACGTCTCTTTCTTTGGGTGGGGCGGCGGCGTCAGCTTCGGTTTCGGATTCGGCAATGTGGGATGGCTGCCCTGCGGCCCAGGGGACTTCTATACACCATGGTGGGGCTATGGCGTCAGCAATGTGACTTTCATCAATTTCGGCGACCGTGACAGATGGGGTCGCGGCGGTTACGGTCGGGGTGGCTTTGGCCGTGGCGTCGGCGACCGCAACTGGGGCCGCCGCATGGACCCGCTCTACCGAGGACGCAACGGCTACTCTAATATCGGTCGTTTCGCTAACGACGCGCGCATCCGCGAAGGCGTCTCTTCCGTCCGTGGCGACCAATTCGGCCGCGGCGACGCCCGATTCCAGCGCGGCATCGGAACGCAGCAATTCCGCCAGGCCAGTTTCATGACCGGCAGGCTGCCTGTGGTTCCGGACCGGCAGAGCCTGGGACGCGTGCAAAGTCGCGTTTCTCCGGCCATCGCGCGCACGGCCCAAGCGAATAATCAGCACTTCTTCTCGCAGAGCCGTCCACAGTACACGCCGCGCTCATTCAATCAGCAAGTGGCGCAGCAGCAGCGCATCGTGCAGAATTCTCGTGCGCAGATGGGCGCAAATGGGCGTTTTGGCGGCGCAGCCGCAGCCAATGGCCGCTTCGCCGGTTCAGCAAATGGACGCGCCAAAGGGCCCGTGAACGGCCAGCGCGGCTTCGGGAACGCAACTCCTCGTCCCGGCGTTGCAACGCGAGGCAATGCTCAGGTCGGCGGTCAAACTCGCCCCGGCTGGCATAGCTTCGGCGGCAACGCAAACGGGAACGCTCGCGTGCAAGGCCAAGGCAATTTCCAAAACCGTGGGATCCAGCAGCCCCGTGGCAACGCAGGCGGCAATCAGGCTCCAGCGCGGAATTTCCAGAACCGTTCTATTCAACAGCCTCGCGGCAATCGACAAACTGGCCCGGGCAGCGCTACCTGGAACCGGTTCACTCCCAACTCCAGCCCGGCGAGCCGTGGCGGCAACCAGGCTCCGGTGCGGAATTTCCAGTCCCAGCCGAGTGGCAATCAGACTCCGGCTCGCAATTTCCAATCGCGGCCGCAGAGCAGTCCTCGCCCCGGCTGGCATAGCTTCACCAACAACGGGAATGCCCGCCCGCAAGGTCCGTCGACCTCCCAGAATCGTGGCATTCAGCAACCGCGTGGCGCTCGGCAAACCGGCCCGGGCGGCGCCACATGGAATCGTTTCACTCCAAACTCCAGCCCAGCCAGCCGTGGCGGCAATTCTCCGCGCCCAGGCTGGAACAATTTCCGCCCCGCGCCGAATAATGGCCGAGGCAACGTTTCGCGTCCGCAACTGAACATGCGTCAGCCCATCGCACAGCCGCGCGCTTATGGGTCACGCGAAGGCTACGGCGGCAATTACGGCAGACCTAGCGGCAACTATGGTCGGCCCAACTATTCTCCCCGCTCATTTGGCGGTGGTGGCAGGTCATATAATCCGCCGCCCAGCAGATCCTATCGCGGATATGGCGGCGGAGCCTATAGTGCCCCGCGCGGCAACTACTCTCGTCCCTCCTTTGGCGGAGGTGGTCGGCCTTCGTTTGGCGGCGGAGGTGGTCGGCCATCCTTCGGCGGTGGAGGTGGTCGCCCATCCTTCGGCGGCGGGGGACCGCGCGGCGGTGGCGGCAGCCGAGGCGGTGGCGGCGGATCACGTGGCGGTGGATCGCGCGGCGGCGGACATCCCGGTGGCGGACGCCCGCATTGATTCAAGCTCTATAGCTCTCCCCAGGGAGCGCCTTTCAGGCCAGGTTGACCCACCCCAGCTGGGTCATCTGGCCTGAACTACTTTCCTGCTGCGTTAGCTCCAGCTCGTGTTTGCGCTATCTCGACCATCTTTCGTTCAGACTCGCTCAAACGATTCGGATACTTCAGTGCGCGAGCCAGGTTGACGACTTCACGATATTCTTTATCATGAAAACATTTGTGTAGCTGTTCGATCCTCCGTTTGTCTCCGACATTGCCTGCCATGGCATCCTCTTGGCGATCGCTCTCGACGACTTCTTCTTTCGCCGCGGCCTCTCGCAACTTCTCTGCGGAGCCATCTAGGAAGTCATCCGCGAAACCCAGATCATGTAACAGCCCTTCGAACGCGCTCATCGGGTCGTTCGAAAACGTCGGATATCGACACTGGTCCAAAACTCCGAGCTCTCGCATGTAGAATTCGTGAGAAGCGCTCTGGTCACCCACGTGGTACCGAACAAGGCCCAAGCTCGCTCGGAAATGAAGCTCAAGCCGCCGGTCGGCGCGAAAGAATTCCCCCCATGCAAAATCTCCACCTGAACTCTTTCCCGCTCCGCGAAACCGGACTTCGAATCCCTTCTTGAAGAGCAGTCCTCCGAGAATTCGCGCGCCATCGATAAGCGCATCCTTGGGGGAAAGCTTCTTATCGCGGGCGCTATTCATTTCTGCTCCAAATTTGCGAGGATGCTTGCAAAAATCTCCATGCCTCTCCACAAATTGCCAATTCGCAAATTCTCGTTAGCGCTGTGCTGGTTGTCGTCGAAATTCGCAATGGGCACTCCCACAACGGGCAATCCCAGGTCAGCGAAAATGTACATTGGCGTGCTTCCGCCTAGCATAGGAATTTTCACCGCCGGCTCGCCCGCGCCCTCGTCCACCGCGCGCTCCAGCGCCGCCGCAATCGGCAAATCCATCCGCGTCCGCACCGCCGGATAGCCGTGGTCATGCGTCACTTCCGCGATGCGTGAATAGTTCAGCCGTTCGCTCATCGTCGGCGTGCGATCCATCACGTAATATCCCTCTCTGCGAATGTGCGCTACGAGCCTGTTGAATGCCTCCTCGGGGCTGACGTTTTTCACCAGGCGCATGTCCAGAGAAGCGGTTGCTTCGTCCGGAATAATGGTTTTCGCTTGCGCGCCGGTCCATCCGCTTTCCAGGCCGTCAATATTCAGTGAAGGCTCATTGAGCAGCTCAAGCAGCTTCTTGCCGCCGCCATCAGCCTGTGCGAGTCCAAACGTCCGTAGCAGCCGAGCATCATTATCCGGCGCTTCCGCAATCGCTTTTTGCTCCACTGGGCCAAACGCCGCGATGCCGTCATAAAAATTCGCAATCGTCACGCGCCCTTCGGCATCTTTCATGCTCGCCAGCAGCTGCGCCAGCCGCATCGCCGGATTCGGCGCCCAGTTCCCGTAATGTCCGCTATGGAGCGGGTGCAACGGCCCAAAAACTTCGAGCCGCACCGAAATTACTCCGCGGTTCCCAAAAAAAATCAGCGGCCGTCCGCTCTGGTCCACAGGCCCGTCCGCGGTGATAATCACGTCGCCGCCAAAGAGATTCTTGTGCGCGTCAATCGTCTGTTCGAGGTGCGGCGAACTGTCCTCCTCCTCGCCTTCGTAAACCACCTTCAAATTCACCGTCATGGGAATCTTCTTGGCTCGCAGCGCGTCGACCGCAGTCAGCAGCGCGATAATCGGAGCTTTGTCATCGCCGCTCGCGCGCGCGTAAATCCGCCAGTCATCTTTGTAACTTCCTTCCTGCTCGGGGAAGGGAATCAGCTTTCCGCCCGCGTCAATCGAATCAGTGCGCAGCGCCGGCACAAACGGCTTGGTGCCTGTCCAATTCGCGGGGTTCACTGGCTGGCCGTCATAGTGCGAATAAAAAATGATGGTGTGCTTCGCCCCGGGCGCGTCCAATTCGCCAAAAATCACCGGCCCGCGGCCTTGGGCAGTGGGCAGCATCTGCACGCGAAAGCCGCGCGCCTCGAGCATCCGCTCGACCAGTTCCGCATTCTTCTGAATGTTCACCGCGTCCGACGCCACATCGGGAATGGACAGCAGCTTCACGAATCCGTGCATAATTTCCACTTCATGCGCCCTCCGATATGCCTGCACCGCCGCTACCACGCGCTGTGCGTCAGCGCTTTCCTGCGTTCTCGCAGCGGCAACAAGCACAACACCGCCGCAAACGACGGTCGAGCACGCAAATGTCGCCGCAAGGGCAGCCAAAAGAATCCCATTTCGCTTCATCGCTGTCGCTCCTTTTTACGCGCGCCGATTATATGCGTTTTACTGTCGCTAGCGCCGCGATTCTCTTCACAACCTGCCGCGCTTGATCATTGACTTTGCGCCGCCCCATCGGTAGATTATTCGCGCACGCAGTCACGAAAGGGCGGGAAGCCCGATGAAGATCATCCAAATTCTCCTCTGATTTCGAGCGCGACGCGCTCGCATTTCTGGCGCGGTGGCGCTCGATTCTGCATTTCCATTTTGTAACGCACCCGTTTCGAAATTATTTTCGGCTTCTTTTGCGCCAGAGCAACACAAGAGTCTGGCGCAGTATTCGCGGAGAATTCGCACATGAGCGAGTTTGCTTTGGAAGTTGAAAACCTGGTGAAAGTTTACGAGCGGCGAGGACGAAAAGCGCGCGCCGCACAGACCGAGGTGCGCGCGGTGGACGGAATCAGTTTTTCCGTGCCGCGCGGAGAAATTTTCGGTTTGCTTGGTCCCAACGGCGCCGGAAAAACCACATTGCTGAAGGTGCTGACCACGTTGCTCCGCCCAACAAGCGGTGCCGCGCGCATGGAAGGATTCGACGTAGTCGCCAAGCCTCTTGAAGTCCGGCGGCGCATTTCCATGGTGCTGCAGGAGACCGCCGCGGAATTGCTTTTGAACGTGCGCGATAATCTGCTCACCTTCGCGCGTTTTCACGGCATTGATTCGCGTGAAGCTCGCCGCCGCGCCTCAATCGTCATGGACAAATTTCAGATTCACAAACACGCCGAGCAAAAAGTGCAGGACTTGAGCGGCGGTTCGCGCCGGCGCGTGCAGGTCGCCAAGGTTTTCATGGTGGATACGCCGGTGATTTTCCTCGACGAATTTTCCACCGGCATGGACCCAATTCTCAAGCGCGCGGTGATGGGCTATTTGCGGGAGGAATCCGCAAAGGGCCGCACCATCGTGCTGACCACTCAGATTCTGAGTGAGGCGGAAGAATTGTGCGACGACATTCTGATTATGAATCGCGGCAAGCAAGTGGCGCGCGGCGATTTGAACGCGCTCAAGCTGCTCTCCGCCGGCGTCTACGAAATTTCGCTGACTTTCGCCGAACTTCCGCCGGCCATTTCGCAACATGTCGCCGCTCTCGAGCCGCTGCGCTGGCACGTGGATGCCAATACCATCGAAGTTTCGTTGAAAGTCGAAGAGGCCAAGGTGCTGGACATCGTTCATGAATTGTCGAAACAGGGACACGTGCTGCGGGTGGAAGTGAGCGGCGCGAGCTTGGAAGACATTTTCGTCGAACTGACACAAGAGCCCGACGCAAAGATGTGACGAAGGAGGCGTAGAAAATGAGTTCGCTAACGGCGATTGTTTATCGCGAGAGCAAAATTCGCGCGACCAACACCACATTTCTCTTTTTCGATCTGTTCTATCCGCTGCTGTACTTGCTGGTCTTCGGCATCGGCGTGAACGCGGCGCTTGGGGTACGCGCGCTCAGCCCGGGAATGGACTACAACTCATTTTTCCTCGCCGGAGTGCTGGGCATGGCCAGCCTCGGCATCGCCACCACGAGCTCGTGGTCGTTCTTTCTCGACCGCGACAACGGAATTTTTTTCGAGATGCTCACCTATCCCATGCGCCGCTCCGAATATCTTCTCGGAAAAGTACTGTTCAACATTTGCATTGGCATCGTGCAGGCGGTGATTACCGTCGCGGCGGGCTGCCTGCTGCTCAAAATTCATTTGCACTGGAGCGCTCTTCCCGTTTTGGCCGCGGGCGTAATCGGCGGCACGGCGGGCTGGTTCTTTTTCTACGCGACCTTCGCGCTGAAGATCCGCCGCAACGACTTGTTCAATAGCGTCGTGAACATCTCCTATTTCGTTTTGCTTTTCGCCAGTTCCATGTTTTATCCGCTTGCTCCGCTGCCGAAATGGTTTCGCGTCGCAGCGTTTGTGAATCCCATCACCTGGCAGGTGGATGTGCTGCGCTACGGCTCGATCGGCCTTGGCGTTCCGCGCGTGCTGGCGCTCGAGGGAATCGCGTTTGTGCTGTTCGCGCTCGCAAGTTTTGCCTGGGCGGTCCGCAGCCTCCGCGAGCAAGGCTAGGGCGATGCGGGCAGCGTATTTGCCTGCGTGAAACGGACGAGGGGGTCGAGTTTTTCGCGGGCAAAGTTCATGCAGAAGTAGGAAGGCCTGTCGCCTGAGTAAAACGAACCAAGGAATCCAGCTTTTCGCGCGCGGCGCCGGAGTCGATCGATTCCGCGGCGAACCGCACTCCATCTCTGAAGCTTCCTGCGCGGCCAGCGGCCAACAGCGCGGCCGACGCGTTGGCCAGTACAATGTCGCGATGCGGCGTGTGCTCCCGGTACAGCAGCGAGCGGCCAAGAATTTTGTGAATGATTTCGGCATTGTGCTTGGCGTCGCCGCCTGCGAGCGCTTCCGCGGGCGCGCGCCGCAGCCCAAAATCCTCGGGCGCAACTTTGTACGTGCGAATGCTGCCGGAATTAAGTTCCGCCACATGCGTTTCGGCGCTCAGCGAAATTTCATCGAGTCCGTCCGCGCCATGCACAACGAACGCGCGGCGGACTCCCAGTTCCGCGAGCGCGCGGGCCAGTAGCTCTGTGAGATGCGGCGCGGAAACGCCGACGACTTGCGCAGCGGCCCCTGCGGGATTCGTGAGCGGGCCGAGAAGGTTAAAAACGGTGCGCACGCCGAGAGCGCGCCGCGCGGGCATGGCATGGCGCATGGACGTGTGAATCGCCGGCGCAAAAAGGAAGCCGATGCCGATTTCTTCGATGGCCTGCCGCACACGCGCAGGTGGCTGCTCGAGCGAGACGCCGAGCTGCTCGAGAACATCGGCCGAGCCGCAGTGCGAAGTTGCCGCGCGATTCCCGTGCTTCGCCACGCGCACGCCTGCGCCCGCAACCACGAACGCCGCTGCCGTCGAAACGTTGAATGTGTTACGGCCATCGCCGCCGGTGCCGCAAGTGTCCACCAGCATTTCGTCAGCGTGCGAATGGCCCGGCTGAAAAATCGGCGTCGCATGCCGGCGCATCGCCGTGGCGAAGCCGACCAGTTCGTCAACCGTCTCGCCCTTCATGCGCAGTGCGATGAGCAGCGCGGCAATGAGCGCGTCATTCGCGCCGCCGGAGAGGATTTGCTCCATCGCAGCGTCGGCCTCGGCGCGCGAAAGGTTCTCCCCGCCAACAATTTTTTTCAGGGCGTCGGTAATCATCGGCGAGGCCGCGCCTTCTTCTCGAGCAGCAAAATATTATGTCCTTCCGGGTCGTGCAACACAGCCCACGCAGGACGTCCCACCAGGTTCGGTTCGTGATGGAGAATGCGCGCGGGCCCGATGCGGGCGATTGCGCGATTTAGATCCACGACTTCGAGAAAAAGTACTGCTTTATCCGCCGATGGGTAATTCTCCGCGCCCTTGCGTTCGAGGCAAATGAAATAGTCGCCGCCATTGAACTGTGCGTGATGCCCCGCCTCTTCACTCGTGAGCGCCAGGCCAAGACAATCGCGGTAAAAGTCGCGGGCGCGCTCTAGATCCTCGAAATAAAGTTCCACGCCGGCCGGCCGCGGACGCCACGTTTCCTGCGCAGCTCTGCTCTCCGCGCGCTCGCCGCCATTCTTTGAACGTTTTCTCTTCGTCGCTGCCCTGCGTGATGGAGCCACAGTCTGCGCCTTGCTCACTGCTGGAATTCCGAAGTAAACTGAATAGCTTTGTGCGCGACGATTTCGCGCCTGTGAAGGCCTAATTTTAGCACTACTGGAAGGCGAATGAAGATACACGAGTATCAGGCCAAGGCAATCCTGGCGAAATTTGGCGTGCCCATTCCGCGCGGCGAAGTAATTTTCAAAAAAGAGGACGCCAAGGCCGCGGCGCAGAAAATCGGCATGCCGGTCGTCGTCGTGAAAGCGCAAATTCACGCCGGAGGGCGCGGCAAAGGCGGCGGAGTGAAACTCGCGCGTTCCGTCGACGAAGCCGGCGCACTCGCTGCGCAAATCCTCGGGATGAAATTAGTCACGCCGCAGACCGGCCCCGAAGGCCGCACGGCCCGCCGCCTGCTCATTGAAGAAGGGCTCGACATCAAACGCGAACTCTACCTCAGCATTTTGGTGGACCGCGCGGCGGAAGCGCCCGTGATTTTGGCGAGCGCGTCCGGCGGAATGGAAATTGAAGAAGTCGCCAAGGATCATCCCGAAGCCATTTTGCGCGAAGTGATTCATCCCGCGGCTGGCTTGCAAAGCTATCAGGTGCGCAACATTGGTTTTGGACTGGGACTCCCTGCGGAAATGGTGAAAGTCGCCGAGCCGTTTCTTCAATCGCTCTATCGCGCCTTTCTCGCCACCGACGCTTCTCTGGTCGAAATCAATCCGCTCGTCGTCACCGGCGATGGCCGTCTCATCGCGCTCGACGCAAAAATGAATTTCGACGACAACGCGCTCGCGCGCCATCCGGAAATCGCCGAACTGCGCGATTTGGATGAAGAGACGCCCCTCGAAGTCGAAGCCTCGAAGTACAAACTGAACTACATCCAGCTCGACGGCAACGTGGCCTGCATGGTGAATGGCGCAGGCCTCGCAATGGCGACGATGGACATTATCAAACTCGCCGGCGGCAATCCCGCGAATTTTCTCGATGTCGGCGGCGGCGCTTCCGCGGAGCAAGTGAAAAATGCCTTCAAGATTTTGCTTGGCGACCCTAACGTGCAAGCCGTTTTCATCAATATTTTTGGCGGGATTTTGCGCTGCGACGTGCTGGCGACCGGCGTGGTCAACGCCGCGCACGATTTGAAAATCAAAGTGCCCGTCGTCGTGCGCATGGAAGGGACTAACGTCGAGAAAGGGAAGGAAATTTTGCAGAACTCCGGATTGAACTTCACCGTCGCCGCGGGAATGAAGGACGGCGCAGAAAAAGTCGTCACGCTGGCGGGAGGCGCGCGATGAGCGTTCTGGTGAATGAGCAAACGCGCGTCATCGTGCAGGGCCTAACGGGCCGTGAAGGCGGTTTTCACGCTGAGCAGATGATCGCTTATGGCACCAAAGTTGTTGGTGGCGTTACGCCCGGCAAAGGCGGGACAAAACATCTCGGCGTGCTTGTGTTCAATACCGTCGCCGAAGCGGTGAAGCAAACTGGTGCGAACGCGTCCGCGATTTTCGTGCCGCCGCCGTTTGCCGCCGATGCAGTTCTTGAAGCTATTGACTCGAATTTGCCGCTCGTCGTCTGCATCACCGAAGGCATTCCCACGTTGGACATGGTGCGCGTCACGTCGGTGCTGCGAAATTCCAAAACGCGCTTGATTGGCCCCAATTGCCCAGGCTTGATTTCGCCGGGCAAATGCAAAATCGGAATCATGCCCGGCCACATTCACAAGCAGGGAAACGTTGGCCTGGTCAGCCGGAGCGGCACTCTCACTTACGAAGCGGTGGACCAGTTGACGCGCCTGGGCATCGGCCAGTCCACGTGCATTGGGATTGGCGGCGATCCCATCATCGGCACCAACTTTTTGGACGCCATAAAAATGTTCAACGAAGATCCCGAAACGCACGCCATTGTTATGATTGGCGAGATTGGCGGCAATGCTGAGGAAATTGCCGCGGAATACGTCAAGGCTCACGTGAAAAAGCCTGTCGTCGGATTCATTGCAGGACAAACTGCGCCTCCAGGTCGGCGCATGGGACACGCTGGCGCGATTATCAGCGGCGGTCAGGGAACTGCGAAAACAAAATACGCAGCGATGCAAGCTGCCGGCATTCACACAGTGCAAAGCCCCGCCGACATCGGCAGCACTATGGCGGGAGTACTCGGAAAAGCGGCCGCAAAATAAAAATACAGGAGCGAAACTTTGGCAATCGAACGAACGTTGGCAATCATCAAGCCGGACGCCGTCGGCCGCGGCCTCGCCGCGGAAATTCTGAAGCACATCCACGAAGCGAAGTTCAAAATCGTGGCCATCAAATCTCTCCGCCTCACCAAAGCCGAAGCCGAGGGATTTTACGCCGTTCATCGCGAACGGCCGTTTTTCAAGGATTTGACGGATTTCATGAGCTCCGGAAAAGTTGTAGTCATCGCGCTTGAGTCCGAAAGCGCCATAGCGCGCTGGCGAGAAACCATGGGTGCCACCGATCCCGCCAAAGCCGCACCGGGCACGATTCGCAAAATTTTCGGCACCAGCATCCAGAACAATGCCACGCACGGATCCGACGCACCGGATACGGCGAAGTTCGAATTGAGTTACTTTTTTTCGGGCATGGAATTGATCTAGGCGGCCAAGAGCGAGCAAGCAACAACGGGTGCGCAAACCTGCACGCCGGCATCGAATGATTATGAGCGTCGCAAAGCGTTCAAAATTGCATGCGAAACTGGCGTTTCTCGCCGTTTTTGCGGTCGCAGCGACAATGATGGCCGCGCCTGCGTCGCGCGCGCAGATCAACCTGACCGGCCAGACCGTCGACGGCCGCATGGAAGCGCTGAATCAGAAAGCCCCCGATTTCCCGCCGCCCGGCTTCAAAGTCTCCGGCACCACCTGGCTCAATTCGCCTCCGCTGACAATCGCGCAGCTTCGCGGCAAAGTGGTGATGCTCGATTTTTGGGAGTACACCTGCATCAATTGCATCCGCACTTTCCCGCAAAATAAAGAATGGTACGCCCGATATCAGAAATACGGTTTCGAAATCATCGGTGTCCACGATCCCGAATTTCAAATCGCCTACGACGTGAACAATGTCCGCGCCGCAGTCGAGCGCTTCGGCCTGCCTTATCCGATCGTCGTCGATGACTGGTACAAAATTTGGAAAAGCTATTCGAACCAGGCTTGGCCGAGCCGTTTCTTGCTCGACGCCAAAGGAAACGTGCGTTTTCACATTGATGGCGAGGGCGACGACCACAATTTCGAAATTGCCATTCGCCGCTTGCTCGAAGAAGCTCATCCGGGCCTGCAGTTTCCCTCGAGTTATACTCTGCCGCCGGCGGAAAATACCTACGCGCCTCAGTGCGGCGGCGTGCCCACCGACGAAATGTACGTCGGCCCGTTCGACGGGCGCGGCATCATCGAAAATCCGCATCCATATCACCCAGGCAGCGTGGCGGATTATAAACTTCCAAAAGATGTGGATGACGGCCGTGCGGTCATTTCCGGCAAGTGGGCAACGGATCCAAACGGGATGATTTTCCAGGGCAAGGCCCAGCAGCCGGATGCGAAAGCCTCGCGAATGCGAATGAAATATCACGCCACGCAAGCGTACGCCGTCATGAACGTGGCCGCGGGCAAGCCGGAGCGCCTCTACATTTTGCAGGACGGACAAAACCTTACGGCCGCGAATAAAGGTCAGGATGTGCAGATCGACGCGCAGGGCAGTTCCTACATCGAAGCGAACGCATCGCGAATGTATTATCTGACTGCCAACGCGCAAATGGGCAGCCACGTTCTGGATTTGATTCCCACGGAACCCGGAATCGAGATCGACTCCTTCACTTTCGGCAATAATTGCCAGACAAGTTTTCCTCACGAGTAAAATTGCGCGCAAATTGAGTAGAATGGACGCGAGAATTGCTGATGGAGCCTGTCCGCGAACTCGGCAAGGTGCTGCTGATTTTTGGCCTGGTGATTGCCGCCGTGGGCGCTCTTTTGGTCGCAGGCGCGAAGCTCCCGTTCCGCCTCGGGCGTTTGCCGGGAGATGTCAGCTATCATGGACGCCACGGATCTTTTTATTTTCCGATTGTGACGTGCATTGCGCTCAGCCTCGCGCTCACTCTGATTGTTTGGCTCGTCAACGCGCTGCGCCGTTAGCTATAAGCGCAGCCGTGATGTTGGGAGAAATATGACCACCCAATTTTCGTTGAATTTAATGCCCGAAAAGCACGTCTGGCGCGTCAGCGAACTCACTTTGCGTCTCTGCGACCTTCTCGAAAATGAATTTCCCGACGTCTGGGTGGAAGGCGAAATCTCGAATTTCCGCGCCGCGCAGTCGGGACAT
>DASYYQ010000006.1:0-4327 GCA_035933545.1 Candidatus Acidiferrales bacterium | reverse complement strand
ACGAATCTGTCGAGATTAAAAGGAACGAGCAGTTAGAGACGCCGGAAACACGCGAGTTCAGCTATTTGGTCATGGTGGACAATTCTGGAGAGCGTTTCCCTGAAGTGACGGAATTCCGAACACAGCTGAAAGGTCCCAGTGTGCGGGAAGGGTCGATCGAGGACGTCTCGGCTCCAGTGCTTGCGTTGGCTTTCCATCCGGACTTTCGCAACGATTTCAATTGGAAGTGCGAAGGACTTGGAGAGTGGAATAACCAGCCTGCGTGGGTGGTCCATTTCGAGCAACGTTCAGATGTCGCCACGAGCCGCCTGCAAAGCTTTGATGCTCCGACAGGAGCGGCGCTGCTTCCACTGAAGGGGCGTGCATGGATCTCCAGAAGCGGCGGACATGTGATTCACCTGGAGACGGATCTGGCGAGACCAGTGAAAACGATAGATCTGAAACGCGAGCATTTTGCGATCGACTACCAGCCGGTCACCTTTCACAAACACAAGGTGACCCTGTGGTTGCCCGAGAACGTGGACGTCTATCTTCAGTATCAGGGGCATTACCTGCACCACTACCATCACTTCAGTCAGTTCCAACTCTTCTGGGTTGGCGAGACACAGAAGATTGAAGAGCCCAAAGAAGCCACGCAGCAACCGTAAATTCTCGCTGAAATTTGTTCAGGCGGGGAGGGGCAGGCTTTGCGGTCTGGGCGCGGCGGCGGCCATGGAAACGAGAAGAGTTCTTAGGCGCCCGCGATCTTCAAGGTCCATGCCGACCATTTCTACGCCAGCCTGATTGGGCTGCGCGAACCTGACCAGAACATCCAAGTGAATCGGACGTTTGCCAGACGAGATTTGCAGATTGGCCGGCGTTCCCACAGCGAGTTGAAAATCCCCGCTAAGCAATCCACCCTCGAGACTGAGTATTTGAACGGCAGGCTGATAGGTGCCGCGCCTGGATTGGATCACGGCGGGGACAGGCTGAGTCATCTTGATGCGCGGATAGCGGCGATAGCGTATGAAGTCGCGGTCGCGGCGCGCGTCGAGAGGCGCGAGACTGAGCAAGTGAGGATCGAGGCCAGATTCGGCGAGCAAGTTCCGGGCGTGTTCGGGCTCGAGTTTTTCGAGCGCCTGGGCTGCGGCGAGGCGCATCTCGCTGGGATACGCCCAGCGCCAGGCGCGACGCCCTTCGATAAATCGCATGAGGTGCATCGTGGTCTCGGGTGCACGCAGGCGGCCGAGAGCCTCAATGGCCTTGACGCGCAAAAAATCGGTGCTGTTCTTGAGGAGATTACCTTCGGCGAGACGCACAAGGTCGGGTGCGACGCTGGCATCGCCACACATTCCAATTTCATCGAGCGCCATCGGCAAAATCATTTGGTCCATGCGTTCGACGATACTCATTAACATGCGGCCGCGCTCGAGAGCGGCAGCGATCGAAAGCTGGCGCAAAGCTTCGTCATGCGTCGCGCTCTGGCCGGCCTGGATTTTTCCCGGCAACAATGCTTCCACGCAGGCAGGATTAAGCCGGCTCAACAGGCCTAAAACACGAATGCCGTTTGCCGGCGGGGCATTTTCGAGCGTTTGACACAAGTATTCTTGAGCTGGCTTGCCCAACGCATGCGCCATTGCGACCACTTGCTCGCGTTCGCTGGAACGCGTGACGCCCATCAGGCGGCTGGCAAGTTGATCGGCGGCGGCGTGGGGCACGTGGCGCAACACTTCGATTAGTTCCGTGCGCAGGATTTCGCTCTTCAATCCCTTTTCGATGAAAACCGGGATGCGGTTTTTAATCCCAATGCGCGGGCGTAGAGTGTGCGCCGAATTTGGCTGCGACTTCTCCAGAATCGCCAGCGTGTCAAACGATTGGCGCAGCGCTGGAAACAGAGTTTGCTCGGCGGCGACCTGGCTGAAACGAACGAATGCAGCATTGAGCAAATCGCGCACTTCGGGATCGCGTTCGACGGCCAACTGTTCGCCGAGGATCCGCACAGCTTCGCGCAAACGCGGACCGGATGCGCGCGCGTATTGTTCGGCCATCTGCGCGAGTCCGACGGCGGATTGTTTTCGCGCTTGGGGTTCACAATTCCGGATACATTTCACATATTGCGTCAGGATTTTGTCGGCGACTGCGAAGTCGGGATTGCGAAAGAGATTATCGACCGATTGCTGCACGCACTCTGGCGGCACACACCAGCTCTCCGATGAGAGCAGAACAGTTTGCTTTTCGGATTCCGGCATGGAGGACCAAAAGCGGCGGTCGAGAGCATCCACGGGAGTCTCGGCATGAACATCTTGCGAATGCCCAGCTTTCGATGCCTTGCGTTCTCGCGCGTGGAGAATTTCGTGCAGCGGCGCAAGCGGTACCGCGAAGGTTTCCAGCAATGGCCGCACGACGTTCACTTTCAGATTGCCACGCTCGAAGCTTTCGAGCGTGTAACGAACGGCGAGGCCTTCTGCGAGATGGAGAATCGCGGCGGCGTCCAATTTTTGGGAGGGTTGCGCGGCGTGCATCTCCGCGATGGCTTCGCGCAGGACCGCGCGCGACGAGGGAGGAAGATTCGCGATGCGCTGCTTCCATTCAGAAGAATCGGCAGCGCCGGAATGCTTGTGCTTATGCGCAGCCTTGCCGAAATTGGCGGCGAACTGCAGCAGCGAGCGCATTTCCTGTTCGGAGTGCGTATAGGCGAGCGAACTGCTTTCGGAGAGGTGAGTTGTGCCGAGAAGTTCTTCCCCGAAATGATAACCGGAACTCGAGCGGTTCCCGGAGTGTTCGGCTGCGGCAATCAGTTCGACGAGCTTTCCGGAATCATGCAGCCAGTCGTGCGGATCTTCGGCGTGATTGCCGGCAATGCGAGCGGCGAGCGAAGGCGTGGGAAGTTCAGCTTCGCGAGCGATGAAGCGAAGCTGATTGACGCGAATGCCGGACTCGGCACTGTCGCCCAACGCGGATTTCAGGCGCTTGGCAAGATGCGACGGCTTGAGTGACGCCGGCGAGAACGTCTTCACGAAAAGCGAGAACGATCCACGGCTGAGGCCCTGCGTGAAGCCGATACTGGCAATGTTCGCCTTCGTGAGCAATTGCGCGAGGCTATGCTCGGCGGCGGTGGATTCAACCAGAGCGCCGTCGATTAAGAGTTCCGTGCCAGAGACCCCCAGAAGGATCCCCGATGGGCCAGCTGCGTCGAGCGCGGCGTATAAGTCGTTCCAGGCGTATTCCATCTGGGCTGTGGTGCGAGCGTGGTGCAAACCGTAGAGACGAGCGAACTTCAGCAGTAGGTTCAAGCTATGAACGAAAGTCCCCGTAACGGGACTCAAAGTGTCGCTAGCGCTAGGCATCCGGGCCTCGGAATCTCTGGTTAATATGGTGCGCGTCCGCCCGGCCTATTGGAATGGTACCGGGGTACTGGTTGCCCATTCAGATAAGGGTAGAGCGGAGGACGGATCGTGCTGATTACAGAGAAAATACGGGGCCTCTCAAGTTGAGACCCGGACTTCCACGTTCAAGCTGGCGAGGACTGGACGGGCGCGACGGACGATCTCGCCGGCCCAAAGCTGGTTGCTCAGAACCACGACCGAGCCATTTTCGAGGTCACAAACAGCACAGAAAAAATAGGCGGGGTAAGCTGTGTGGTAGGCATCAACGCCTCGGCGCGGCAGTTCATTTTCCAGGGCGGGATCTCCTGTCTCGACCGAGCCGCCGGCGCGCATGCCAAAGGTTTCGCGTTCGAACCGTTCGAGAAGGGGGGCGAGGGCTTCCGGCGTCAGCGAAGAGAGGACAATCGTGCGTTTTGAGGCTTCACGATACGCGATTTTGCGCGCGTCGCAGAATTCCCGAAGCGGCTCGAGATGGCTGAAAAAATCGAGCGACCATTTTTGTGCGCCGGCAATCGCGGGGAGCACGCGGCTCCAGATTTGCGCGGCCTCAGGTCCGCGCAGAGGCTCGCGGTCAGGGCCTTCGATTTCGACCAGTTCGACGCCCACCGCCTTGACGTCCGGGCCGAGGTCCAGAGGCTCGGCTTCGAGAACGATCACGATGCACTCCGCTAATCAATTTCAGCGTCGGCGACGTCACCTGCAATGTCGTTCGCGTCGCGCTGCGGAAAACGCTGCTGAAATTCCGGCGATTGCTTGCGAATTTCGAGCCAGTCGAAAAATGCGTCGGGTTGCTCGAGCCAAACGGCGAACCAGCGCGCGACCTCTTCCTTTTCGCCGCGCTTCGCCGCGTCCACTTTGTGATTGCGCGCGATCATTTCAGCGCGACGCCGGCCGAGACGGGCAACTTCCAAAACGCGCGTTTCCGCCGCGCGCTCGCCCTCGGTGCCAAATTTCCGCAGGAG
>DASYYQ010000179.1:0-10441 GCA_035933545.1 Candidatus Acidiferrales bacterium | reverse complement strand
CACGCAGCGCTGAACAAAGATCATTTGTTGCACGTGAAGTCGCTCTTCTGAAAAATGTCTCCTTGATTTTCGTCTCGCCTGAACCTCGTCGCTTTGCGCCGCCACGATCCGAATTTCCGAGCAGCGTACCCAAGTCAAGGTGATGGTAATCTTGCAGCAGCCATGCTGATAAGCTAGGTTTATACAACAGCGCCCGGGTGGCGGAATGGCATACGCAGGGGACTTAAAATCCTCGGACCATAAACGGTCGTGCGGGTTCGACTCCCGCCCCGGGCACCAGGACTCCGCCGCACCCAAAGTTATTTTCCTGCCGCTTGTTGCTGCGGCGCGGCCGGTTTGACGTAGAGGTCGAACCAGCGCAGCATCTCCCAAATCATGTCTTCGATAGATTCGCGCGCCTGATAACCATGCGCCTCGTCGGGCAGTTGAACGTAGCGCACCGATGCACCATTGCCCTTGAGCGCCATGTACATTCGCTGCGACTGAATGGGAAACGTGCCGGAGTTGCTGTCCGCCATCCCGTGAATCAGCAGAATTGGCGCGTGGAATTTATTGGCGAACATAAACGGCGACATTGCGAAATAGACTTGCGGAGCTTCCCAGAAGGAGCGGCGCTCGTTCTGAAAACCAAATGGGGTGAGCGTGCGATTGTAAGCGCCGCTGCGGGCGACTCCGGCGCGGAAGAGATCGGAATGCGCGAGCAAGTTTGCAGTCATGAAGGCGCCGTAACTGTGGCCACCGACGCCGACGCGCGCTGGATCAACGATGCCCATCTCCGCGGCTTTATCAATGGCGGCCTTGGCGGCGGCGACGATTTGCTCGACGTAAGTGTCGTTGGCGGTTCTCGGAGGGCCGATCACCGGCATCGTCGGGCCGTCCAAAACGACGTAGCCATCGAGCAAAAACCACAGCGGCGAAAGGCCGGTGAATTCGGTGAAGCGATTTGGCGAGCCGTTGACCTCTCCGGCGACGCTTGCGTTGCTGAATTCGACGGGATAGGCCCAGATGACCGCGGGATAGCGCTCCCCTTGTTTGTAATCCGGCGGAAGGTAAACGGTCATGGAAAGAGACACGCCGTCGGCGCGTTTGTAATTAACCAGCTCCTTGCGAATGCTGAGCACCTGCGGATTGGGATCGGCGTAATGTGAAAGCGCGCGAGCGGAGTTTTCTCCGGCCGTGTGCAGAAAATAATTTGGCGGGTCGGTGCGCGTTTCGTGCTGAGTGATGAACTTCGAGCCGTCTGGCGAAGCCAGCGCGACGACCTCTTCGTAGCTTTTGTCATCGCAATGGAACAGGCGTTCAGCTTGCAGCGATTGTGTGTTGAAACGATCGAGGGAAGGACGGTCGCCTTCCGGAGAAGCGCCCTGGCCAGCGAGAAAAATATTATCTCCCTGCTGGATCACGGCAACATTGCCGTTCGAGAGCATGTGCATGAGCGGAAGGCCGGGATTTTTGTAGCGCTCGAGGTCGTTCATGTCCCAAACGAGGCGCGGCTTCGCGGAATTGTCCTGAGGATTCAGGAACCAGGTGCGTTCGCGGGCGTGCGCACGATCAATTTCGTACAAAATCGCGAGGTCGCCGCGTTCGCCCCAAAAGATGCGCGTGAAACGAAATTCCGTGCGGGTGAGTTCAGCGGGTGGCGCGGTGAAGGGCGCCGAAAGCTGCATCAATTTGTCGCGATAGTCGGCCTTTTCGCGCGGATTGCCGCCGTCGAGCGCCTCGGCCCAAACAAGAGTCGCGGGCGCGCTGGGTTGCCATTGATAATCGCGCGGCCCTGTCGCGACGCCGCCGATGGGAACGGTTTCTTGCAGCGGAAGATCCGCGAGTTTGTAAATCGCGCGGCCGGTGCGGTCCCACACTTCTACTGTGTGCGCGAAATTTTCGAATGGCCGGACGTAAGAGTAGGGATGATGAACTTCTGAGACGAGAATCAGGCGGCCGTTCGGCGCAAGGTCGTTCGACTCAAAAATTGCGGGCTTGCCAACGAGCGTCGCTTTGCCCGTGGCAATATTGACGAACGCGAGCTGCGATTTCGCATAATAGTCGAAAAGCTGCTCGTCGCGCGGGCTGGTGAGCATGTCTTCAAACGTCGGCGCAGGCGCGGCTTTGCCGAAACTCTGGCGAACGATCGGGCCTTCCGGAACGCGCGGCTCGGCGGGCGGAACGCCATGGTTCGCGGGCACGGTGCGGCAAAGCAATTCGCGGCTGCCGGGAGCCCACGAGCATGGCTGCGGCGGCGCTTGTCCGAAAGCAAAAAGCGGAATGAGCGTGGTATTGAGCGCGATTCCGGGCAGACGGCGAATCGTGCCCGCGGTTGCGTCGCCAATCCACAGTTCCACAATTTTGTCGGCCGTGACTGTCAAAAAAAAGTGCTTTCCATCGGGCGCCCATTCCGGCCGGCCGAAGCCTTGGCCGTACGCGAAGGCAATTTTTCTGGTGCGGCCTGTGGAAACGTCGACGAGCGCGAGATGAATAAAGCGTGGCGGATCATGCTGCCCAAAATTTGCGGGATCGATGCGCACTCCTGCGATACGCAGCATGGGTCGCGCCAGTTCGGCGATGGGCGGATAGCGAACCGGCTCCGCGAGAAGGATTTCATCGCCCTGCGGATTCACAAAAGCCATCGGCGGCGCGGGCGCGAGCAAAACTTTGAGAATGTCTTTGGACGGTCTCTGATAAGTGGTTTGCGCGAAAATGCATGGCGCGGCGGCCAGCAGCGCGAACGCCAGAAGAGATGCGGCGGCTGAAACGCGCGCGATGAAACTGCGACGAGCGATGGGCGTCATGTGCGCCTCCGATTGCGAAAATTCTGAAATGTAAAGCTGAGCGTCCAGGGCAGCGTACAAAGCGCGAGCGTCGAATCTGATGGGCATCGCGGCGAAGCGTACCAGACAATTCTTGGAATTTCCAATGCGACGAATGATTTCGAGCTAAATGAGTCCAGAAAAGAGCAAGGGCGTGCGCGAACCAGACCGGAACAAGAGCTGCGCGCGAGCAAGCCTGTACGAGTGTACAGGTTCCTGTTACAGAACGAGTCGAAACGGGAACGCGGATTCCCAGATGAGTGCGTGCTAAGGTGAGAACTTCTGAAGGGAATTCTGCGCCGCTTCGCGCACAGGAGCATGGTGGAATGTCGTCCCGTCTGGGCGAAATACTGGTACGAGACAGCCTGATTTCTGCTGAGCAGCTGAAGCAGGCGCTCGAACACCAGAAAAGAGAAGGCGGGCGACTGGGCACTTGCCTGGTGAAACTCGGGCTGGTGAGTGATGAAGATATTACCGCAGTGCTGTCGCGGCAGTATGGCGTTCCCTCGATAAATCTGAAGTTTTACGAAGTGGATCCTTCGGTGATCAAGCTGATTCCGCAAGAAACCGCGGTGCGCTACCAGATTGTGCCGCTTTCGCGCGTGGGCTCGACGCTGACGATTGCGATGACGGACCCGACGAACGTCTTCGCGATGGACGATATCAAGTTCATGACCGGATTCAATGTGGAGCCGGTGGTGGCCTCGGAAACGGCGATCAGCGAGGCGATTGGGAAGTTCTACGGCGCAGTGGAAAGCGTGGAAGAGCTGGACAAGGTAATGAAAGACCTTGCCGGCGAAGACGCGGCGCTGGAATTGACGCAAGAAGAAGCGGACATGGATTTGGCGTCGCTGGAGCGAGCGGCGGAAGAAGCGCCGATTATCAAGCTGGTGAACTTGGTTTTGACGGATGCGGTGAAGCGGGGCGCGAGCGACATTCACGTAGAACCGTACGAAAAGGAATACCGCGTGCGGTTCAGGATTGACGGCGTGATGCAGAGCGTGATGACGCCGCCGTTGAAATTGAAGGATGCGATTACCAGCCGCGTGAAGATCATGGCCAAGCTGGACATCAGCGAAAAGCGGCTGCCGCAAGACGGCCGCATCATGATCAAGTACGTCAAGGACGGAAAAAAGAAGGAATTGGACTTCCGCGTTTCGACAGTGCCGACGCTCTTCGGCGAAAAAGTCGTGATGCGCTTGCTGGACAAAGAGAATCTGCGGCTGGACATGACCAAGCTGGGATTCGAGCAGGAGTCGCTGGACAAATTTACGAAGGCGATTTTGCGGCCTTACGGAATGGTGCTGGTGACCGGGCCAACGGGATCGGGCAAGACCAACACGCTGTATTCGTCGGTGGCGCGGCTGAACACGCCGGACACGAACATCATGACCGCGGAAGATCCGGTGGAATTTCAGTTGCCGGGGATCAATCAGGTGCAGATGAAGGAGCAGATAGGGCTGAACTTCGCGTCGGCGCTGCGCGCGTTTTTGCGTCAGGACCCCAACATTATTCTGGTGGGCGAAATCCGCGACTTCGAGACGGCGGAAATTGCGGTGAAAGCGGCGCTGACTGGGCACCTGGTGCTTTCGACTTTGCACACGAACGATGCGCCTTCGACGATCAGCCGGTTGATGAACATGGGAATCGAGCCATTTCTGGTGGCGACCTCGGTGAACTTGATTGCAGCGCAGCGGTTGGTGCGCCGGATATGTTCGCAATGCAAAGAGCCCATGAATCTGACGCCGCAGGCGCTGATTGACGCCGGCTACACGCCGGAAGAATCGAAGACCACCACCGTATATCACGGGCGCGGCTGCGGGACCTGCAACAACACGGGATACAAAGGGCGGGTGGCTTTGTACGAAGTCATGGACGTGACCGACGAGTTGAAGGAACTGATTTTGGTGGGCGCATCGGCGCTGGAGCTGCGGAAGAAGGCGCTGGAACTGGGGATGATTACGCTGCGGCGAAGCGGGTTGATCAAGATTGCCGCGGGAATGACCACGCTGGAAGAAGTGATACGCGAAACAGTGCTGTAAGGCGAGGAGCGAAAGATGGCGAGTATTTCGCTGAGCGAGTTGTTGAAAATCATGATCGAGATGGGCGGGAGCGACCTGCATCTGTCGACGAACAGCGCGCCGCGGGTGCGCGTGAACGGGCATTTGCGGCCGCTGGACATGCCGCCCCTGACCGCGTCGGACACGAAAGCTTTAGCGTACAGCGTACTGACGGATGCGCAAAAGCACCGGCTGGAGGAAACCCTGGAGCTGGACTTTTCGTTCGGATTAAAAAGTTTGGCGCGCTTCCGCGGAAACATATTCCACCAGCGTGGCGCAGTGGCCGCGGTTTTCCGGACGATTCCGTGGGAGATCAAGAGCTTCGATGGACTGGGACTGGCGCCGGTGGTGAAGAGTTTGTGCGAGAAGCCGCGCGGATTGGTGCTGGTGACCGGGCCGACAGGATCGGGAAAATCGACGACCCTCGCGGCGATGCTGGACAAGATCAACAACGAGCGCGAAGAGCATATGATCACCATCGAGGACCCCATCGAATTTTTGCACAACCACAAGAAGTGTCTGGTGAACCAGCGCGAAGTGCATTCGGACACGCATTCGTTCGCGAATTCGTTGCGCGCGGCGTTGCGCGAGGACCCCGACGTCGTGCTGATCGGCGAAATGCGCGACTTGGAGACGATTGAGTCGGCGTTGCGCATCGCGGAGACGGGCCATTTGACGTTTGCGACGCTGCACACCAATTCCGCGGCATCGACCATCAACCGCATCATCGACGTGTTTCCGGCGCACCAGCAGGCGCAGGTGCGCGCGCAGCTTTCCATGGTGCTGGAGGGCATCCTTTGCCAATCGCTTCTGCCGCGCGTGGACGGAAAAGGGCGCGCGATGGTGATGGAAATTCTGATACCCACGGCGGCGATACGCAACCTGATTCGCGAAGACAAGATTCACCAGATTTATTCGGCCATGCAAACGGGCACGGGACAATCGGGGATGCAGACGTTCAATCAAGCTCTGGCGAATGCCTATTTTCAGAAAGCCATCAGCATGGAAACGGCGCTGTTGCGGTCGTCGAACGCTGATGAATTGCAGGATTTGATCAATCGTGGAGTCGTTTCCCCTGCGGCCGGGGGAAAAATACCGGCGCGCCGATAAAAGGCGGCCGAGGAAAAGAATTAGGAGGCAGCGAACATGCCAGTCTACACATATACGGGAGTGAATCGAGCGGGGACGAAAGTGGCGGGAGAGCGCTCCGCGACGACCAAGGCCGAGCTGCAGAATGCGCTGCGGCGCGAGCAGATCAACGTCGGCAAAGTGTCGGAAAAGGGGAAGGAATTCTCGATTCCCACCTTTGGCAGCGGCGTGAAGAGCAAGGAGCTGGCGGTATTCACGCGACAGTTCTCGGTAATGATCGACGCGGGGTTGCCGCTGGTGCAGTGTCTGGAGATTCTGGCGCAACAGCAGGAGAACAAGACGTTCCAGAAGATCCTTACGGGCGTACGGAGCTCGGTCGAGGGCGGCGCGACGCTGTCATCGTCGATGAAACAGTACGAGAAAGTGTTCGATCCGCTGTACTACAACATGGTGGACGCGGGCGAGACGGGCGGTATTTTAGACACCATTTTGCAGCGGTTGTCCACGTACATTGAGAAGAACGTGAAGCTGAAGAGGGCCGTGAAATCGGCGATGATTTACCCAATCTCGGTGATGGGCATTGCGGCGGGCGTGGTCACGCTGCTGTTGTGGAAAGTGGTGCCGATCTTCGTGACTCTGTTTGCCGGCATGGGAGCAGATTTGCCGTTGCCGACGCGAATTGTTATCGCGCTGAGCAACTTCGTTGGCAGCATCTGGGGCTTGCTGATCGTGGTGTTCCTGGTAGGGGGCGGGATTGCCACAAAGATTTGGTACGGGACTCCGCAGGGGCGCATGGCGCTTGACACCTTACTGCTGAAGCTTCCCGTGCTCGGAATGCTGTTGCGGAAGATTGGAGTGGCGCGATTTACGCGCACGCTGGGCACTTTGATTTCGAGCGGCGTGCCAATCTTGGAAGCCCTGGACATTACCGCGAAGACTTCCGGCAACGCGGTGATCGAACTCGCGATTCAGAAAACGCGGAAAGCGGTAGAAGCAGGACGCTCGTTGGTGGACCCGCTGAAGGAGACGGAAGTATTTCCCGGCATGGTCACGCAGATGATCGCCGTGGGCGAACAGACCGGCGCGATGGACGCGATGCTGCAGAAAATCGCGGACTTCTATGAAGATGAAGTGGATGCGGCGGTGAAGGATTTGCTGACGCTCATGGAGCCCATCATCATTTTGTTCCTGGGAATCGTCGTCGGCGGCATCGTTATTTCCATGTACTTGCCGATGTTTACGTTGATCGGGAAGATGGCGAGCCAGTCCAGCTAAGAGTCGCTGAGCTGTCCGGCGAGCCGGGGGGATCGCGGGGCATCGGGATAAGCGCGGCCTCCTGTTTGGAGATAAAACAGGAGGCCGGCTCGTTTTTGCCAGCGGGCATCTGGAGCTGAGATTCCCGAGCGACGAGCGCAAGGCGCGCCACGGATAGACCGGAATGGAACTTACACAAAACACAACGCAATGGCTGGGGTGGCTGGGACGAGTGCGTTTCCTGGTAATTTCCTTCCTGCTGGCGGTGGTACTGGCAGTCCACCAATTAACGCCGCTGCCGCTTACGGCCAAGTATTTCGTGCCGACAATTCTCCTGTGGTACGTCATGGCGACGTGCTTCGTAATTCTGCTGCGCTGGATTCCGCAGGCGCGGTGGCACGCCCCATTGCAAATTATCTGCGATTTGGCGCTGGTTACCGGGCTGGTGTATTCGACAGGAGGAAATGAAAGCTATTTCATTTCTTTGTACCTGCTGGTGATTTTGATGGCCAGCGTGCTGTTCGAGAGGCGCGGAGTTTTTCTGATTGCGGGCTGGGCGTTCACTTTGCTGGGCGCGGTTGTGGAATTCACGGAATACGGATTGATTCCGCGAACTTCGCTGAATTCGCCGACGCCGCGGGCGCTGGAATTCTGGATCCTGAGCAACCTGCTGGCATTTTTGGCGGTGGCTTACCTGGGAAGTTTGCTGGCGCACATGCTGCGCAGCAAGGGCGTAGAGCTGGAAGAGAAGCGTGAAGAGCTTCGCGACCTGCAGGCGTTCAACGAAGACATCATTGATTCCATGCGCGGCGGGCTGGTGACCACCGACTTGGACGGAAACATCCTGCTGGTGAACCGCGCCGGCGGAGAGATTGCGGGGATTTCGCCCGCGGCATTTCTGCGGAAACAGATTCGCGAAGTGCTGCCGGGCTTTTGGCTGACGGATGCGGACACGGAAATGGGTTTTTTAGCGTCGCGAAAAGAAACGGAAATTCACACGCCGGCAGGCGAAAAGCGCTATTTGGGCGTGTCGGTTTCGCCGCTGCGAACCGGGCAGCATGACGTGAGCGGGTACGTTTTCAGTTTCCAGGATTTGACGGAATTGAGGCGCCTGGAGCGCGAAGTGGAAACCAAGAACCGCATGGCCGCGGTGGGGCGGCTGTCAGCGGCCATTGCGCACGAAATCCGGCAACCACTTACAGCAATGACTGGCGCGCTGAAAGAGCTGGCGCGGCTGGCGCCTTTGGATGAAGACGACAAGAAGCTGGTGCAGATCGTGAGCCGGGAATCGGAGCGTTTGAACCAGATTATCACCGACTTCCTGGATTATTCGCGGGACAAGAATTATTCGTTCGCGGAGAGCGACGTGGTGACGCTGGTGGATGAAGCGCTGACGCTGATTGAGCGTCAGCAAGGCGCAAGCGGGAAATACAGCATCGAGCGGCGATTCCGCGTGGAACATATTCCGGTAAAACTGGACCGCGACCGCGTCAAGCAAGTGATCTGGAATTTGTGCAACAACGCGCTCCGGGCGATGCCCAATGGCGGCACGCTGACGGTCACGCTCGAAGCGGATCGCGAGTGGGCGCGCATCGGCATTCGCGATACGGGAATGGGCCTGGATGCGCGGCAAGCGGCCAAGCTGTTTGAGCCTTTCCAGTCGGGATTTTCGAGCGGAACAGGATTGGGCCTGGCCATTGTGTATCAGGTGGTGCAGGCGCATAGAGGACGAATCCATGTGGAATCGGAACCGGGGAACGGTTCCGAATTTGTGATCGAGCTGCCGCGGCAGAGCGCGGCGGGACGCAAGTCAGCCATCGCCAGTGGCCACGGGCAAGCGCAACTGGCGTTGAGCCACTGGAAATGAGGGGAAATGGCGCATTTGCTCGTCGTGGATGACGAAAAGTCCATCTGCGAGCTGCTGGAAATTTCGTTTCGCAAGGAAGGGCATCGCGTCGAGATTGCCAGCAGCGGCGAAGCGGCGAAGCGCCGCCTGGAATCGCAGATTTACGACATCGTGATTTCCGATATTCGCATGCCGGACATGAGCGGCGTGGACTTGCTGCGCTATTCCAAGGAAGTGTCGCCGGCGACGGTGTTCATTTTAATTACCGGCGTGCCCACGCTGGGGACGGCGATCGAAGCGGTAAACTTCGGCGCGGACCGCTATGTGATCAAGGGAGACAAGCTGACCGACGAGCTGCGGCCTGCCGTGCAGCAGGTGACCGAAAATTTAAAGCTGCGAAAAGAAGCAGGGATTCTGCGGCGGGAGCTGCGGCGGCTGACCGGACTCGATCACATCGTGGGAACGAGCGCGAAGATGCGCGCGATTTTCGAGCTGATTCAGACCATCGCGCCGCAAGCGAGCCGCGTGATGATCACCGGCGAGAGCGGCACAGGAAAAGAGCTGGTGGCGCGGGCCATTCACGAGAACAGCGCACGGACGCGAGCGCCTTTTATCACCATCAACTGCGGCGCGTTTCCGGAGACGCTGCTGGAGTCGGAGCTTTTCGGCTATGTGAAGGGCGCGTTCACCGGAGCGAATGAGAATCGCGCGGGGCTATTCCAGGCGGCGGACGGCGGGACGCTGTTCATGGATGAAATTGGGAATATGAGCCCGGCGATGCAGGTGAAGCTGTACCGCGTGTTGCAAGAGGGGAAAGTGCGGCCGATTGGCAGCACGGAAGAAATCGATGTGGACGTTCGTGTGATCGCGGCGACGAATAAGGATCTGGAAAAAGAAATTGCGGAGGAGCGCTTTCGCGAGGATTTGTATTACCGGCTGAGCGTGATTCCTGTGCATTTGCCGGCGCTGCGGGAAAGGCGCGAAGATATTCCGCTGCTGGCGCGGCACTTTTTGGAGCGCTTTCGCAATACCACCGGAAAGAACTTGGACGGCATCGAACCAAAGGCCATGGAGCGCCTCGAGGCCTATGATTGGCCGGGGAACGTTCGCGAGCTGGAAAATACGATGGAGCGCGCGGTAGCGCTGGAGACGGGGAAGCGCGTTTCGCTGGAGGGGCTGCCGGAGCGAATCTTGATGTATTACCAGAACCATTTTGCGGAGCGGGAAGCGCAGAACGGGTCGCGTAGGCTGATTCCGGATGGTGGCCTTGATCTGGAGAAGCACATCGCGGAAATGGAGCGGGCGTATCTGCTGGGCGCGCTCGAGTGCGCCGGCGGCGTGCGCACCAAGGCCGCGGATTTGCTCAAGATGACGTACCGGTCGTTTCG
>DASYYQ010000169.1:0-5398 GCA_035933545.1 Candidatus Acidiferrales bacterium | reverse complement strand
ACTAAATCTCAAAGGAGAGCCCCCATGCTCCGTCGCCGTACCCCTTCGTACCCTTTTCGCAAGCCTCGTGACCCCAGCGCCGAAATCCTCCCGCCGAGCGTCACAAGGAAACAGGAGGGAGAACGGGCGGGCCGCCTCGGGTGGCTTTTTTCGTTTAGGGGGCATATTCCCAAAATGGAACCACGGATCAGCGAAGCAAGCTCTCAAAAGCAGAGGACCCCTTTCTATTCGCGCCGCCTTGCGCGCGAATCTCTAGCTTCCAACCTCCAGCCTCTAGTCTCAAGGCAGTATCAGTACTCTAATCGCAAAACCTATGAAAAATTAGAACTCAATGTAAATTACACAAAACAAACGATCGGGTACATTTCTAATCGCAAAGAAATCGCACTTTGTCCAAGGTAAAAATGCACAATTTCAGGGCACTTTGCCCGAACTCGAAGACAAGGAGATTACGTTGCTGACCACTGACCACTGTTCTTAAACGGTGATTTGCTTGCCCGTCACTCGGCACTTGTCACTCGGCTCTGTCTTTTCGAGGGACGAGGACGGCGGCGCCGTCGATGGCGTCTTTTTTCACGGCGAGGAGGGCTTCATTGGCTTGGGCGAGAGGAAAGACAGTGGACTTGGGGCGGAGGCCGATCCGGGAAGCGGTGTCCAGAAAATCGCGGGCGTCCAGACGCGTCATGTTGGTGACGCTGCGGATTTGGCGTTCGCCCCAGAGGAGCTTGTCGTAGTCGAAGGCGGGCATTTGGTCGAGATGAATGGCGTTGATGGCGACGATGCCACCTTTGCGCAAGCTGCTGAGCGCGGCAAGAACAACGGCGCCAGCAGGAGCAAAAGTAAGCGCGCGATCGAGCGGCACAGGCGGCTTTTGGTCTTCCGCGCCGACCCATTTGGCGCCGAGAGAGGCGGCCAGCTTGCGGTGCGAATCGCCGCGCGTGGAAACGTAGACTTCGCAGTTCCACGCGTTCAGTACCGCGATGGCCAGATGCGCCGAGGCGCCAAATCCAAAAAGGCCGACGCGCTCTCCGGGCATGACGCCGGCGACGCGAATGCTGCGGAAGCCGATAATTCCGGCGCAAAGAAGCGGCGCGGCGTGGGCGTCATCGAGATTGGCGGGAAGCGGAAAAACGAAGTCGGCGCGCGCGGAGGCGAGTTCGGCGTAGCCGCCGTCAACCGTGTAGCCCGTAAAGGTGGGATGGTCGCAAAGATTTTCGAGCCCGCGCCGGCAATAGGGGCAATTGCCATCCACGCCGCCGAGCCAGGAGACGCCGACGCGCGAACCGGCGGGCAATTCATCGGTTGCGCCTCCGACAATTTCGCCGACGATTTGGTGGCCGGGAATTGTTTTCGCGCGCAGCGGTGGAAGTTCGCCTTCTACGATGTGCAAGTCGGTGCGGCACACGCCGCAGGCGCGCACGCGCAGCAAGACGCGGCCCGGTTCGAGAGTGGGACGTGGAACTTCGGAAATGGCGAGCGGCTTTTCGGATATTTTTTTTGGAGATGTGAGGATGGCGGCTTTCATGCGAATCGCATCCGGCAAAGATTTCCCGCTGCGCCAGAGGTTGTGCAGGCGAAGGCGAGAATATCAGTGTAGTGCAGGACCAACCACACGGGCCGATAAAATTAATTGGCCCCTACATGGGCGCAGCCGCGGGAGCGGGGCCGGGGCTAAGCGGCGACGAGGGCTTCGAGGGCGGGGCGGTTGGAGATGACCAAAGTGGACTCCTTGATGATAATGAATTTGCGATTCTTGAATTCGTTCAGCGTGCGCGTAACCGTTTCGCGCGAGGCACCGATGAATTCGGCGATTTCCTCGTGAGTGAGCGCCAGACGGGCGCCGCCGGGATGGTTGGTCTGCGCTACGCGGGCGTCCCATTCGAGGAGCAGGCGGGCGAGTTTTGCGGGCGCGGAAGGCGCAAGGGCGACAGTGCGCAACTGCTCGCACATGGCCTTGTAGTTGGAACTCAACTGCTTGACGATGGCCTGGGTCGCTTCTGCGTGGGCATTCACAAAGCGAACAAAGTCTTCGCGGCGGATAAAGGCGACGCGGCAGGGAGAAATGGCTTCGGCGGTCATCTCATATGGCCGGCCGGAGAGCACCGCCATCAAGCCCAAAATTTCGCCGGCCTTGGCGATTCTGAGGATGAGCGTTTTTCCGCCTTTGGAGCTGATGGAGAGTTTTATTTCGCCGTCACAGAGAACAAATATGCCGCGGGGCAACTGGTTTTCAAGGAAGAGAATGGTGTGGATCGGATGCGACGCAGTGGATCTGGCAATGGCCAGCTCTCTGACGGCTTCCGCCGGCATTTGGCAAAGGAAGCAGCTTTTCCGCAGCGTGCAGGGACGGCAACCATCATTCACTTCGAGAACAGGAGCGTCGCGCATGTGTGGCCATACCTCACTCCCTCCCAAGCCCCCGTGTACCATCTTTTAGCGCAAGATCAGGGGTAATGCAAGCTTTTATAAATCGACCGGTTATCGAATCGAACAATTTACCAGAATTCTTATATCGCAAATGAATGCAAAAATTAGCCGCGGACGGTGAGCACCGGGCACTTGGCATGGGCGACGATATGGTAGCTGCCGGTCTGCGCCAAGTGCGTGATTCTGGCAAGGTGCTCGCTGCCGCGCACGCCGAGAACGATCATGTCGGCGCCATGAGCCTCAGCGGCTTCGAGAATTTTTTCCGCTGGGCGGCCGTGCTCGACGATGCAATCGGGCTGGCAGCGCAGTTCGGCGCCAAAGGGAACGATCTCAAAGAGCGCGTGGCGAAATGTGTGCACGTCTTCGGAATCCTGCCTGCAATACACGAGGATGAGATGCGCGCGATGCTCGCGCGCCAGAGAAATGGCATACGGAGCGCCGGCCAGAGACTCCGGCGTGAAATCGGTGGCGTAAAGAATGCTGCTGAGTTCGCCCATTTGCCGGGGCTTGGCAGGCGCGGAGGGACCCACGGTGAGCACAGGACACGCAGCCTGTCGAAAAATCTCCTCGGCAACCGAGCCGAGGACGGCCTTCTCCAGAGCGAGCGGCGCATGAGTGCCGAGCACGATCAGGTCGATGTTCCTGGTTTTGATAGTTTCGGCGAGGGTCGGCCATATTTCGCCGGCCTGGAAAATGATTTCATGGGGCTGGTCGCCAAGCTGCGCGGCGAGGCGCTGGCGATATTCCTGGCGGGTTTCTGCTTCCAGTTCCGCCAATTTGGCCCAGGACGCCGGAGGCAACAGGGCATACATGTCCGACTGCAACACGTGCGCGGCATGTATGGTGGCATGGTAGCGGCGGGCGATTTCCAGCGCGTAGGGCAAGGCTTTATCAGCCGAGGGAGTAAAATCCGTCGGGAACAGGATGTTCGCGAAGCGGACGCGAGAGGTGGAATCCAAGGAAGAGGTGGAATCCAAAGTTTTCATTGCCTGCCTCCGAGACCACGCCATTTGGCTGGTGGCCGAAGCCGCGCGCCGGACTGCTGGGCGCGAGCCGCGCGGCCTGACCTCCTTTTTTCTGACTCGACGGTAACTTAGGAACCTGGCAGGGGGAATGACGGGTATCACAGGGCTATGTGATGCAGCGCACAGCATTGATTAAGCGACGAGGATAAAAATGGCATTACAAAATGCACTCCCTAATCGTTGGTCCGCTCCGGGCGCCCGTGGCAGGGAAGCCCCGGAGCGGGCTGGCGTAACCTTAAAAATTGTTACGGCCGTGGGTGCGTCGCGCAGGGTGTTGCGCGGGCCAGCGTGAGCAAGCGCGGTTATCCCCTAACAAAACAAACGAAATGTGCTCGGCCAAGTTATTGCGGCCCGTGGACAAGCCCGCTAGGGGAGGGGCTGACGCGCGGGAGCAGAGGCGGACGCGCGAGCGATATCGAGTTGCACGGTGCTGTGCCGGCGGCCGTAGCTGAAGTAGATCAGCAGGCCGATGGCGAGCCAGCTGAGGAAAACTTCCCAGGTGAGCAGGTGCAGGGAAAACATCATGAGCAGCGAAACGGCCATACCCATGATGGGCACAAATGGCACCCACGGTACGCGGAACGGGCGGTGCAAGTCAGGCTGCTGTTTGCGAAGAATCCAGACGCCGGCGCAAACGACAGTAAAAGCGAACAGGGTGCCAATGCTGGTCAGCTCGTCCAGCTTGTTAATCGGGAGAGTGGCGGACAAGAGAGCGACGCACAGGCCGATGAATATCGTCGAAACATAAGGCGTACGCATTTTGGGATGAACTTTGCAGGCCCACTTGCCAAGAAGGCCGTCGTGCGCCATGGTGAAAAAGATGCGGGTCTGGCCCAAGAGCATAACCAGCATGGTGGAAGTAAGCCCGCCAATGGCGCCGATCTTTACGAGGAAAGAGCCCCAGCGAACGCCGGTGACGTCGACGCCCAAGGCAATCGGGTCGGCCACATTCAAGCGAGTGTATGAAGCCAGGCCAGTAAGGACGACGGCGACGCTGATATAAAGAATGGTGCAGATCACCAGGGAGCCGAGAATGCCGATGGGCATGTCGCGGGAGGGATTTTTTGTTTCCTGGGCTGCGGTGGAGACGGCGTCGAAGCCGATGTAAGCGAAGAAAATGATGCCCGCGCCGCGCAAAACGCCGGTCCAGCCGAATTCACCGAAGTGGCCCGTGTTAGGCGGGATGAAGGGATGCCAATTGGCGGTTGCAATGGCGTGATGGGCGGCGAGAAAAGCGACGCCGAGTCCAATGAAAACCAGCAAGACGGAAACTTTTACGATGACGATGGCGCTGTTGACATTGGCGGATTCTTTGATGCCTTTCACCAATATCGCGGTGACGCCCAGGATACCGATGAGCGCGACTAGATCGAAATGAGAGACAGCGTGAGGGAGGGTAGACAAGATGGGAATGGCGGCGTGAGGGAGGGACATGAGCGGTTCCCACTTGCCCTGATACTGCACCAGAACCGTGCCGGGAGCGTAAGACAGATTGGCCGGAAAAGGGATGCCGAGGTCTTGCAGGAAGCTACAGACGTAGCCGCCCCATCCGACGGCAACGGTGGCTGCGCCGAAGGCGTATTCGAGGACGAGGGCCCAGCCGATGATCCAGGCGACGATTTCGCCGAGGGTAGTGTAAGCGTAGCTGTAAGAACTGCCGGCGATGGGCAGGAGGGCGGCGAATTCGGCGTAACATAGTCCAGCAAACGCGCAACCGATGCCGGCGATGATGAAGGAAAGAACGATCGCCGGGCCCGCTGCGGTAGCGGCTACCGGGCCGGTGAGAACGAAGATTCCGGTGCCGATAATGGCGCCGATGCCAAGGGTGACGAGATTAATCGGGCCGAGCGAACGTTTTAAGGAGTGCTCGCCGGTCTCCGAGGCTTCCGCCATGATCGCGCTGAGCGGCTTCTTCGCTAACAATTGGCTGGCCATTCATTCCCTCC
>DASYYQ010000152.1:0-22443 GCA_035933545.1 Candidatus Acidiferrales bacterium | reverse complement strand
CTGGAATCTTATCCAGCAGGTGGCGTCTGAGAATGGTGACCTTCTCTTCTGATGTGTAATGCTTTCGCTCTTTCCGCATGCGTCCTCTCCGTTATCTTAACGGAAGAACGCTCTCTCCAGTTCCAGCTGAGGCGGGACAAGGTTAGCTTGACGGGTGTTCAGATGGAGCATAGAATTCCAGTGTCCGGGGGAATCCAGTTATGAATCGCCACTCGGTTGTGCCGTTCTTTGCCATTTTGACTCTAGTCTTTTTAGTGGTGCCTCTCGCTCATTCCCAGGATTACGATCAGCAGACGCAGGACGCCCGGGTGTCGACGAAACAGAAAAAGACAAAAGAAAAGGAGCTCTATAAAGAACTACAGCCTGTCTACAAAGAATGGCTGAACGGCCCTGTTTCCTACATCATCACTCCGGAAGAACGCTCCGCATTCTTGCATTTGGAGACCAATCAGGAGCGTGAAAACTTCATTGAGGCTTTTTGGGAGCGGCGCAATCCTGATCCTGGCTCGCCCGAAAACACCTACAAAGAGGAATACTACCGCCGCATAGCCTACGCCAACGAGCATTTCTCGTCGGGAATACCGGGGTGGAAGACTGATCGCGGCCGCATCTACCTGATGTGGGGCAAGCCAGATGAAGTTACTTCCCACCCTGCAGGGGGACCGTATACGCGTCCGGCGGATGAGGGCGGAGGCGAAACTTCAACGTATCCGTTCGAAGATTGGCGCTACCGCTACCTGCCCGGCATCGGCGAAAATGTAGAGATCGAATTCGTGGATCCTACCGGCAGCGGTGAGTACCATTTGACGATGGACCCGAGCGAAAAGGACGCGCTCACCTATGTGCCGGGCGCTGGCCTGACGGACATGGAGGCCATGGGCATGGCCTCCAAGACACAGCGTTTTCAAAACACCGATGGCACGCACATGGCGGAAACCGGCGTTCAGCAACCCGAGAGTATGAACGAATTCAGCCGGCTCGAGCTTTACTCAAAGATTCAAACGCCGCCGCCTGTTAAGTTCAAAGATCTAGAGGCGGTGGTCGATTCGCGCCTGACTGCCAACCAGATCCAGTTTCAGTGCCATCCTGATTTCCTGCGCATTACCGATGATACGGACCTCGTGCCAATCACCATCCAGATTCCCAATCACGAGATGTCTTTCCAGGACAAAAATGGCGTGGAAGTTGCCACCATGCACTTGTTCGCGCGCATTACGAGTGTGAGTGGCCGCGTCGTCAACACCTTTGAGGATACGATCAGCGGAGAAACGCCGGACTCTCTGATGCAGCAATATCTGAAGACGAGCAGCATTTACCAGAAGGCTGTGCCCTTGAGTCCTGGTCTTTACCGGCTCGATGTGGTCCTGAAAGACGTCAATAACGGCAGTCTGGGCGTCATCAACACGCGTCTGGCGGTGCCGCGCTATGAGGATGATAAGCTCGGCACGAGCTCGTTGATCCTTGCCGATCAGATTCAAAAGGTGTCTTCTCAGGACATCGGCCTCGGCCAGTTCGTGCTCGGAGATTTGAAAGTTCGCCCGAAGCTCAACGGCACTTTCGAGCAAGGTCAGGACATGGGAATTTTTCTTCAGGTTTACAACTTGAAAGTGGATCCCAAAACGCACCAAGGCAACGCCACCATCGATTATCGAGTGTTGCGCGCGGATGATCCTCAGCCAGTTTTGAATTTCACCGAAAATTCGCAAAAGTACAATCAACACGGCGAAGAGATATGGATTGAAAAAGCCCTGGATTTGAAGTCGCTCGCGCCCGGCCAGTACAAATTGCAAATCCAGATCACCGACAACAACGACCAGCAAAAGATCTCTCCGGCAGCAAACTTTACGGTCCAGGCTCCCACGGCGACGAAGGCCCAAGCGGAATAAAAGGGCGGGAGGTAGTGGCAAAGTGAGCTATCGAAAGATTCGCGAAATGCTTTTGAGTTTGGGGCTGCTGGCGATCATTGCATCGCCGCTCGCGGCGGCGTCGCGAACGGGCCGCCTTGCAGGCCAAGTTCTCGATGAAAACGGTGTTCCGCAGATGGGCGCCACCGTTGTGATTGCTGCCCATTCACTGGTTTCGTCAGCGCCGGTGCGTTTACTGACGAATGCGCAGGGTCGTTTCGCTTCCGCTCTCTTACCGGGAGCCTATACACTTCGGGTTAGCCTGGCTGGTTTTATGCCCACCCTGCGCTCGGATATTCTGGTGAACAGCCATCGAACCACGAATGTGCAGATTGCCATGGGTTCGATTTTCAGCGGCCTCGCCAATTTGAGCCGGAGGCCGAATCAACAGCCTGAGAACGGCGAATGGAGCTGGGTGCTTCGTTCCGCAGCGGCTACCCGCCCGATCTTGCGCTGGGGTAATGCCAGTGGCACTCAGAGCCATTCCAATCCGCTGACTGAGGACGCCTCCAGCAATCGCAAGACTCACAGCCGCATCGACGTAACGTCCGGGGTGCGCCCCGGCTCCGCTACCAGTTTCTCGAATTCGCCGGCGACTGCGATCGCCTACGAAGAGAACGTAGGCGCGTTTGGCCAGCTCCTTCTGGCAGGGCAGTTCAGCTATGAAAGTGACGCAGCGAATGGCGGATTCGCGGCCATTTGGCTCCCGTCGGGCAATCGCAGGGACGGCCCGGTAACCAGCGTGGTTGTGCGCCAGTCGCGTCTGGGGCTGGATGGCCCGAGTCTGCGTGCCATGCGCCTGGATCAGCAAGGTGTGCTCGCCGTCAATGACGACGTCACCTTGCGGTACGGGGCGGAGTATCTTTTGACGGGGCTTGGGAACGCAACGACGGCCGGCATTCGCCCCCGCGCGGAATTGGCCATCCGTCTTTCGCCGAACTGGCAGGCTTCCGTTTTGCTGGCATCGCGTCCTTGGCCTGGGGCTAGCCCGGAAGCAACTGCGCCCCTAGAATCGGCTATGGATTCCCTGGACGCGCTTCCTACCGTGCTCTTCCGCGATGGCCGTCCGGTGATTGAGGGCGGTTGGCACGAAGAAGTCGCGGTCGAACGCCTGCTTCACAATCATGGTCGGATCATGCTTGCTGGTTTCCATGATGCGGCAAATGATATGGCGGTTTTCGGTCAGGGCAGCGCGGTAGACAACAATCCCAATTTCCTGCAGGACTTCTTTTCCAATGGATTTGCCTACGATTCTGGGAGTTCCGACTCGTACGGCGCGCGCGCAGCGTACCAGCAGAGGTTTTCGGACAATACGGAAGCCACCGTCGTTTACGCCTGGGCGGGTGCCCTGGCCCCGCTGAGTGAATTCGCTCCCGACGCGGATTTGCGCGAGGAATTGGCCATGCGCTATCGGCACAGCCTGGCGGGAAGCTTCTCCTCCGAGGTGCCTTTCACAAAGACCCGCTTGACCGCCGGCTACAAATGGATCAGTGGAACCGCGGTGTCGCGCCAGGATGAATTCGGCGAGGCCTTTTTTGGCGTTGACCCCTACTTCAATCTGGTGATTCACCAGCCGATTCCATGCCTGCGGCATATGCAAGCGGTCGCGGACTTCGGAAACCTGTTCGCGCAAGGGTATGTGCCTATCACCACGCGGGATGGCCGCGTGATACTGGTCTCGGCATATCGGACCTTTCGCGGCGGCATTAGCGTCCAGTTTTAGGGATTTTGTTATACAGAAAATGGAATCTGTCTTCCGAAATACGGAAGTAGGCGAGAATTCGAGCGAGGAACATCTTTTAGCCAGAAGATTATAGGCCACTTATGGCAAATCTAACCTCCGTCTTCTGGAAATCAACGTGCACTGGTTTTAGCGGGATAGTGTGGATTGACGAGGCGCTTTCGGCGCATGAAAAATAGTCTGCAAACCCGTTTAGCTGCATCTTTACTGGCGCTTTTGACGCTTGCTGCCGTGGTTTTTGGCGTGCTCAACTTCCGCCAGCGCAGTCAGTTCACCCTGCCGGATGATGGAGTCACCTGGCTGGATACCGCTTCTGGTGTGCAGGCCTGGCGCGTACAGGCAGGATCTCCTGCGGCCAATGCAGGCGTGCAGTCGGGCGATATGGTTATCCAGGTTGCTGGCGTTCACATCTCCCGCGCCACGCAGGTCACCCAGCAACTATGGCGAGCCGGAATCTGGTCGCGCGTCCCGTATGAGTTGGTTCGTGGCGGCGTCTCATACCAGGCTGAGATTGTCACTGTGCCCTTCGTACGCCCGAATCTGATTTGGAACTGTTTCATGGTTCTTGCTTTCGTTTACCTGGTCATCGGGCTGTTCATCGTTTGGAAGCGCTGGACCGCTCCCCGCGCGATTCACTTTTATCTTTTCTGCCTTGTCTCGTTCATTTTCTATGCGTTTCACTACAGCGGCAAATTGAACTCATTTGATTGGAGCATTTATTGGGCCAACGTCGTGGCGCTGCTGCTGCAAGCGGCATTGCTCGTGCACTTTGCGCTGGTTTTTCCGAACCGTCGCGTCCGCAACCTGAAGCTGTGGCTTGGTTTGGTTTACACGGTGCCGGTTGCGCTGCTTCTCCTGCACATCAGCGTAGCTACCGCGGCGCTGGATTTGATGCCGTCCATCAGCAGTCGCGTGTTCCTCGATCAGGTCGAATTCGGTTACCTGGGAGTTTATTTCCTGGCGGCTGCGTTCATCTTCCTGTCCAGCTACAAGCGCGCACCCAGCGGCCTGTTGCGCCAGCAGCTGAAATGGGTCACCTTCGGCACTTTGGCGGGCATCGTCCCGTTCCTCTGCTTGTACATAATTCCGTTCAGCGCGGGAATTTTGCCCTCGGGCTGGATGGTCGCCTCGGTGTTTTCGCTCGTGCTCATCCCTCTTTGTTTCGGCTACGCTATAGTCCGCTACCGCCTGATGGACGTGGACATCATTTTCAAGCGCGGCATCGTTTACACACTGGCTACCGCTTCGGTCATCGCCGTTTACTTTGCGATCGTAGCTGCAATTGGTTTGCTTTTTCATTCCACAGGCTCGGTCGGCTCTGCCGGAACAGTGATCGCAATCGTCATCGCCGCGCTGCTTTTTCAGCGCGTGCGCGACTGGACGCAGGCGCGTTTGGACCATTTTTTCTATCGCGACCGTTTGAATTACCGCCGCACGCTGATCGAGTTCGGGCGCACGCTGACCAATGAAGTGCGCCTGGAGCCGCTGCTTGGCTCGGTGCTCGATCGCATCTCGCAGACGCTGCTGATTGACCGCCTCGCGATTTTTCTAGAAGATCCCGCTCGCCCCGGATCCTTCGCGCTTTCGCGCTCGCTCGGCATTCGCGCCGAGGCGCCCCTTGATCTCAGTTTTCTCGACGTTGCAAAGCGGCCTGCGCTGGCGCATTCTGGCCTGTTTTTCGAATCGGCCCGCAGCGCCTCCGAAAGCGACTCGGTGCGCGGCACGCTTGAGCAATTGAATCTTAATTATTTTGTGCCATGCCGCTTCCGCGAACACGTCGTCGCCGTCCTTGGACTCGGCAAAACCGTAGATGGGGATTATCTGACCAGCGAGGATATGGAACTGCTCAATACCATCGGCGGCTACCTTGCCATAGCCATCGAAAACGCGCGGCTGTACCATTCGCTCGAGCAGAAAGCCATCCAAATCGAGCATCTCAAGGAATTTCACGAGAACATCATCCAATCTTTGAGCATCGGCGTCCTAACCGTCGGACTGGACGATTGCGTTGAATCCTGGAACCCGCAGATGGAACGCCTGCTTGGAATTTCCCGCGACGAGGCGGTGGGCCGGCCCTTGGGCGATATTCTTCCTGCCGACCTTTTTGCTGAATTGGCCTCGCGCGCGCACGATGAGCATCCCACTAGCGTTTACAAATTCAGGCTCCGCGCCCGCAATGGCGAATCCTTTGTGATCAATGCATCGTTCGCTCCGCTGGTCGAGAAGACTGGCGAGCGCGCCGGTCGGCTGGTTTTGCTCGATGATATTACCCAGCGCATCCGCATGGAAGAGCAGATGGCTCAAAACGAGAAGCTTACTTCTCTGGGCCTGCTCGCAGCCGGTGTAGCCCACGAGGTCAACACGCCGCTTGCGGTCATCTCTAACTACATCCAGATGCTCTCGAAGCAAATTCCAGGAGAAGATCCGCGCCAGAAAACCATCGACAAAATCGTGAAGCAGACATTCCGCGCCAGCGAAATCGTCAACAATCTGCTGAACTTCTCCCGCACCGGAGCGGCGGAGTTCGTCGAAATTGACTTGAACTCAATTCTCGATGAGACTTTGAGCTTGGTGCAGCATCCATTCAAGACGTCGCGAGTTACGGTGATTCGCAATTTCGGCGATGGTTTGCCGCTTATGCTGGGCTCATCCAGCAAGCTGCAGCAGGTCTTTCTGAACCTTTTCATGAACGCCCGCGACGCCATGCCCTCAGGCGGGATGCTCGAAGTTCGTACCTATGCACGGAACGGCTCGGTTGAGGTCGAAGTCACTGATACAGGAATGGGCATTCGGCCGGAAAACCTTCACCGTGTATTCGATCCATTTTTCACTACCAAAGCCTCCGGACGCGGCACCGGTCTTGGCCTGTCCGTGAGCTACGGAATCGTCAAAGAACACGCCGGCAAAATGGAAGTACGCTCCACACCGGAAAAAGGGACTTCCTTCCGCCTCGAATTTCCAGTAGCAAGGAAGGCTGTGCATGCTTAAAGGCGCCATCCTTGTAATCGACGACGAACTCGAGATTCGTGAGGGGCTCGAAGCGCTGCTTTCCTCTGAAGGCTACAACGTCACCGGCGCCGGAACAGGCGAAGAAGGGCTAGCCCGCCTCGAAGAACGGCCATTCGACCTACTACTGCTTGACGTTAGCCTGCCGGACCGCAACGGCATTGATTTGCTCCGCGAAATCCATGCGCGCGACCCATTTCTGGCGATTATTCTCATCACCGCGTTCGGCTCGATTGATATGGCTCGCGCAGCCTTCAAAAACGGCGCGCAGGATTACATCACTAAGCCGTGGTCCAATGATGAACTGCTCGCCCAAGTTTCTCTAGCCATCGAAGGCGCGCGGCTCCGCGAAGAGAATCGCCAGCTCAAGCGCGCGCTGAAAGAGCGTTACAACTTTCCGAATATTGTTGGCAAAAGCGAGAAAATGCTCGCGGTGCTCGACCTCGTCACGCAGGTCGGCCCATCGCGCTCCACCGTGCTGATCAATGGCGAGAGCGGCACGGGAAAAGAAGTGATTGCCAAAGCTATCCACGCAGCTTCCCCGCGCGCGGACAAGCCATTCATTCCGGTGAATACCGGCTCGATTCCCGTCGACCTGCTCGAGTCGCAGCTTTTCGGGCACGTGAAGGGCGCTTTTACCAGCGCCATCGCTTCCAAGAAAGGGCTCTTCGAAGTTGCCGATCAAGGCACGATTTTCTTCGATGAGATCAGCACCGTCAGCCCGGAGACGCAGGCCAAATTGTTGCGCGTAATTCAGGAGCGCGAATTCATGCGGCTGGGCGGCACGGAAACGATCAAAGTTGACGTCCGCATTATTGCCGCATCCAACGAAAATTTGCTCTCGCTGGTCCGCGAAGGCCGCTTCCGCGAAGATCTTTTCCATCGCTTGAACGTGATTGCTGTTTCCCTGCCTCCTTTGCGCGATCGCAAAGAGGACATTCCCCTGCTCGTCGAGCGCTTCCTCGAGCATTTCGCAAAGGACAATAGCAAACCGCCACGCCACTTTTCTCTTGCCGCTATGCGCATGCTCATGGATTACGACTGGCCCGGTAACGTGCGCGAGCTTGAAAACACTATTGAGCGCGCCATTGTGCTCTCCGTGCAGGACGCCATGGACGTGGATTTGCTCCCCGAAGCTGTCCGCAGCCGCGAGATTGCCAAGGGCGTGAATCTGCATCTTGGCGAATTCTTGCCGCCCATGCCCGGCGAGGTCGGCGCGCCAGCGGGCGGCCTGCGCTCACTGGGCGACATTCTTGAAGAGGTCGAGCGCCGCCTGATCCTCGACATGCTCGAACATTGCAGTTGGAACCAGACAGAAGCGGCCGAGCGCTTCCAGGTTCCGCTTTCCACTCTGAATCAGAAAATCAGGCGTCTCGGCATAGAAACTCGCCGGCGCAGTGGCACGTCTCGCAGTTCTTCCGGCTTGAGCTCCTTTTTCGCCAGCGCTTTCAGCGCAAACAAACAAATATAGTTTTCCCTCCAGATATTCGGCTAATAGCTGATTTTGCCGCGCGATTGCGAATCCGGTCTCGCTTGGCCAACCGATTATGATGAATCTAGATCAGCGGTTTAAGGTTCAGCGTGACATTAATCGTTTTCCCGTTGCGCAGAAGCTTAAGGGTATGCGAGGTCTCTGGCTGGCGTAGCAGCGCGCGCAGGTCATCGAGCGTGTACTCAGAGGCAGGATTGCCGTCGGCCTGCTCAATCATGTCGCCCACAGCAACGCCCGCCTCGGCTGCAGGCGATTTTGCGGTGACGCGCGCCACTTCAAACGTACGGAACGCTGGCGGAATGGCGATCACAGTAAGACCGCTCATGTCCGCGGTGAAAAAGTCCGGAAAATGTCTGTTGGCTTCGAGAATCAGAAGTTGCGCGGGATAGTCGAGAATCACCGTGAAGCGGTCCAAAATCTCTCCGCCCATGGCTCCAATGAATTGGTGCGGTATGCCGGCCGGCGTCTTAGATGGTTTCCCCGGGAAAATCGCAATTGGGTTGGCAAACGTGATTTTGCCGAACCGCATTGCGTGCACCCGGCCGAGACGGTCGCTAAAATCCGTGTCGCTCGCGGCATCGGAGGTTGAGAAAGGCACCGTTTTTTCCGGCAAATCTTCGAGCGAATACGATGATGCAAAGCGAGCGGAGAGGCGCAAGGCCTCGGTTTGGCCGGTGGAAATAGCAAACGCTCCGCGGAAATTCCCGCGATGACGGATGGAAATTTCACCAGCAATAGCCGGAATGCCATCTGCGATTTTCATCGCGAACTTGAGACCTTTTCCACGATACTGAAACGATTTTGGATCGTAGAACTGCACAGTCTGCCGCTCATAATTGATTTTAATAATCAACCGGCTCAGCATGTCCGCCCCCAAAACTCCCTGCACCGCATGGCCGATACGGGCTGAGAAATCTCCAAAAGAGTCGAGCGCCAGCGATGGCAGCGAAATACGAAGCCCAGGAAATTCCAGCGTCACGTTGGAAAAAGATTTGGGCAGCTTGCCTTGCGCCGATGGCGAATAGAGTCCAACGGCCACGGCGCGAACATCGTCAATCGCAGAAGTGGCGCGGGCCGTGTCCAGCAGAAACCACGAAGGCTGCGAGCCATTCACGCGCACGGGAACGAGCACCAGCGCATCCGTAATCTGCGCGGGAACTTGCGCCACATTTCCGCCATAGGTGAACTGAATTCCGCTTCCGGACGGAGGAGCAGAGATTTTTTTCACCGTTTGCGAAGGCCGGATATCCCCGTGTAGCCCGCCACCAGAAAACACTGGCAGCGCAACGGCCAGAAATAGCGGCGCCACTCTTCCACGAAATTCAGTTAATCTCATGTGCGGATTTCATTCCATTTCGTGTAACACATCGCCTCTGCGCGCGACCGCAAAGCAATGCCAGTTTCAAAGACTTAGTTGCCGGAGGGCGCGGAAGGGTTTGCGGGCGCCACAGCTTTAGGTGTGGAAAGATAGCCGGAAATAGAGTTTTTATTCAGATCGTACACCACGATTTCGTAGAGGCCCCGCGAGCTGCGCCTGTAAAACTGAATGGGCTCTTCGATGGTTTTGTCCTTGCGTTCGACGCGACGGTCGTCCGCAATAATGTCCAGCGTAAACCGGAAATGTTTCGAGTCGATTTTGCGCACCTGCAGCTCAATCGGGCCAACATGCTGGGGGATTTTTTCTTTGCCCATCTTGAATTCATAAATATTGCGCTCGCCCAGCCGTTTCAATTCTTGCACTTCTTCGTGATTCCGCGCAATTAGCCCGCTCTGAACGCCGAGGTCTCCGATGGCCGTCGTTAGCTTCGTTCTCGCATCATCCAAATCCTTGCGCGTGCCTGCCACATCGCTTTTGGTGCCATTCAGCTGGTCCGATAATTGGCCGTACTGGCTGGAAGTTTGCTGCTGCACCTGCCCGAGTTGCTCCCGCAACAAATTGGCGGTTGCACGCTGCTGCTTTTCTTCTTTGCCAACGGTCACAGCCAGGCTGCGTGCGCTGGCCAATTCGTCTTCTGTGAGCCCCAGCTTCTGTTCCGTCACTTGAAGCTGCGCCTTCAAATCGGCGATGGAGGCGTTGGTCTTATCGAGCTCTGCCGTCAGCGCAGCCGAGCGTTTGGCGGCGTTGCTGAATGCATTCGCGTCTTGCTGTTTCTGATGAAGCATTGCGTAGACCAGATAGCCGATGACCGCAAAGGCCGCCAGAAAAGCGATCATCACCCAGCGCGGCGTGTAGGCATAGGACTCCGGCGGCGGCGCGACCGTCCTATTCTGCTGAAGATCCAGCGAATCCGACATTCCATCTCCTTTAAGCATTCAAACGATGAGCACAGCAAATTATGTCGAAGGACGGGCCGAAAGTCTACGAGCGAGCAGCAAAATTTCGCCCTCGCGGCCAGCGCGCTTCCACATTCGTGAAAAGGCCGCCGCGCGGCGTGAATTCTCCGCGCACCACGCACCACGCCGGTTTCGTCGCGGCCACTATATCGCGAAGGATCCGATTGATCGCGTTTTCGTAAAAAATCCCAAGATCGCGATATGCCAGCAGATACATTTTTAGCGCCTTCAGTTCCAGGCACACTTTGCGCGGGCGGTATTGAATGATGATTGTCCCGTAATCGGGCAGGCCGGTCTTCGGGCACACCGAAGTGTACTCAGGGAAACGAATAGTGATTTCGTAACCCGGAAAATGATTCGGCCAGGTCTCGAGCTGCGGAAGTTTGGCGTTGATGCCCGCACGCGCGTGCGCTGCGGTGTAGTCCGGCATGCATTCCTCCAGCCAATATTCTATAACGGCGATTCTCAAACCGTTCGCGCTGTCAGATATTCGAGCGATTTTCCTAGGTCTTGATAGAATACGCTCGGGAGCTTTACGACGAGCGAACTAAAATTCGGGCTCGGAAGTTCAGCTTTGGAGGGGTGGGTGAGCGGTTGAAACCGGCGGTCTTGAAAACCGTTAGGCCTCAAAAGGGTCTCGTGGGTTCGAATCCCACCCCCTCCGCCAGTTAAATGATCGATCGCCCGATCTTTTTGCTCCGCGTTTTTCTCGCGTGAATATATTCTGACGCACTGTTTTTCAGGAGATTTCTATTCGCACTTACAATCTAGCCCTCATCGGATTCGGAAACGTCGGCAAGGAATTTGTGCGCCTGCTCATTTTGAAAACTGACGTGCTCCAAAAGAAATATGGAATCGGCTGGAAGCTTACCGGCATCGCCTCGCGCAGAATTGGCTGGCTGGCGGATGCCAGCGGCCTTCACGCTGCCCAAGCGCTCGATCACCATTGGCCTGCCTCGTCGAGTCCACGGCCCGCAAACGTTCGCGAATGGCTCGCCGCCGCGCAAGCGGATGTGCTTTTTGAAGCCAGTTCGCTTCAGCGGCACAGCGGCCAGCCCGCCATTGATCACATCAAAGCGGCTCTCGAATCGGGCGCTCATGCCATCAGCGCAAACAAGGGGCCCGTCGTTCACGCTTATCGCGAGCTCCATAAAATGGCGGAGGTTCATGGCCGCAAGTTTCTCTTTGAATCCGCGGTGATGGATGGCACGCCTATTTTTTCCATGTTTCCGCACTGCTTGCCGGCCGTTGACCTGCGCGGCTTCCGCGGAATCCTGAACTCGACCACCAACGTCGTGCTGACCGAAATGGAAAAAGGCGCCACGCTGGACGAGGCTGTCAAACGCGCGCAGCAAATCGGCGTTGCAGAAACGGATCCGTCGGATGATCTCGACGGCTGGGATGCCGCAGTGAAAGTTGCGGCGCTCGCCATCGTGTTGATGAGCGCGGAAATCCAATTGAGCGATGTCGAACGCGAAGGCATTCGCTTGCTGACCACCGAGCAAGTCCGCGCAGCCCACGCTGAAGGCATGCGCTACAAATTGGTGTGCAGCGCCGAACGCACCCCCAGCGGCGTCCGCGCGCGCGTCCGTCCCGAGAAATTGCCTCTAGGCGATCCGCTCGCCCAGCTCGAAGGCACCACCTCCGCGGTGCGTTTCGACATGGATGTTTTCGGTCTCTCCATCATCGAGCATAAGCCCGGCGTCATCGCCACGGCATATGGCCTCTTTGCGGATTTCATTCGCGCGGTTAAATCTTGAAGTAAAATCAGTCTTTGCGGATTGAGGTGACTCTGCATGAGCTCTCCGGCGCATAATGCGAACTCTTCGTCGAGCAACCCTGCTGCCCTCGATGTGAATTGGGTGCGCGCGCGGTTTCCCTCGCTGAAGCAAATCGTCAATGGCCACAATGCAGCATTTCTCGACGCGCCCGCCGGCACTCAGGTACCCGAGCAAGTGATTGATGCTGTCCGCGACTATTTCATGAACTCCAATGCCAACACTTGCGGCGCCTTTGCCACCAGCCGTCGCACCGATGCAATGATTGCGGCCGCGCGCGCGGCGATGGCCGATTTTTTCAACTGCGATCCTATCGAGGTGTTTTTTGGCCCCAACATGACCACTCTGACTTTCGCTCTCGCCCGCGGGATTGGCCGCGATTTGAATCCCGGCGACGAAATCGTGGTCACAACTCTAGATCACGATGCCAATGTCGCCCCGTGGCGCGCGCTTGAGGAGCGCGGCGTTGTCGTTCGTCAGGTGGACATTCGCGAATCCGACTGTATTTTGGACATGGACGATTTGAGACGCAAGATCACTTCACGAACAAAGCTCGTCGCGGTCGGCTACGCTTCGAACGCCGTTGGTACCATTAATCCAGTCAGCGAAATCATCCATCTCACGCACGATGTCGGAGCTCTTGCCTTTATTGACGCCGTCCATTACGCGCCGCATGGCGTCATTGATGTGCGCGCACTCGATTGCGATTTCCTGGCCTGCTCGCCCTATAAATTCTTCGGCCCACACATGGGTTGCATTTACGGCAAACGCGACCTATTGATGCATTTTCGTCCCTACAAAGTTCGGCCCGCACCAGAAACTTTGCCCGATCGCTGGGAGATCGGAACGCAAATTCACGAAGGGCTTGCCGGCGTGACCGCCGCGATTGACTACATGGCCGAACTCGGCCGCAAATGTGATCCCGCTGTAACCAATCGCCGCTCCGCCCTGATGTCCGCTCACCGCGCCATGCGCGAACACGAAATGAGTCTCGCCGCGGAAATGATTCACGGATTGCTCGCCATCCCGGGCTTGCGCTTTTACGGAATTTCCGATCCCGCGCGTTTCGAGGAACGCGTGCCCACCGTCGGCGTGCGCCTCGCGAATTACAGTCCGCTCGAATGCGCCAAATTCCTCGGCGACCGCGGCATTTTCACCTGGGACGGAAATTATTACGCGCTCAATTTGACCGAGCGTCTCGGGGTCGAAAAAGATGGCGGCCTGCTGCGCATCGGCCTGGTCCATTACAACACCGCCGAAGAAATCGCGCGCTTGCTCGACGTGCTGCGCGAACTTGCAGCCTCACCTGCGCGCAAACAATCTCGGTGACTTACAATACTGAAGGAAATTAAATGGCGAAACGTCCTAAACCAATCGTGCTCACCGTTCTCGACGGCTGGGGTTATTCGCCCAGTACCAATGGAAACGCAATCGCCCTGGCGCGCAAGCCGAATTACGACGCGCTTCTTAAAAAATTCCCCAATGTGTTGATTCACACTTCTGGTCCGTTTGTTGGTCTGCCCGACGAGCAAATGGGCAACAGCGAAGTCGGTCATCTCAACATGGGCGCGGGCCGCATCGTGCAGATGGACATCACCCGCCTTGACGCCAAAATTGCTTCAGGGGAATTTTTCAAAGAGCCGCTGCTGCTGCAGGCCATGGAGCGCGGCCGCGCGCGACAACTGCATCTCATGGGACTGGTCAGCGATGGGGGCGTGCATTCGCACATAAATCATCTTTTTGCGCTCTTAGAAATGGCCAAGCGAAACAAAGTCGAGCGCGTTTTCGTACACGCATTCACCGACGGCCGCGACACGCCTCCGAATTCCGGGCTCGGGTTTCTGCAGCAACTCGAGAAAAAAATGGCCGAACTTTCGCTCGGCCAGATTGCCACCGTCAGCGGCCGCTACTACGCGATGGACCGCGACAATCGTTGGGAACGCATCCAGCGCGCCTACGACGCCATGGTTCACGGGCGCGCCGAATTGAAATACGCCGGCCCGCTCGCCGCGCTGAAAGCCAGTTACGAACGGCTGGTCACAGACGAGTTCGTTGTGCCTGCGGTAATTACCGTCGATCCCGCGCATGGCGGCCCTTCCGCGCCCCGCGGCGTCATTCGCGACGACGATGCCGTGATCTTTTTCAACTTCCGCGCCGATCGCGCGCGCCAGATGACTCGCGCTCTCGCCGAACCGAGCTTCAAGGAATTCGCCGACGATTCGCGTCCCAAAAATCTCTTCTATGTCGGCATGACGCAGTACGAAAAAACTTGGCCGTGGTTGCGTTACCTTCAGGGCTCTGAAAAATTGGAACACATCCTCGCGCAAGTCTTTGGCGACATGGGTTTCCGGAATTTGCGCTGCGCCGAGACCGAAAAATATGCGCACGTTACTTATTTTTTCAACGGCGGAGTGGAGAAAGCTTACCCGGGTGAAGAACGAATTCTCGTGCCTTCGCCCAAGGTTCCCACGTATGACTTGCAGCCGGAAATGTCCGCATCGGGCGTGGCTGATGCTGTCATTAAGGCCATCAACAAAGGCGATTTCGACGCCATCATCATGAATTTCGCCAATGCTGACATGGTTGGCCACACCGGCAAACTCGAAGCCGCCATAAAAGCCGTGGAGGTCGTCGACGATTGCCTTGGGCGTATTCATCAGGCGCTTGCACCTCGCGGAGGTGCCTGGATTATCACAGCGGATCATGGCAATGCGGAGACGATGATTGATCCGAAAACGGGCGGCCCGCACACGTATCACACTACAAATCCCGTGCCATTCGTGCTTTTGACCGAGGATGATCAAGTGCGTTTGCGCCCGGGTGGTTCATTGCGCGACGTAGCCCCTACGCTTCTCGGCGTTCTAGACATTCCCGCGCCAAAGGAAATGACTGGCCGCGATTTGCGCGTGCCCGCGCGCTGATGCGAAACTTTCCTGAGCCCATGATTCAGACAACGACGCGCACAACTCCCGAGCAAACCAAGCTGGTCATCTGCGTGTGGCACAAATTCAGTTTGTGGCGCGCACCGCGCGAACTCTCCGAAAAAATATCGAAGCGCTGGCCTGCCATGAAAGTGGTTCACTTGCAAAGTTATGACCGCGTGGTGGACGAATTGCCCGACACGGACATCCTCGTTGGATTTTCCCTGCGCCCGGAACAATTCGGCCGGGCCAAAAAACTCAAATGGATTCACGCCACTGCCGCCGGCGTCGGTCAGTTGATGTATCCCGCGCTGCGTCAGAGCAATATCGTCCTTACCAACGCGCGCGGTATTCATTCCGTCCCGATGGCCGAACACATTCTCGGAACCATCATCGCCTTGGCGCGGCGTTTTCCGGATGCTTTTCGCTTTCAGCAAGCGGCGCACTGGGCCCAGCAGGAGATTTGGGACGCGCGGCCGCGCGAATTGCAGAATCAAGTGTTGCTGATTATAGGTTTCGGTTCCATCGGGCGCGAACTCGCGCGGCGCATGCAGCCGTTGGGCATGCGCATCTGGGGCGTAACGCGCTCCGGCACTGGCGATATGCGACTCGCGGAGCGCATTTTTCCTGCAACGGAACTGCGAGATGTTTTGCCGCAGGCCGATTTCGTCGTTCTGGCCGCGCCGGAGACTCCTGACACTCGCAAAATGATTGGCGGCGAGGAGTTGACGCTGCTGAAGCCAAGCGCTTATCTCATCAATGTGGCGCGCGGCACATTAGTGGATCAAACCGCTCTAACCGGTGCGCTGCGCTCTCGCGCCATTGCCGGCGCCGCGCTCGACGTTACGGAAGGAGAGCCGCTTCCGCCGGAAGATCCGCTGTGGAAGCTAGATAACGTCATCATCACGCCGCACATCAGCGCAGTCACCGACCGCCTGTGGCAACGGCAGGGGGAGTTGCTGCTGGAAAATCTGGAGCGCTGGTTCACTGGGCGCGAACTGCTGAATAGCGTTGACTTGCAGAGAGGTTACTGAAAATCTGGCCTGCTGGCAATCCGCGAAAAGGCCGAATTATCGTCGATTAGAAATTAGAAACAGATCCGATCTTGTGTTTTCAATAACTTACGCCCGTTTCTATTTCCGGAAATTGTCGCGATTAGAATCCGCCCTTATCCGGTCTTTGTTGCCAAATAGCCCGCGCGAGCGTAGATCACCACTTTCTGCATTTTCCCCTTTTTGTTGGGTACCATCAGTGGCTGGCCTTTGTCGTCCACGACTTCCACTTTGATCTTGTGATACTTGCCATCGCGCGCCGATTCCGGCGGAACATAGCCAATGGAATACTGGTTTCGCAGGAAAGCAACCACCGAGCTGAAAATGCCGGGCATCTCGCCCTCGAAGCGCGGAAACCAGGCATATCCTCCGGTCAGCTTGCCAAAATAATTCATCTCGTTCTTGGCCTGCAGGTACGTGACCGATTCCCCGTTGGGATTCCGTACTTCCACCATTTCGGCAGCGCCGATGCAGTACACCGTTACGTTGGTCTGTTTAAGCACGTTATATGTGTCGTCCAGCGTGTGTTTGCTGAAAGTATCGAATCCCGTGCTGACCAGCAGGACCGCTTTCTTCCCCTGAACGTCTTTAAGCCGGTTGATAGTATCAACGAGCGCGTCAAATTCGTTCGCTTCGCTGAATCCCGGGAAAAAGAGGCTCTGAATGGCATTGTTTATCTCCTGTTTGTTGTGCGTGAAGTCCACTACGATATGCGGTTTCAAATCATAGGTAACCAGCGCCACCCAATCCTTCGGGCCCAGGTAATTCGTGAATCCGTTCGTCAAATACGGTCCCAGTTGCGCAAAATACGGCCCAAAAATATCGCTGAATTCCAACAGGATAACAATGGTGATGGGTGCGGTGTTCGGCTCGAAATTAGTTACCGGCTCTTCCTGGTTGTCGTCAAAAATGCGAAAATTCCCCTGCTTCAACCCCGTGATGATGTTGCCGGCCTGGTCGGTCACCACTGTGTTCACCTGAACGAGTTGCGATTGCACCGTCAACGAATATTGCGGCTGCTGCTTCTGCTGCTGGGCGGGCGGCGGAGGAATTTTTGACTGCGGAGGCGGCTTCACTGGCCCTTGCGTCGGCAATTGCGCGAGTAACTGCGGCGGCATGGCCAGATTTGCGAGTACTAAGGCAAGGATCATGGCGCGAAATACCGTCAAACAAGAAACAGCGCTAACTCGCATCACGCGGTAGCCTCCGGCTAAGTTGGATGGCAAAACTCGCCATCAGGATGGTCATCGTCTACCAACAATAGTTACAGCGTCTGTTGAGAATAATGTTTGCCATCAATTGTTTAGCAACAGCGCTCACGAACCGGTCGCAGATCGCCAAAACGTGCATGATAGTATCAAAGGGTTGTTTACGCTCGAACTTTTCTGCATTCTTTGGGAGTTTGCATGCGATACCGATGGTCCCGTCATCTCACGCTTTTTCTTGTGCCCTTCGTAGGGCTGGCAGCGCTTGCGCAAGCGCAATCTCCACAACAGCTATCTGGAATCCAGCTGCAATCGTCTTCTGCAGTCGATTTCACTAAGCTAGATGTTGACGCTCTCGGCTGGCTCCAGGGCCTTATCCGCATAAATACCACCAACCCGCCCGGCAACGAGCTCGCGGCCGCGAAATATCTGGCGGGCATTCTGCAGAAAGAAGGCATTCCCGCCGAAGTCGACCGGAGCACGCCTGGCCGCGGAATCCTCATCGCGCGACTCTCCGCGAATCCGTTTCCGAATCCTACTACCGCGCTTTTGCTGATGGGCCATTTGGACGTTGCCCCCGCAGACAAATCGAAATGGCAGGTCGATCCGTTCGGCGCAGTCATCCAGAACGGATACCTCTACGGTCGCGGCGCCATCGACGACAAAAGCATGCTTATTGCCAATGTCGCTGTGCTCGTTGCTCTCAAGCGCGCCAGTGTTTCGCTCGACCGCGACGTAATCCTGCTCGCGGAAGGGGACGAAGAGGGAGGCGGCGGAGCTGGAATGCGTTTTGCCGTGGACAACTACTGGCAGAAAATCGCCGCGGGCTTTGCGCTGAATGAAGGCGGCAGCGTCACTTTGAAAAACGGAAAAGTTCAATACATCGGCGTGCAAGCCGCGGAAAAAGTTCCTGCAAAGGTCACCGTTACAGCGACAGGAACGGCCAGTCCCGGCGGTGTGCCTACCCCGAACAATGCAATCATTTCTCTTACCGCAGCCATCGCAAAAATTGCGGCGTACAAAACGCAATTTCGGCTCACTCCGGTGACGGAATCGTACTTCGAGGCGCTTTCCCAAGTTGAAGATCCTAATATCGGTAAATGGATGAACCAGCTCGATTCGCCAGTGCGGGGAGATTTAGCGAAAGAAAAAGTCGCGGCCGCAAATCCCGTCTGGAATGCCATGCTGCGTGACACCATCGTACCTACCAAGTTGCAGGCGGGAAACCAGTACACCGAGGCGCCGCCGCAAGCGCAAGCCACGCTCGATATCGGCCTGCTCCCCGGCGATAGCGTGGACCCGTTGCTGCTCAATCTGAAGCAAGCGGTGGATGATCCCAGCATTTCTTTCAGCGCGAATGTTTCCATCGGTGAGGCCGCGCCTTCGTCTTCCCTCGACGGCGCGCTTTTCAAAGCCATTCAGCAGGCCACACAGCAGGAATTTCCCGATGTTCCGGTGATTCCCATGATGTCTCCGGAAGCCACTGATTCGGCATATTTGCGTCTGCGCAACGTTCAGACTTATGGCCTTCTTCCGTTCCCGCTTACTGAGGAAGACGCCGCGCGCGCGCATGGCGCCAACGAGCGCATTCCGCTCGACTCTTTCGACAAGGGCATCGAATATCTCTACCGCATCGTCTCCACCTTCGTCGCGTCAAAGTGAGATCTGCCGGTCCGTGAAGTGACTGTTATCGATGATGGAATTCAGCGAGAAGTGGAGGAGCAGTCTGGCGCAGATGGCGGAACGCGGATTGTTTTTACCTTCTAATTCACCCAATTATCGGGCGGGCGGGGCGGCTCGCCACGATGCTTCCGCTTGTAGACCTCGAACCTGCTCATCAGCCGCCGCCGCTTCCAATCCGCATAGCGATTGCGATACCCGTACCAATACGAGCCGCGCCGCAAATACAGGTAGCCGGCAAGCATGCCTCCGAGATGGCACACATGGCTGACGTTGTCTCCGCCCACGCCCAGCGTGCCGAAGAATTCGATCACGCCCATCACCAGCACGAAGACGCGCATCGAAATAGCCACTGGAAACGGAAAGAGAAACACGCGCTGATGCGGAAAGAGAATCGCCGCCGCGAGCAGCACGCCAAAAATCGCCCCTGAGGCCCCAATCGTTGGGATGAGCGCCGTGCCAAACCCGGACGGGTTCATGATCACCTTGACGATCACGTTGATGAAGCCCGCGCCGATGCCGCACACAAAATAATAAATGTAGAACCGTTTCGCTCCCCACGCCCGCTCCACGTCCCGTCCAAACATCCATAGAAAGAACATGTTGATCAGGATGTGCCAGATGCCGCCGTGCAGAAACAGATAGGTGAACGGCTGCCAGATGAAACCGTGCTCGACGTAGCGTGGAACGAGGCCAAAATAGACGAGCCAGAAATTCCATCCCGCTGCTCCGAAGAATACTCGAGATAACTCCTGGAGAAGGAAAACCGCCGCACACGCGATGATCAAAAACTTGATCGCAGGCGTGATGGACCAGTCCCAATCGAATTGAAAGCCTGTCGAAGCTGAAGAATAGCGGCGCATATCTGCCCATGCGCAGTTTATCGCTCATTGCCGCAGAGTCAAAACGTGGAATGCGGGGAAGGGAATTTCGCGTCTTAATCCATCTTGCGGCGGGCGAAATAAAACTGGGTCGCGCCGAGCAGCACAAACATCAGCACGGCGAAAATGCGGTTGTCCGCGAGCGCGCCCAGCACGCTCGGCCCAATGTGCAGAAAATGCTCCGGCAAAAAGTGGTATTTGAAGTTCGGGTCGCCAAACAGATAAATCACGATGCCCAACAGGCCGAAAATTCCTCCACCGGCGATCAGTCCGCTGGCATAGAGCGGTCCCGGGCCGATTTCGCTATCCGCGCTGCTTTTATCTTTCACTCCGCGTTCCGCGAGCCAGCGAATCACGCCGCCCGCGAAAATCGCCATGGTCGTATCAATGGGCAGATAAGCGCCCACCGCGAACGGAAGCGAGCGTATGCCCAGCAACTCGATGGCGATCACTAAAAACACGCCAACCAGCACCAGCCGCCATGGAAGCTGCCGCTGCAAAATCCCGTTGATTACGGTGGCCATGAGGCGCGCTTGCGGCGCGGAAGCTTTTTCGCTGCCGATGCCGTGCACCCACTGTACGTCAATCTCATGCGCGGCCGGGTCGTACAAATAATTTCCGTCGGGCACCACATGTGAGCCAATGGCGTTCAGCAGTACATAATTCTTCCCGTCGTGCGTAAAAGCCTGTTGCTGCACCGTCACGCCTGATGGCAATTGGTTAATATTCACCGCGATTGTCGCCGGCTTGAACTCTTCGAGGCCCACGTTCATCAAGTTCAGCGTCGCGCCCACCGCAAATACCGAAGTCATCACGCCAATCATCAGCGCCAATTGCTGCTTTGAAGGCGTGGCGCCCACCAGAAAGCCCGTTTTCAAATCCTGCGAAGTTCCGCCGGCATTCGCCGAGGCGATGCAGACGACTCCGCCAATGGTCAGCGCCAGCGCCGAAAAGGCGCTGCCCGTCCAGCCGGCCACCAAAAACATTGCGCACGTGGCCATTAGGGTCGCAATGGCCATGCCGCTGATCGGATTCGACGAATTGCCGATTAGCCCGCAAATCCGCGACGACACAGTGACAAACAAAAATCCGAACACGACCACAAATATCGCCGCAATTAAGTTCGACAAGAGCCCCGTTTTCGCGCCGGGAATCGGTCGGAAGGTCAGCAGCGCCCACATCATGACGATAATGGCCAGCGAACCGAGCACCACAATCTTCATCGAGAAATCGCGATCGATGCGGCTTACCGCTGTTTCGATGGCGTTCACCGCGCGGCTCTTGCGAACGTCCTTCAATCCCGCGCTCAACGCCGCGACAATTGTCGGCATGGTCTTCACCAGTGTGATCACGCCCGCGGCAGCCACCGCGCCCGCGCCCATCGGGCGTATGTACGACGTGTATAAATTGTCCGGCGTCATTTGCCCGATTGGAATCAGTCCAGGGAAAAGCACCTGGGTCATCAGGCTGCCGAAGAACTTGATCGCCGGCATCAGCACCAGCCACGAAAAAACCCCTCCTGCGAAAAGCGTTCCGGCCACGCGCGGCCCGATGATGTAGCCGACGCCCATGTATTCCGGCGTAATGTTCGCGCGAAACGACGCGCCCGGCAGCCACTTCGGCTGGTATTCCGGCGTGTCGCGCCAGAATCCCATGGTTTCCATCAAGAAGGCGTAGGCGCCGCCCAGCCCAAATCCCCAGAAAACTCGGCTCGCGAACGACCCGCCTTTATCTCCCGCCACCAGCACGTCCGCGCACGCGGTGCCCTCGGGATACAGCAAGTTGCCATGCTCTTTCACGATGAGTTGCCGCCGCAGCGGAATCATGAACAGCACGCCCAGCCATCCGCCGAGCAGCGCCAGAAAAAAAACGCTCCAGTATTGCAGCGGAAATCCCAGGAAAATCAGCGCCGGCAGAGTGAAAATCACGCCGCCCGCGATGGATTCGCCCGCCGAGCCCGTTGTCTGCACAATATTGTTTTCGAGTACCGTGGCTTTGCCGAACGCTCGCAGAATACTGATCGACAGCACCGCAATCGGAATCGACGCGGACACAGTCAAGCCTGCCCGCAATCCCACGTACACAGTGATCGCGCCGAAAAACAAGCCCGCGAAAATTCCCAGAATGATGGCGCGCGGCGTGAATTCCGGAATTATTTTTTCAGAAGGGATGTACGGATGGAATTCGCCAGGAGGTGCGATGGAACTCCACGGTTTCGAAGCCAAACGCCGCCTCCGAGATTCGCGGCAAATTTGCAGTAGCCGCGGCGTGCCCGCTGCTGATTAAAGGCCCAATTCGAACTGGCTATTCGAACTAAATTGGAACGCCCGCACGGTAACACTACTCGCAATTTGCAGCAAGCCCCAGAGCTCTGTTTTCGTCATCGCCTTTGTTTTTCGCTGGCCTTGAACGTTCTCCACCGCTTCTAAATCGTTTCGTCCAGCGTGAG
>DASYYQ010000106.1:0-4370 GCA_035933545.1 Candidatus Acidiferrales bacterium | reverse complement strand
CCGCATTAAGTACATTTGGGAGACGCCGTGGTTCAGCATTTGAACGCCTCTGATTATCGCGTGAAGGAGATTGCGGTTGCCTCAACTCCAGCCTGACGATCCGATCAAAACTCGATCGTACGCCAACGTCATTCTCATCGCCTTTTTCGTGCTGCTCGTGTGCGTCAGTTGGTCGTTCTATCAGGAGTTCATCGGCCTGCGCCCGTGGCGCTCCTATCAGACCCGTTTTGCCGATTCCTATTCCAGTTATTTGAAAAAACAGATCAGTGCTCGCGAGGCCGCCGAGAAAGCCGTCGAATCGTCGCCCCAGTATCAGAAACTCACTGCCGCTGTTCAGCAAGCGCAAGCCGCCGCTGCTCCGCAGGATGCTGCCCTTGAAAAGCAAATGGCTCTCATTGACGACCAGCGCGCCTCCATCCTCAGCGCGTTTCAGACCGACCGCAGCCTCGTCGGCTCGCTTATCTACGACTACGAGGCCATTCCCAACACGCCCGGCAATCGCAGCTCGAAAGAGAGCCACCTCAAAGCGGTTCACGATGCCGAGGCGCAAACCTATCCCATAGACTGGCCCGAGGGCGGCGGAAAAGCCGTCACCCGGAACATGAACTACGAGCAGTTGAACAATGAGTTCAACGATTTGCTTAACGCCAAGGCGCAGCTCACCGCCAAAGAGGGAATCGTCGGTACTCCCGTAAAAAACGCTACCGACGCGATGGATAAATACCTCAGCGACAAGTTGCCCGGCCTCACCGCGTCCCAGCTTCAAGGCTTGCTGAAAACCATCCAGGGTTTGACCGTTTCGCTCATCCAGATCAACGTCAACCCTCCCGGCGTAATGATCAATGACGTCGGCGGCGTTGGGCTCACCGATCGCTGCCAATCCTGCCATGTGGGCATGGACCCAAAATACGTTCCGGCGGCAATGATCGTCACCAAAGCCGACCTCGGGCTGCAAAACAATCACAATGCGCCCTTCAGCAGCCATCCGGACCAGCAGCTTTTCACCTGGCATCCGCTCGATACATTCGGTTGCTCTCCTTGCCATGGCGGCAATGGCCGCGCCCTCGACACCGTCGAATTAGCGCATGGACATAATGAACACTGGCTCTGGCCGCTCTACTATCCTGAAAACTACGAAGCTGGCTGCCAGACGTGCCACTCCGCTGACGCCTGGACGGAACATGCGCCCGTTCTGAACGAAGCGAAAATGCTCTATCGCGACCGCGGCTGCATCGGCTGCCATAATTACGCTAGATTCGACGATCAGGGCCAGAAGCTCGAGAACACTGTCCGTCAAATCGCTGCCCTTGAGAAGGAAAAGGCCGCCGACAATCAGCAAATTCCTCTTCTCAATAAGCAGGGAGATCAGGCTGCTAGCAACGCCGAGGCGCAGCGCCTGTACGCCGAAGCCACCAACCTCACCGTCACCGTCAGCAAAATAGACGGCCAGGTGCAGCAGCTCGACCAGTTGAGCCATAGCCTGCAGCAGGAAGTGAAGCGCGTGGGACCGGATCTGAAAGAAGTCCGCCTCAAGCTCCATCCCGAATGGATTCCGTACTGGCTCTCGCATACTTGGAATTTCGATCCTACCGCGCAGATGCCCCAGTTCCGCCTCGAGCCGGACGAAGTAAAGGCCATTTCCGCTTTTATCTGGCAACAGGGACTAAAAGGCCCGGCTCTTGATAAGCAAGCCCCCGGCGATCCCGCCAAAGGCAAAGACCTTTTCAATTCGCTCGGCTGCCTCGCCTGCCATTCCGTCGGCGAAGGTTCGCAAAAAATCGGTGGCGACGTTGCCGACAATCTAAGCCGCGAAGGCGAAAAAGCGAATTACGATTACATCGTCCGCTGGATTCACAATCCGCGCGTTCGCACCGCTCCCTATGATCCCTATTTGCATCGTGACCTGACTCCTGAAGACTACGCCAAGAAGGGCCTGCCCTTTGTTTTTGACCTCGAACATTCGCGCAGTCCGGTTGACGGCCACGAACTCGTCGTCCAGCAGCAGACCATCATGCCCGACTTTCGTTTGAGCTGGCAGGAAGCTCGCGACATCGCCAGCTTCCTGATGACCCAGAAGTCTGCCAGCGCGCATTATGACCCTGTGCCGTGGATCAACGATCCCAGGCTCTTCGCCCAAGGCAGAACTCTTGTCGAGCATTACGGTTGCGCCGGCTGCCACGAAATTACCGGCCTCGAAGACGCCTCGCGCGTCGGCACCGATCTCACCACCGAGGGCAGCAAGCCTATCGGCCGTTTCGATTTCGCGCTACTCTACACCAAAGCGCAGGAGGGAATTCTTCCCGACGGACAGCATCTCAAGCGCGACGGGGAGCCCAGCTCCTGGTATAACCTCAAGGGTTTTTTCGACGAAAAACTCGCCAATCCCGCGGTCTTCGATGAAGGCAAATACAAGCCGAATCCGATGGACCGCCTGCGCATGCCCAAGCCTAATATCGACCAGGAGCAGCTCAACGCGCTCAGTTCGTTCCTGCAGGGCAGCCAATCGTCCACGCTTCCGCCAAGCTATCAGTACGATCCCACCGACCAGCGCAAGTACATTCAGGAAGGCTGGTGGATCGTCACCAAATACAACTGCATCGGCTGCCATCAGATCGATATCGGCCAGAAGACCGTCTTGATGGGCTTGCCCCAATATCAGGGCGACAACGCCATCAGTTTGCCTCCTGTACTCACCAGCGAGGGCGCGCGCGTCAATCCCGAATGGCTCAAGCAGTTCCTCGCCAATCCTGCCTTGAGCACTACGGATACCGACCGTGATGGCGTCCGCCAGTATCTGAAAGTTCGCATGCCCACTTTCTTCCTCTCTGACGATGAAATTCGCAAGCTCGTCTTATTCTTTGGTGCGCTTTCGTCGCAGCAGCAGCCGTTCATTCCCGAGAAACTGGCACCGCTCACGGATCAGGAGCGCACCATTGCGCGCGATATTTTCACCAGCCCTGCGGCGCCATGCCTGAAATGCCACATGACCGGCAATCCTGCGCACGACAAAAACGCTACCGCGCCCAGCTTCCTCCTTGCCGGCCAGCGCCTGCGAGCGCCGTGGGCCGAGCGTTGGATTACTGAGCCCGCCACCATCATTCCCGGCACCGCTATGCCCTCAGGACTTTTTGTCCGCCAGGGCGAGCGCTGGGTCTTCAATGGCCCGCTGCCTGCCGCCGCCAAGAATTACACGGGAGACGAAGCCGATCTCCTGGTCCGTTATTTGTTTGAACTGACGCCGCAGGAACAGGCCGCGCTCTCCGGGCGCGCCCCTTCGGCGACTAAACCTGGCGCGCACTCCAGCGCAATGCTGAAAAACGGCTTGCCTTCGTCAGGCCGCGGCCTGAGCCGCTAGCCAGCCATTTTTGCGTTTTTCAGCGCGACCACGGGTCAAAAAGTAATATCCTATTAGGTGGGGGACTTGCCAGTCTTTGAGATGCGAGATTGTTTGTGGGTCGTGCATGTGACGACTCCTGTTTTTTGTAAGAGCGCCGCTTCAGCCGCTAAGGTATGAGGCAGCAGGTGAACTCGTCTTTTTTTCTCGGCCAAGTTTAAATTCAGGAGGAATAATCGCGTGATGAATAAGAAAGTGATGTGTTGGGCCGCAGCGACCGCCTTTGCGGTTGTCGTCAGCGGCTGTGGCAGCAAGAATCAAAATACTGGAGAGGAACAGCCTGCCGCGGCCACTGCCGCCAAGAAGACTGTCGACATGTCCACCGTCGGCTCCGTCAGCGGCGTTGTCAAACTCGACGGCACCGCGCCGAAATACAGACCCATCAACATGAGCGCAGATCCTTACTGCGTCAAAGCGAACAAGAAGCCCGTCTATCCCGACGAAGTTGTGGTGGGCTCGGGCAACACGCTCGCGAACGTAATCGTCTACGTCAAGACTGGCGCAGAAGATTATTCATTCCCCACGCCAACCGAAGCGGCCACTCTTGACCAGAAGGATTGCATGTACGTTCCGCACGTCGTCGCCCTGATGGTTGGCCAGCAATTCAAAGTCATTAACAGCGACCAGACCACTCACAACATCCACCCCACTCCGACCGACAACCGCGAGTGGAATAAATCTCAGCCGCCCGGCGCGCCGCCCATCGAAGAGACCTTCGCGCGGCCTGAAGTCGCCATCCCGGTGAAGTGCAACGTCCATCCGTGGATGAAGGGCTACATCGCCGTAATGGCCAATCCCTACTACGCTGTTACGGACAAAGACGGGAAGTTCGATCTCAAGAACCTGCCGCCCGGCACTTACACGATCGAGGCTTGGCAGGAGAAATACGGCACGCAGGACCAGACCGTGACCATCACGCCCAAGCAGGAAAAAACCGGCGTGGACTTCACTTTCAAGGCCCAGTAGCCGATCTTGC
>DASYYQ010000066.1:0-12033 GCA_035933545.1 Candidatus Acidiferrales bacterium | reverse complement strand
GAGCCTTCCACGCTGCTCATCGTCGAAGGCCGGCCTTACCTGATCGACTGCGGCATCGGCACCATCCGGCGAATGCTTCGCGCGAACATTCAATCCGAAACCATTGGCACAATTTTCTTCACTCATCTTCATCCAGACCATGCTCTCGGCCTCGCTGACGTGATGGCCAACGATTTCTTGGCCGATCCCACGCGCACGATCAACATCTACGGCCCGCCGCAAACCGAAGCCCTTGTCAACGCCGCATTCGAGTACATTCGCATCCCAAACGCCGTCTTCGCTGCCGAGCGCCCGGGCAACCCCGCGCTCGTCAGCCCTTTCAAGGCCCACGAAATTCAAGGCCCCGGCCTCGTTTATGAGGACGACAAAGTCCGCGTCATCGCTGCCGAAAACACTCACTATGCTCTCATGCCCCCGGCTCTTCGCGCGAAAATGAAATCCTACTCCTACCGTTTCGAAACGCGCGACGGCGTGGTCGTTTTCACCGGCGATACCGGCGTCAGCGACGCTGTCACCCAATTAGCCAATGGCGCGGACATCCTGATCTCCGAATCGTCTGGCGCAACTCCCGCCCTCCTGGCCACATTTGTCCGCGCAATGGCCCGGCAGAATCATTGGTCCGCGGAACGTGCCAAGGATTTCATGGCGCACATGACGAAAGAGCATCTGAGCCTCCAGCAAATCGGAGAAATGGCCTCAAAAGCGCATGTTACGTCAGTCGTCCTCTACCACTCCGGCACCGGGAATCCATCCACGTATCCGGCGGAAGTGAAAAAATACTTTTCCGGCCCCGTTTTCGCTCCCGCCGATCTCGACCGTTACTGCCTCGCCGCGCCTTCGGGCGCAAAAGCGCCGCGAGAGCTTCACCCATGCCGCTGACCTAGGGGGCACGCAGCAGAGGGTGATTCTCAGACGTTGCGCGTTCAGCTCCTTTCAGCGAATCTGATAAGATTCACTGGCGAATTTCCATGCAAGAGCGCCTGCAAAAAATCATCGCCCGCGCCGGGGTCGCTTCCCGCCGCCGCGCCGAAGCGCTGATCATCACCGGCCAGGTCGCCGTCAACGGACGCGTTGTCACCGAACTCGGCGCCAAAGCCGACCCCGCGCGCGACCACATCCGCGTCTCCGGCAAAGTGCTGCGCGTCGGCGCGAGCGAGCGCGAAACAAAAGTCTACATCGCGTTGCACAAGCCTGATGCCGTAGTCTCCACTTTGCGCGATCCGGAAGGGCGCAAAACCATCGCCGATTTTCTCCGCGCGCTGCCCGGTCGCGTTTTTCCCGTCGGACGCCTCGAGTATCACGCCTCCGGCCTCCTGCTGCTCACCAACGACGGCGAACTCGCTAATCGCATCATGCGCGCACACACGCTGCGGCAGACTTACTTGTGCAAAATTGATGGCGCGCTCACGCCTGCGGAAGTGCGCGAAGCGGAGCTGCGCGGACGCGTCAAAATGGCGCGCGCCAAAGGTTTTCCGAAGGGCTGGTGGGAAGTGAAAACGAGCGGCGCGAGCAAAGATGAATTTCGCAAAGCGCTCATTGCCGCCGGGCATCACGTGGACAAGCTGCGTCGCGTCGCCATCGCCAATGTCGAGCTTGGCCCCCTCCCCCCCGGCCGCTATCGCCACATCACCCGCGAAGAAATCGCCGCCCTCGGCCGCCTGCTTGCCAAATTGGAGAACCATTGACCGGTCCGAAAATTCCAGGTGAAGGAAGGTTCACATTTACTATCGCAAGGGAATTTTCATCACATCAAAGGCAGGTGGTTTCCCGCGTGTTCTTGCATTGCGCTGACGTGTCGTTTTGTGCTAACGATAGGCGTGAACATTGCGCCCATGCTCAGCCTGTCGCGCCACACCTGCCCCACCCCTCAGATCAATTCTAATCGTCACACCAAATTATTAGAAAATGCTCTAACCGCCTTAGAATTAGTCGCATCACAATTTCTAATCGATAATTTCTGCCAGTTTGCAGCACTCAGAGGGGCCCTTCGCATCGCGCTTTCTGCGCTTTTGCCTGGTATTGTAGGGGCCGATTTTCTTCATCCGTCCGCCGCCCCCTCGCACGCACTCCCGAAATCGGCGCATGCCCGCTGCAGGCTCCTCTGGCGAACGCCAGCGAATCGCAACACAGAATTATTAGAAATCATTCCAACTCCCATGGAATCAGCTACATCACAATTTCTAATCGATAAGAATACGCACTTTGTGCACCTGAAAATGCTCGTCCTCCTCGCATTTTCCGCGCCGGCCTGCGAGTCCAAATGAGCAAAGCTGCGCGTCCGCAAATCCCGCAGTATATTGAGGAAATTGAGTCGTACATTCCCGGCAAGCCCATCGAAGAGGTGGAGCGCGAGCTGGGCCTTGTGGCGGTGAAGCTCGCGTCGAACGAGAATCCGCTGGGGCCTTCGCCGCTGGCGGTGGAGGCGGCGCGGCGCGCGCTCGCCGAATCGCACCGCTACCCGGACGGCGGCAGCTACTATCTGCGCGAAGCTCTCGCCGCTCGCCTAAACGTGCCACGCCAGAAAATCATCATCGGCAGCGGCTCGACGGACGTAATTCATTTGGCGGCGCAGGTGCTCTTGGCGCCGGGCGACAGTGCGGTAACTTCCGAGGGATCTTTTCCGCTGTACTACGTGGCGATTGAAAAAATGGGCGCGAGGCTCGTCGCTGTGCCGCTGAAAAATTATGGCTTCGATCTGGAAGGCATTGCGCACGTGATTGAAAAAGATACGAGAATTATTTATGTTGCGAATCCAAATAATCCCACAGGCACTGTGTTTGACGCGGAGGCGTTCGACGCGTTCCTCAAAAAAGTACCGCAAGGCGTTCTGGTCGTCCTCGATGAGGCTTACCACGATTACGTGGAGATGAAGAATTATTCGCGCTCGCTCGATTTGGTGCGCGCGGACACAAATGTTTTGGTGCTGCGGACTTTTTCCAAAATTTATGGATTGGCGGGCTTGCGCGTGGGCTACGGCATCGGTCCTGCAGAGGTGATCGAAGCGATGGATAAAGTTCGGTTGCCGTTTCCGGCTTCCGGAGTGGCGCAGGCGGCTGCGCTGGCGGCGCTCGATGACAATGAGCATGTGCGGCGTTCGCTGGAAACGAATCGCGAGGGAATGAAGCAGCTGGAAAGCGGCTTGCGCGAAATGGGCGTGAAATTCGCGCCTTCGGTGACGAATTTTATTTTAGTGGAAGTTGGCGGCGACGCAGATGCGCTGGCGGAGGAATTGTTGCGAGCCGGCGTGATTGTCCGGCCGATGGCGTGGATGGGATTTCCGCATGCCATTCGCGTGACCGTAGGCACACGCGAGGAGAATCAGAAATTTCTGAGTGCGTTGCAGCAAGTGAAGTCCGGAATGGCCGCGAAACAAAATGGATGAGCGCACGGGCGCGGACACCATTGGCGAATTACTGAAAAGTGCGCGGACCATCGCGGTGGTCGGGCTTTCGTCCAGCAGAATGCGCCCCAGTTATGGCGTCTCGGAATACATGCAGCGCGCGGGATATAAAATTATCCCGGTGAATCCAAATGAAACAGAAGTGTTAGGCGAGCACGCGGTGGCTCGGCTGGAAGATATTCGAGATAAGGTGGACATTGTGGACGTGTTCCGGCGGCCGGAATTTGTGCCGGAAATCATGGAGAGCGCGATAGCCATTGGCGCCAAGGCCGTGTGGATGCAGGAAGGCGTGATTCATGAAGCTGCAGCGCAACGCGCGCGGGATGCAGGATTATTTGTGGTGATGGATCGGTGCATTTTGAAAGAGCACACTAAACGTTTTCACTGACGAAAGTATGAAGGACATCCGGCAACAACGGCGGCTGACAAAACGGCGCGGATTCATTGCGGTTGTGTTGTGCCTTTGCGCTGCTGGCATCGTAGCGGCGGCGCAAGCGCAACAGAACGACCATGCGGAAGGCAGCCGCTGGTGGGATGACGTGAGCTTCCTGGCCAGCGACGATTTGCAGGGGCGCATGACCGGCAGCGCGGGATATTCAGTGGCTGCGGAATACGTGGCGGAGAAATTCAAAAAGCAAGGTCTGAAGCCGGCAGGCACTATTGGATTTTTTCAAGGGGTGAAATTCAAGAGCCGCGCAATTGACGAAGCCTATTCGTCGATTAATCTGGTGAATGGAAATAACAGTACGCCGCTGACATTTGGCCAGGAAGTGATTTTGCGCGCGAGCGGAGATCCGGCGCCGCGAGTGAGCGCGGGAATGGTGTTCGTAGGATACGGGATGTCCGTGCCGGCGGCGAATTACGATGATTTTGCGGGGCTGGATTTGCGCGGGAAGATCGCGGTGTATTTATCGGGCGGGCCTTCCACAATCAAAGACCCGTTGCGCGCACACGAAGAATCCATCGGCGAGCGCTGGAAAGCGATGAAGGCGGCGGGCGCGATTGGCCTGGCGGTGATTTTGAATTCAGCGAATCAGGAAATACCGTGGGAGCGGATTGCGGCGAACCGGCAGCGCCCGTCGCTGGAATTGGCTGACGCGGCGCTGCGAAAAGATCAGGGCATGCAGATATCGCTGACAATAAATCCGAAATATGCGGATGAATTTTTCGCTGGCTCAGGCCACAGGATTGCCGAAATTCTCGCGGCGGCTAAAGCGAACCAGCCGTTGCCGAAATTTCCGCTGACGGCGAAAATTCAAGCGAAAATAAAAGTGGATGAAAAGAATGTAGACGCGCCGAATGTGGCCGGAGAGATTGAAGGCACGGACCCACATCTGAAAAGTCAGTACGTGATTGTGAGCGCGCACCTGGATCATCTGGGAGTCGGCGCGCCGGTGAATGGCGACGATATTTATAACGGCGCTATGGATAATGCGGCAGGCGTGGCGGCGCTGATTCAAATTGCGCGAGATTTCCACGAATCGAAAGCCAAGCCAAAGCGTTCGGTGATTTTTCTGGCGCTGTGCGGCGAGGAAGAAGGGGAACTGGGCTCGTGGTATTTCGCGAATCATCCCACTGTGCCGCAGAAAGCGATTGTCGCGGACATCAATATGGATATGTTTTTGCCGCTGTTTCCGCTGGAGTATTTGCAGGTGCAGGGTCTCGATGAATCTACGCTGGGCGATGATATTCGCGCGGTGGGGCAGGCGGATGGTGTGAAAGTGATCGAGGACGAGCAGCCTGCGGCGAACCGGTTTATTCGCAGCGACCAGTATAGCTTCGTGCAGGTGGGGATTCCGGCGCTGGCGTTCAAGTTTGGATACGCGAAAGGGTCGGCGCAGGAGAAGATCTTCAACGATTGGGTGCACACGCGTTATCACGAGCCTTCCGACGACACGAATCAAAAAGGGGACCACGACGCAGCGGGAAAATTCTGCCATTTGATTTACATGCTCACGGGGCGCGTGGCGGACGACGCGGCGAAGCCTGCGTGGGAGCCAACCAGCTTTTTCCGGCGGTTTTCAGCCGGGAATTAGGTCGCAGCAGGTGGGTCCAGAGGAAGAGGCTGGGGCGTCGGCTTCGTCCGCATAGTTTAGTAAACGGCGATTTAGGATGCGGCGGCTGATGCGCTGACCGGCAGCTGGGAGGCTTCCCACGCAGCGATGCCGCCGGCGATTTCGCTGACGCGGTCGAATCCGTGGCGCCGCAAGAGGCTTGCAGCGATCGAAGAGCGATAGCCTCCCGCACAAAATACGAGCAGGCTGCGGCCAGCCGGGATCTCACGCAGATTGTCGAGCAGGCGATTGAGCGGGATGCTGACGCTGCCCTCGATATTTTTCTGTTGGCGCTCGCGAATCGTGCGGACGTCGATGGCCACGGGAGGCTCGCTCAGCGCCAGGCGCTCGGCGGCGAGCGGCGCGCTGATTCGTTCGGTTGAGACGCACAGATCGGACCGCCCTTCCAGGCTGCACATCCCCTGATTTAAATAGCCGGCCACATGGTCGAATCCAATGCGGCCAAGGCGCACCGCGGATTCGATCTCGCGTCCGGGGTCTGCGATGACCACGATGGGAAGCTCGCGACTCAATATTGTGCCGGCCCAGGTGGCGTACTGGCCGGAGAGGCCGATATTGATGCTGCCGGCGAGATGGGATGCGGCGAATTCGGCGGGATCACGCGTGTCGAGGATTTGGGCGCCGCGTGCGCGGAGGCCGAGCATCTGTTCCAGCGTCAGCGGGTTCAGTTCGCGCGCTAAGGCTTGATCCAAAGTAGGCCGCTCCTGGCTGTTCAGCACGGCGTCGAAGGTGAAGTATGGCGGAGCCTCCGGCTGGTCGGCGGTGACAATCTGGACGAACGATTCCTTGCTCATGGGTTGCAGGGCGTAGTTCACGAGGCGCTGCTGGCCGATGGTCGAAACAGTTTCGTTGCTGATGGCCTTGCCGCAGAGCGAGCCCGCTCCGTGAGCCGGATAAACCAGAGTTGCATCCGGAAGCGGCAGAAGCTTGTTGTGCAAGGATTCGTACAGAAGGCCGCCTAAATCGGTGGCGGACCAGCCGAGCGCGACGCGCAAGTCCGGGCGTCCGACATCACCGATGAAAAGAGTGTCGCCCGTGAGCACAGCGCAGGGACGTGCGTCGCTGGAGACGAGATCGTAAACGAGGAGCGAGACGGACTCAGGTGTGTGTCCGGGAGTCTCGAGGGCCTTGAGGCGAACGCGGCCAAATTCCACGATGCTGCCGTCGTGCAGCGGCATGAAATGATAAGCCGCCTTCGCAGAAGCCCCGAGGTAGATGGTTGCGCCGGCGCGATCCCGCAATTCGAGATGGCCGGCGACAAAATCAGCGTGGAAATGCGTCAGGAAGACATGCTTGATTTGCAGGTTATGCTCTGCGGCAAATGCCAGATACCCGTCGACGTCACGCTGGGGATCGACAACGGCGGCGACATGGGTCTGTTCATCCGCAATCAAATAAGAGGCGTGCGCCAAGCAGCCGAGATAGAACTGCTTGAGAATCACAGGCACCTCCCAGCTGTGCGGCAGACGCGAATCACCGCATGCAGAACACACACTACGCCACCCGGGAGGCGCTGTCCAGAGCACGATGAAGCGGGCGTAAGCGGCACAGCCATCATCGAAATGGTGACGACACAAAGCCCGCTGCTACCGCGCTGATTTATTCCAGCGGAAAGACCGAGAGGTGATTGGAGCCGGGTTGGGTGACTACGATGGCGTGCGCCTGCGGCGAAATGGCGAAGCCGCGAAAAAACAAGTCGTGAAGGATGGGAGTGAGATTGCCGCTGGGAATCGAGAGCCAAACCAAGTCTCCAGTCTGCGTTGCAGGGCCGCGTTTCAGCAGGATGCGGTTTTCGTCGTTGCCCCAAGCCAAAGTGCCGTAAGCAGCGTGCACGGTGAGGGTTTTTTTCGGATTATCGAGAGAACGCACTTCGACAGTGTCGCCGTCAGTATAATAAGCGACCTTATTCCCGGAGGGTGAGAGCACGAGACCGCCGAGATAAGCCTGCACGGTGGTGAGCACGGTGTCGGTCTGATGAAGCAAATCGAGGCGCACGAGCTTGATGGGCTCATCAAAATTATTGTCGCGCTCGATGGCGACGGCGCTGCTGCGGGCAGCGTCCCAGGCTACAGCGGTGAAAAGATGGCCCTTGAAGATCGCGCCGCCCTTGCCTTGCTTGGGATGGGTGAGGCCGAGCTGATAGAGCAGATCGGATTCATCGGAAGGAAGAAGATAAGCGACGGTTTGATCGTCGGCGAGCCAGGTGGCCTGCTTGGCGTCCAGGATGACGCTGGTTTTTGTGCCAGCGACGGGAATCTCTTTGCCGTCGGTGTCCATCAAGTCGACCATTTTGTTTTCCTGCATGGCGCCGTTCGCATCGGTGACCTGCGCGGTAGTCATTTGCACGGTGAGCAGGCGGCCGTCGGGAGAAAAAGCGAGCCCGCGTATGGAAAAGCTGAACGGGGTGTCCGTCTGGACGAGTTTCACCCCGTCGACGATTTCGCGGCGCTTGCCTTTCATGTTGACGGTCCAGATGTTGTCGCGCTCGATGGTGTACTTGTGAAAATGAAGCTGGTGAAAAGCGGCGCAGGCAGTCAGGCCCTGCGATGAAATGGCGGAAGCACGGCAATCGAGCTGAATAGTGGCGAGAGGCTTTTCCTGTGCGCAGAGAAGTTGCGCAGATAAGGCAAAGGCGAAAATTATGGCGGCCAGAAACGCGAAGCGCAGGACTTTTGAATTGAGTTTTGCCAGGGCGGGGCGATGGGTCATCGTTTGGCGTCCTTCAGTTCGTTTACCTCGTTTGGTGCAGATTTAGCAGGCTCAGCATGAGCCGCTTTTGATTTGATGCGGCGAATCGCATCGAGGCGCTGGCGAATACGCGCTTCGAGGCCCTGATCCGTTGGATGGTAATAGATGCGGCCGCGCAAACTTTCCGGCAGGCATTCCATACCCGTGACTTTTTCTTCGGCGTTGTGCGCGTACTGATAGCCTTTGCCATAGCCGAGATGCTCCATCAATCCAGTGACCGCGTTGCGAAGGTGCAGCGGGACCGGCTCGGCGATGGTGCGCTGCAAATCTTCGTGAACGGCGCCGAAGGCGGTGTAAACGGCGTTGGATTTGGGTGCGAGCGAGAGATAGACGGCGGCCTCGGCGAGGGCCAAATGGCCTTCGGGAACGCCGAGAAAATCGAACGCATTCATGGCCGCGAGAGTGATTTGCAGCGAGCCAGGATCGGCGAGGCCAATGTCTTCACTAGCCATGCGCACCATGCGGCGCGCGAGGTAAAGAGGATCTTCGCCGGATTCGAGCATGCGCGCGAGCCAGTAAAGCGCGGCGTCAGGGTCGGAATTGCGCACGGATTTGTGCAGTGCGGAGATGAGATTGAAATGCTCTTCGCCGGCTTTGTCGTAGAGGAGAAATTTGTGTTGTAAAACGTCGTCAAGGCGTTCGCGCGTGACGATGCGGCGGCCGTTGGTTGCGGCTTCGGAGCCGAGGACGACAGCTTCGAGAGTGTTGTAGGCGGCACGTGCGTCGCCGTTGGCGATTTGCGCGATGCGCTCGAGGACTTCGGCGGGAATTTCGATGTCTTCATTGCCGAGGCCGTACTTTTTGTCCCCCAGCGCGCGATGGAGGAGCGAAAGAATTTGTTCGCTGGAGAGCGCTTGAAGAACGTAAACCTTCATGCGCGAGAGCAGCGGGGCGATCACTTCGAAGGAGGGATTTTCGGTGGTGGCGCCAATGAGCAGAATGGTGCCGGCTTCGACGTGGGGAAGGAAGGCGTCCTGCTGTGCTTTATTGAAGCGATGAATTTCGTCCACGAAAACAACCGTGCGTCGGCCGTAACGGCGCGCTCCTTCGGCGGCGGCCATGACCTGCTTGATTTCCTTGATGCCGGTCATCACTGCGCTGAAAGGAACGAATTCGGAGCGCGTGGACTTGGCAATCAGCCGCGCGAGTGTCGTTTTGCCGCAGCCCGGAGGGCCCCAGAGGAGCATGGAGACAATTTCATCATGCTCGATTTGGATGCGCAGAGGTTTGCCGGGGCCGAGAAGATTTTCCTGGCCGAGGACTTCGTCGAGAGTGCGCGGACGCATGCGGTCGGCGAGCGGGCGCGACCCTTGCGGCTCGCCTTCTGGCGGCTCGATAGCGCGAAAGAGGCTCATAAGTGTCTGCGCGGTTTATGCATTTGCGTCGCGGCGCTGGCGCGCGGCTTCGTAAAGGATGAGCGAAGCAGCGACCGCGGCGTTCAAAGAATCCACTGGCTCGGCAAGTTGGATGCGGATGAAGGCGTCGGCGCTGCGTTCGATTTCCGGCGGAAGGCCCGCTCCTTCGTTGCCGACGAGGAGCGCGAAGGGCGCGCGAAGGTCGAGCTCGTCGGGACGGCGCGCTGCGGCATTTTGCGAGGCCGAGGCGGCGAAAAGTTTCAGCCCGGAGACGCGGAGTTGGGTGAGGGCGATGGCGGGCGCGAGTTCGGCGAATACGGGAAGGCGCAGTGAAGAGCCCGAGGAAGCGCGCAGGGCCTTCGGCGAATAAGGATGCGCGGTGCCGCGCGTGGCGATGACTCCGGTGGCGCCAAAGGCTTCCGCGGAACGGAGAATCGCTCCAACGTTGCCGGGATTTTGCGCGGCGACGAGCACGATGACGAGGGAATCGGCTCCGCGCAGGAGATTTTCCAGTTTGTACTCGGGCGCGTGAGCGAGGGCGGCGATGCCTTGCGGCGTTTCGGTGGCGGCCACGGAGTCAAAAAGTTTGTCAGTGGTGCGAAGGATCAGTGTGGGGCGGTCGAGTCCGGATTGGAGAGCGGCGAGGTGGCGTTCACCGGAAACGCTCGAGAGGAGGGCTTCGATGCGCAGGCCGGAGTGGATGGCTTCGGTGACGAGATGCACGCCTTCGAGGGCGATGCGATTATCTTCCGGGCGCGAAGAGTGCAGCGCGGCGCGAAACGTCTTCAGCCAGTGATTTTCGCGCGAAGTGATGATTGTGGCGCTGCGCGATTCTCCTGTGCGCGCGCGGGCCGGCGCGGATTTACCTGGCGAAATGCGAGTAGGCGTGGCCATCGCAGGAAGCGTAACAGAGAGCGGCGCAGTTCGCCAAGCGCACTGGGTGCTGCTACCACTGGCTTACACCGTCCGATGATTTGCCGGGAACCAGTTCGACTCGGGCGCGCTTTGCATCAATTCTTCCAGCCAATCCATAGCATGGGGCGAGCGTCAGTCGGATAGCCTTTTCGTTCGTCTGGTCAGTGACGATTTCAACTTCTAAAGAGAAAATTACGTTCTGGCCACTAAAGTCAGCTAGCTCAAGGTCTGTAACATCTTCAAGGAAGAAATCAACAGCTGCAGGTTTCGTTGGGTAATACGGATAGACGCGAAGTATCGACTCCCCGCTACGCGCTAACTTCAGGTAAATAATCTCTGCATCGTGAAAACTTGGCCAAGAGCCAAACCACCGAACGACCGCCTCAGCGCCATCCACGATATCGCCGATGTTAGGACTGGGCACGGAATGGATTTTGGGCTACAAACCGATGATTTGTCTAGCACAGCGGCGTTTCAGCTGTAGCCGCGGTTTTCGTCGGCGAGGAGCATGCCGCTCGAGTGACACTCCGGGTAGAAGCTGGTTTGCGTAAAGGGGATGGGCGGGCGGATACCTCCGCATTCGCAGACGACGCAGATGCGGCGCTCGGTGGGGCAATTGTTATGGGAGCAACGATAGAGAATCATCCGGCGGCCACATTTGGGGCATTTTTGTTCTGGGAGCATGGGCCAGTATTTTTCCGGTTTTGAAGAAAAAACGCAAGCGCGTTTCGCAATAGTGACACAGGTACTTGCGACTTGCTTTGGCAGGCTTGAGGGAGATAACATCGCCGTAAATGGAAGAGGTAAGGCGTCCCAGCAAAGCTCGGTTTGTTTTTGTGCAGGGAGTCTTGCTCTGGAACAAGGATGCTTGCGCGAAGTGCAAGGCGTGTGGTAGTTTGCGGGGCATTGCGGCTTGAGCGTGGGCCGCGCGAGCGAGCCAATTGCCAGCAGAAGTCCTGAAAGTCTCAATCGAAGCGCCTGAATCGCACGCCATCCATTACGCCGCGAGCCTGATACAGCGAGGGCGCGTGGTGGGCATTCCTACGGACACTTTTTACGGGCTGAGCGCGGATCCGTACAATTTGGCGGCGATTGAGCGGGTGTTCCAGGTGAAAGGGCGCGCGGAGACGAAGGCGCTGCCGATTCTGGTGAATTCTGTTGAGCAGGCGGTGGTGCTGTCGCGTGATTTGCCGGACAATTTTTTCGATCTGGCGCAGAAATTCTGGCCGGGGGCGCTGACGATTGTGGTGGAGGCGACGCACCGTTTGCCGCTGAAAGTGACAGGGAATAGCGGGCGGGTGGCGCTGCGCTGGCCGAAGGCGCGCGTGGCGTGTGAGTTGATTGAGTGTTTTGGCGGGCCGGTGACCGGCACGAGCGCGAACTTGTCGGGCTTTCCGGCGTGCAGCAACGCGCAGCAGTTGGTGAAGCAACTGGGCGAGCGGCTGCCGCTGATTTTGGATGGCGGCGAAACAGGGGCGACGCTTTCGTCGACAATTGTGGCGCTGCACGGGGAGGATTGGTCGATTATTCGCGAAGGGGC
>DASYYQ010000148.1:0-76514 GCA_035933545.1 Candidatus Acidiferrales bacterium | reverse complement strand
GTCTCCCATGCTCGGACGAGACGAACTGCAAATCGCGCAACAACTTCCCGCTGATGGCTGCTCGCTTTCCGAAGCGCAGGCTTACACGCGCTGGCTCGCCACGCATCACTATGAAAATTTCAGAGTCGTCTCGTGGCTGCTACCGTCGCATTTGCACCAACATTTCTACAACATTTACTCCTACTGCCGCTGGGCAGATGATCTGGGAGACGAAGTTGCGGATCCCAAGCATGCGCTTGAATTGCTCGATGAGTGGGATGAGGAATTGCAGTGCGCGTACCGCGGCGCGGCGACGCATCCAGTGCTCATCGCTGTTGGCGAAACGGCGCGTGCGCATGAAATTCCGATGGAGCCTTTTCGGGATTTGCTGATTGCGTTCCGGCAGGACCAGAGGGTTCGTCGCTACGCGAAATGGGATGCCGTGATTGATTATTGCCGCTACTCGGCGAATCCTGTGGGCAGGCTGGTTCTTTATCTGATGGGTTATGGCGATGCGGAGCGGCAGGCATTGTCCGATGCTACCTGCACGGCGTTGCAGCTGGCGAATTTCTGGCAAGATGTGGCGCGCGATCTGGAAAAAGGGCGCATTTACATTCCGCTGGACGTGGCTGCCGAATTCGGGGTGAAAGAGCAAGATATTGTCGAGAAACGTTTCGATGAGCGATTCGCCAATTTGATGAAAAATCTGATTAGCCGGGCGCGAACGCTTTTCGCCGCAGGTGCTGCTCTTGGGGATCGTGTGTCGCGCGAATTTCGCGTGGACGTGGAATTGTTTACGCGCGGCGGGAGCGCCGTGCTCGATGCTATCGACTCGGCGGGCTACGACACGTTGCATCACCGTCCTGCGATCAGCCGGCGCGTGCAGGCGCGCTTGCTTCGGCAAGCAATGATTTCTCGAATTGGCGCTGTGTTTCACTCTTCCGCGCATCGCGGACAAAAAACTGAAAAAGCGTCGCTTGCCGACCGACATGCCTGATGCCGCGGCTGCCGCGTCTTATCTCTACTGCCGCAAAATAGCGCGTTCAGCCGCTCGCAACTTCTACTACGGATTTGTGCTGCTGCCTGCGGCGAAACGCGACGCGCTGTGCGCGCTGTACGCCTTCATGCGCGGCATCGACGATATTTCGGATGGGCCGGGCGCGATTGAAGAGAAACGGTGGCGCCTGGAGCAGCAGCGCGCGGAGCTGGATCGCGTATTGTCCGGCGACGATACAGGCGATCCGGTTTGGCCGGCGCTCCGGCATACGGTCGCGAACTTCGGAATTCCGCCGCGCTATTTGCATGATTTAATTACTGGCGCCGGGATGGACCTGACGGTTTCCTCATACGAAGCCTTCGAGGAGCTGCGAAATTATTGCTATCACGTGGCGGGGGCTGTGGGGCTATGCTGCCTCCACGTGTTTGGATTTGACGATCCGCAGGCGCCGGAATTCGCGGAGAAGCTTGGCATTGCGTTTCAGCTGACGAATATTCTGCGGGACGTGCGTGAGGATCTGGCGATGGGCCGGGTTTACCTTCCGCGCGAAGATTTCGTGAGGTTTGGCTGCAAGGCTGCGGATTTTGAGATGAGTTCGTCGAACGAAAGTTTAGCGGAACTTGTTCGTTTCGAAACGGCGCGGGCGCGAGATTTCTATCGCGAGGGATGGAAGTTGCTGCCGCTGGTCAGCGGAGACAGCCGCGCCGCGCTGTGGGCCATGGCTCGAATTTATTCCGGGATACTGGAAAAAATTGGGATGCGCGGGCTTGCAACTGTGACTGGCCAGCGCGCCAGGCTTTCCACGGCTGAGAAGATTTGGATTTTCTTCCGTGCAAGGATGGGATGGTTCAGGAATGTCTTGCGAGAGCGTGATCGTGATTGGCGGCGGGCTGGCGGGGCTGTCGGCAGCGACGGCCCTCGCTGAAGCCGGGATTCGCGTGCGATTGTTTGAAAAACGCCCTTATCTGGGCGGACGCGCGACGTCATACGCTCTTCCGGACGGAACCCATATCGACAATTGCCAGCACGTGACACTCGGATGCTGCACGAATCTTGCGAATTTTTATGAGCGCACGGGAGCAGCTTCGAAAATCCGCCGCTATCGGAAATTATTTTTCGCGGACCAGCGCGGGCGAGTGAGCACGATAAAAGCGTCAGCGCTGCCGCCGCCGTTTCACACCAGCTTGTCATTTCTTCGATTTGGCGCGCTCGCATATCAGGATAAGAAAGCCATTGCGGAAGCTCTGTTGCGCATCGCCCGCGCAGGCGGCCGCCCAGCAGACGCGAATGGGAAGACGATGCTCGGCTGGTTGCGCGAGAATCGTCAAAGCGAGACGGCCATTCGGCGATTCTGGCGAGTTGTGCTGGTCAGCGCGCTCGATGAAGAATTGGAACTCACCGACGCTTATTACGGTATAGATGTTTTCTGGAAGGCATTTCTGCTCAATCGCGAGGGATATGTTCTCGGCATTCCATCTGTCCCACTGGGCGAATTGTACGCCGGCTGCCGGAAGGCGATTGAAGCAAAGGGAGGACAGATACAGTCGCGCGCAACGATTCGGATGCTGCGATTCGAAGACCACAAGTTTCGCTCAGTTGTTTTCGATGACGGAAGCGAGCAACAGGCCGACGCGTGCATTGCCGCTGTGACGCATGACTCACTGCTGGAGATTCTTCCCGAAACGATGCGTTCGAACTGCCCCGTTTTCGCGAATCTGAAGAATTTGCACACGTCGCCCATAACCGGAGTGCATTTGTGGTACGACAAGCCGGTTTTGGAGAAGCCTTTCCTCACATTGCTGGATCACACGGTGCAATGGATTTTCAACCGAACAATATTGCAGGATTCGGGTCGGCAGGATGGCAAAGGGTCCGGGCAGTATCTTCAATTGGTGATAAGCGCATCCTATGAACTGATTCCGCGCGCGCGCCAGGAAATCATTGACCTTTGCGTGAAAGAATTGCGCGATGTTCTGCCCGCGAGCAGGAACGCGAATTTGCTAAAAGCAACCGTAGTGAAGGAAGTACACGCGACAGTCTCGCCGCGCCCCGGTTTCGACCAGTGGCGGCCAGCCCAGCGGACAGAAATTCCTGGATTTTTCCTGGCGGGCGATTGGACGCGCACGGGGTGGCCTTCGACGATGGAGGGAGCGGTACGCAGCGGCGATCTGGCGGCTGAAGCTGTGCTCGATTCTGCGGGCGCACCGCGAAAGTTCCTGGTAGGGGATTTGCCTGCAGAAGGGCTTTGCCGCAGATGGGCAAAGGAGTAGAATCGGTTCTGCCGCAACCAGGACACGCTTCGGTGCGTTTGCGCCGCGATTGATTCCGTGAACTTTTGCCCTGTTGAGAAGCGCAAAATCTAGACGCTTCCTGTTTTTTCTACATGACCGCCGAATTATTGAGTAGCTCTAGATGTTTCAGAGTATGATGTAGTCATCCCGGAGGAAAATCTATGGAGCGGAAGTATAAGCATAAGGGGTATAGCGACCGCGATCGCGAAGACAAAAAGCGCGAACGCCCGGCGGAGCCGAGGCCGCGGCAGGAGCAAATGGGTCCGCGCACTCCGCGAATGGTGGGAACGGTGATGCGCGCGCGCTGCTCGAATTGCGGCACGATTCTGGCTATTGGCTTCGATAAGGAAGGACGCTGCCCCAAATGCCAATTGGAGCTGCATTCGTGCAAACAGTGCGTTCATTTCGATACGGGCGCGCAGTTTGAATGCACGCAACCCATTTCGGAGCGGATTGCGCGTAAAGATGCGAAAAACGACTGCGCCTTTTTTGAATTTCGCATGACGGTGGAGAAAGACACTTCGCCCGTCAACTATCCGAGCACGCCGGCGGCAGCTCCCGCTTCCAATGGCCGTCCGACGGATGCTCGCAGAGCTTTTGAAGACCTCTTCAAGAAGTAACCATCCTCGCCTGATCTTCTGTAGAAATTTTTGTTGTGCTGTTCTGTGCAAACGAAATGGCAGGATGCCGCCATGTTTGGAAACTCCGTTGCGTCGATAATGCGATTTTTCGGAGGTTTCGTTCGGCAAAGCGAACGGAGCGGTTGTATACTCCGCGCGGGAGCCAAAGAATGAAACGATGGGGGAATATTCGCATTTATAAGGGCTTGCAGTTTTCATGGAGGCGCAGAGCTTTGGTTTCTGCTGGGCTCGGCGCAGCGGCCATTCTCACCGCGGTCGTTGCGGTCGCTCAGGCCCCAGGTCGAGGCCAGTCGCAGCCTCCGCAAATGCCGCAGCCAGCCGATCCGCAGCTCTACGCGGGCATGCGCTGGCGCCAGCTGGGCCCATTCCGCGGCGGGCGAGCCTTGGCTGTGGCCGGCGTGCCCAGCGAACCGAGCGTGTTCTATTTTGGCAGTGTCGGCGGTGGCTTGTGGAAGTCGGAAAATTCGGGTCTGACCTGGCGGCCGCTATTTCAGCATGAGCCGGTCGCCTCAATCGGCGCCATCGCGGTTGCGCCTTCCGATCCCAACGTCATTTACGTCGGTACCGGTGAAGCCGACATGCGTTCCGACATTTCCGTTGGCGACGGAATGTACAAATCCATTGATGCGGGCAGCACTTGGACCCATCTGGGCCTGGACGATACGCAACATATCGCGCGAATCCTCGTCGATCCGCACAATCCCGACGAGGTGGTGGTGGCGGCGCTGGGCCACGCCTACGATGCCAACGCTGAGCGCGGCATCTTCCGCTCGACCGATGGCGGAAAATCGTGGCAAAAGGTTCTTTACAAGAACGACAAAACCGGTGCGATCGATTTGGCGGCCTCGCCGGAGAATCCGCGCGTCGTGTACGCCGCTCTCTGGGAAACGCGTCGCACCACCTGGAGCCAATATCCGCCAATCAGCGGCCCCGATGGCGGCATCTACAAATCCACCGACGAGGGCCAAACCTGGCACGAACTCACCGGCCACGGCCTCCCAACCGTACCAACGGGCCGAATCGGCTTAGCTGCGGGCATCGGAAACCGCGTTTATGCGGTGATCGATTGCGAGCAGGGCGGATTGTATCGCTCCGATGACGGCGGGGAAAACTGGCAACATGTCGGCAGCGATCCGCGCATCTGGGGACGCGGCTGGTATTTCAGCCGGGTTACCGTCGACCCGAAAAGTCCGGATGTGGTCTGGGTCCCGAACGTGACGCTCTATCGCTCCACTGACGGCGGCCATCACTTCTCTGCCGTCAAAGGTTCTCCTGGAGGAGACGACTACCACGTTCTATGGATCGATCCGGAAAACACGGATCGCATGATTTTGGGCAGCGATCAGGGAACCATGGTGAGCGTCGATGGTGGAAAAACATGGGGCTCCTGGTACAACCAGCCCACCGCTCAGTTCTATCATGTCGTTACCGACCATCGCGTTCCCTATTGGATTTATGGCGCCCAGCAGGATAGCGGAAGCGTTGGCGTCATCAGCCGCAGCGATTACGGCGCGCTGACGTTCCGTAATTGGCATTCGATTGGTGCAGGCGAGAGCGGCTATATCGCTGTCGATCCTACTGATCCCGACATTCTTTACGGGGGCGATACTTATGGCATCCTGCACAAATGGAACGCGATTACCACGCAGTCGCAAACCATCTCACCCTCGTTGATGGAATCCTTCGGCGAAAATATCGCCACGGTGAAATATCGCTTCACGTGGACTTCGCCGATTATTTTTTCGCCGCAGAATCCGCATCTGCTGTACTACGGGGCGCAATATTTGCTGGAAACCACCGACGGCGGCTCCAGTTGGCGCGCCGCCAGCCCTGATCTCACCGTGCGCGCGGGCACGGAGGGCCAGCCGCAGCGCGGCGTCATCTATACGATTGCTCCGTCAGCAATCAAAGTTGGCGAAATTTGGGTGGGAACCGACAACGGGCTGATCCGACTCACGCAAGATGGCGGAAAGACATGGCGCAACGTTACGCCGCCCGGCTTGGAAGCATGGAGCAAAATCAGCCTGATCGAGGCGTCCCATTTCGATCCGGGGACTGCCTACGCCGCAATAGACCGTCACCGCCTTGGCGATATTCGTCCCTACATCTACATCACGCATAACCACGGCAGGAGCTGGGCGCAAATGAGCGAAGGAATTTCCGCGCCATCCTACGTTCACGCGGTCAGAGAAGATCCCCTTCGCCGCGGGCTGCTCTTTGCTGGTACTGAGACTGGTGTCTTCGTCTCGTTCGACGATGGAGCGCATTGGCAATCGCTTCAACTCAACTTGCCTACGTCGCCCGTCCGCGATCTGGCAATCGAGCAAGGCGACTTGATCGCTGCAACGCATGGCCGCGCGTTCTGGGTGCTCGACGACATCTCTCCCCTTCGTCAATTGAGCGACGCAATCGCTGGCGCCGTAGCTCATCTGTTCCGTCCGCGCGCCACGTGGCGCATGCGGCGCAGCACTAACACCGACACGCCGCTGCAACCCGAAGCGCCCATGGGTCAGAATCCTCCCGACGGGGCGATCTTCTATTACTGGCTGAAATCGCGCCCGTCATCTCCGGTGACGCTCGAAATTCTCGACGCCAATGGCGAAGTCGTTCGCAGATATTCCAGCGCGGAGCAACCGGAACCGTACGACGTTTCAAATTATCCCGTCGCTCCCTATTGGATGGCGAGGCGACGGCAGCTTTCTGCTGATCCGGGAATGCATCGCTTCGTCTGGGATTTGCATTACCCGGCGCCAAAAGCGGTTTCACGGGCTTTCCCCATTTCGGCGATCCCTCATGAGACGCCGCTTGAGCCGCAAGGCGCGCTCGCCGCTCCCGGCCGCTACTCAGTCCGCCTGACCGTTGATGGTCATACCGAAACGCAGCCGCTGACGCTCAAAATGGACCCGCGCGTGAAAACACCGCAAGCAGGTCTTGTCGCGCAAATGGCGCTGGCCAGGAAAATCGTAGCCGCGATGGACCAGAGCTATGCGGCGCTCGAACAGGCGAAGGCTCTTCAGCAGCGTCTTCGGTCATCTCAGAGCGAGATGAATAACATGACAATGTCGCCGAAGGCCAAAAAGCTCGACGGCATGGTCGAAGGAGATGAAAGTCTGGCCAGCGCCAACGTGCAATTGGGCAACCTGCTCGACGCGGTTGAAAGCGCTGACGTCGCGCCGACGATTAACGAGCAGCAAACATGGGCTCAAGCCGAAAAAATGGTTCAGCAGCGAATCGCCGCTTGGAAGCAGATCGAGTCCACCAGTCCAGCTCGGCTCGATCGTTCGCCGGAATGGTCGAGAATCTCTCGTCAATAGAGGCGGCTCTCGGAATCAACTCGGAAAATTCTCGATTGCTGGCGGTTCGTTTTGGCTGAATCCTTTACTTCTTCTCCGAAATCTCATGAAAGCCTGAGCGAGAGGAATACGCCGCTGAATTCTGAAATCAATCGCCAACGCATCACTGAGACTTACCAGCTCATCGAGCCTTATATTCGACGCACGCCCGTATTGGAAGCAGACGGCAGCGATTTTGATCTGTCCGCAGTGCGGTTGTTTTTCAAGCTGGAATTGCTCCAGCATTCGGGATCTTTTAAGGCGCGTGGAGCATTCGCCAACCTGCTATCGCGCAAGATTCCAAAGGCAGGCGTTGTAGCTGCGTCTGGCGGCAACCATGGAGCGGCGGTAGCATTCGCCGCGAAACGATTGGGAGTGCCTGCGCGGATTTTTGTACCTAGCATCGCTTCGGGCGAAAAAATCGAGCGCATACGTGGCTATGGAGCGGAGCTAGTGATTGGCGGCGATCGTTATGCGGATGCGCTGGCGGCGAGCGAAAAATGGGCGCTCGAGAGCGGGGCAATGGCGGTGCATGCTTATGATCAGGTTGAAACGCTGCTGGGACAAGGAACCGTGGCGCTGGAGCTGGAATCGCAATGCCCTCAGCTTGACATGCTTTTCGTGGCCGTTGGCGGCGGCGGCCTGCTCGGCGGCATCGCTGCATGGTACGCGAATCGTGTCAAAGTGATTGGCGTTGAGCCGGAGGCTGCGCCAACGCTGGCCCGCGCGCTGGAGGCTGGCAGGCCAGTTGATAGTCCGGCAGGTGGAATCGCAGCTGATTCGCTAGCGCCGAAGCGCGTTGGAGAACTGATGCTTCCTCTCGCACAGAAATACGCTTCCGACGTGGTCCTGGTGAGCGACGAAGCCATTCAGGAAGCGCAGGCTGCGTTGTGGAGAGTTCTCAGAATAGTGGCTGAACCGGGCGGCGCTGCGGCCATTGCTGCTCTTTTATCGAGGAAATATGTGCCTGCTGCGGGAGGACGTATCGGCGTGGTGATTTGCGGCGGAAACACCACGGCGGTGAATTTCGAACAGCCGAAGACCAAGTGACAAAAGTTACGTTGGGGCTAGCCGGGAGTTCGGAAGAGCGCGCCCTGAATGGCGGGCTGATCGGCAATTTTCTCAAGCTGCGGGTAGTACTGGCGCAACGGCTCCGGCACTTTGACTTTTTGATGGCCGAGCAGGTGTAGCAAATCGAGCGCGTTCACCACCCCTTTGCCCGCGTAATGATTATTCATAATCACAAATGTGGATTTGGCGCGGCTGGCGACGCGTTTGATGCGTTCGGCCCAGGGTTTTAGCTCCTCTTCCGAGTAGAGATAGTTGTAGCGCTCGTGGCGCAGCACAGTCGGATCATCTGTGAACCACGTGTCATATCGCCGTCCATGTAGTCGAAAATACGCAATGCTGGCGGTCGCATATTCGCTGGGACGCACAGCCCGCCCGATGAGCGGCTGGTCGATATTGACGAGCCCGACTTTGCGGTGACGCAGCATCTCATGGACTTTTGAATCGTCCCAGGAAGAGTGCCTCACCTCCAGAACCAGCGGATAATCGCGAAATGAATCCGACAGCCGTTCGAGGCGTGCGACATTCTCAGGCGTGTTGTGAAACGAAAAGGGAAATTGCACGAGCATGGCGCCGAGGCGGTTGGCCGCGCGAAGAACGTCAATCCCCGCGCGCACAGCCGATTCATCGTCCACCGTTGTTTCCATTTCGTGAGTAAATTTTCGCCAAAGCTTTGCGGTGAATTGAAAGCGCGGGTTTGCGCCGATTTGCTCGATCCACTGTTCCGCGAGCGCTGGACTGATCGGTTGGTAGAATGACGTGTTGATCTCTATGGTGTCGAAATATTGCGCCAGGTAGGCAGTCTCGTGGAAATCGCGGAGGCGCGGCGAAGGATAGACGATGCCTTGCCAATCCGTATAGGCCCATCCCGCAGGCCCAATGCGAAGTTCGTTCGAGTTCTCCACAGCAGCATTATCGCGCTTTTTACCGGTTTCAATACCATTTCAAACCTTGTCGCAACGAGCGGGTTGCGGCGGCGCGTAGCGGCTGCTATGCTTGAAGTGTCGTTTATGACGATGCTCTACAGTGGTTCCCCTTCCGAGCAGTCCAACCAAGGAGTGCCCCGTGAAAATTTCATTCAATTACAAACAAGCGGACTTACGCGAAGAAACCGAGAAAGAAGTCGACGTACATGCCAAGCGGCTGGAAAAATTCCTGAAGCGTTTTGCTCCCGATCTGGTCCAGTTACATGGAGCGTTCGAACGCGTTCCGCATAAGAACAGCGTTGCACTCTTTTTGAACCTTTCGCTCCCAACGGGTAATCTGCATGCAACCGGAGAAGCAAGTGACGCCGCAGGCAGCGTTCGCGTAGCCTTTGCGGAGGTCCTGGCGCAGCTAAAGAAGCACATGGGCAAGCTTCGCAAAGACTACGAATGGAAGCGAAAGCGCTCGCGCCGATTGCCTGCCGCCGACAGAGGCGTAGCATCCTGATGTAGCTTCGCGTAGAAAGATGCTGAACGGCCCTGCTTTAGGTGACGGTAGCCGCGGCCTCGCAAAACGACAGTTGTAGTGAGTTCTTAAAGCTCTCTTCTCTCAGTCCCAATACTCCTGTTTTTATAAACTGAATAACCACAAAGGATCTGATTCTCCATTGGTATCGAATCCTGAGTGGCGGTATCTTTAGATATTGAACCGATTGAACGATTCCTGGCCAGTAGCAACACTTTTTTCCCCAAAGGGGGCTTGACTCATGTTGCGCGAGCGTGTTGATGCGCGGCGGCGGGTAGCGATCGAACGGGTTCGCCCGGAAATCGATTGCGGCCGGTTCGCCATCAAACGGGTCGTCGGAGAAAAAGTTGTGGTTGACGCGGACATCTTCGCGGACGGGCACGATCAAATTGCGTGCCGCGTGCTGTACTGGCAAGGAACGGAGCAGGAGCCGCAATGGTCGCCGATGGAGATGTTGTTCAATGACCGCTGGCGCGGCGAATTTCGCGTTTCCAAGCTGGGGTCGTACCGCTACACCGTGGAGGGGTGGGTCGACCACTTCAAAACATGGCGCGCGGACTTGCTCAAGCGAATCGCTGCCGGACAAGATGTTCGCATCGAACTTTTAATTGGGGCAGGTCTCATCTCAGATTCCGCCAAACGCGCTGCCGCCGAGGACGGGAAGTTGCTCAGTGAATGGGCGCGGCGCCTCCGGGAAGCTGCCGATAGCGAATCCGGAAAACTGGTCGCCTTGGAAGAAGAATTACTGCCGATCATCGACCGCTATCCTGAACCCTCCCTGACCAGCCGCTATTCGAAGGAGTTGATAGTGACGGTGGAGCGCTCCAGGGCAGGTTTCTCAGCTTGGTATGAGGTTTTTCCTCGTTCCTGTTCGCCGAACGCCGGAGCTCATGGCACGTTGCGCGATTGCGAGAATTGGCTGCCCTACATTCAATCCATGGGATTCGATGTGCTTTATCTTGTGCCCATCCATCCGATCGGCGCCACCAATCGTAAAGGGAAAAACAATTCGATGGTGAGAGAGCCTGACGACGTCGGTAGTCCCTGGGCAATTGGAGCGAAGGAAGGAGGGCATAAGGCGGTTCATCCGCAGTTAGGCACTTTGGAAGATTTCCGGCGACTCGTCAGCAAGGCGGCCGAGCACGGACTGGAAATCGCCATGGATATGGCGTTCCAGTGCTCCCCGGACCATCCTTACACGCGCGAGCATCCGGAATGGTTTCGCAAGCGGCCGGACGGCAGTATTCAGTACGCGGAGAACCCTCCGAAAAAATACGAGGATATTTATCCTCTGAATTTTGAAAGTTCGGAAGCGCTCGAATTGTGGGAGGAACTGAAGAGCGTTTTTGAGTTCTGGATCGGTGAGGGGGTGCGGATTTTTCGCGTCGACAATCCTCACACAAAGGCCTTTCGATTCTGGGAGTGGGTCATCGGAGAAATCAAACAAAAGTATCCAGAAGTGATTTTTCTGGCGGAGGCCTTTACCAGGCCACGCGTAATGTACCGGCTGGCCAAGTCGGGTTTTTCGCAGTCATATACTTATTTTGCGTGGCGCAATTCCAAGCAGGAGATAACCGACTACTTCGCCGAGCTGACTCAGACGGACGTGCGCGAATATTTCCGGCCCAATCTTTGGCCTGCCACGCCGGATATTCTTCCTGAATTTTTGCAAGTGGGTGGCCGACCGGCGTTTATGATCCGCTTGGTCCTGGCGGCAATGTTGGGGGCGAACTATGGGATCTACGGCCCTGCTTTCGAGCTGTGTGAAAATGCGCCGCTTGCGCCGGGCAGTGAGGAGTATTTGCATTCGGAAAAATATGAACTCAAGCACCGGGAACTGACGGCGGCGTGGAGCTTGAAGGATTTCATCGCCCGCATCAACGAAATCCGCAAAGACCATCCGGCATTGCAGAGCGATCATAGCCTGCGTTTTCACGAAACGGACAATCCCGTATTGCTGTGCTTCAGCAAGACGAGCGATGATCTTGCGGACGTGATTGTAGTGATCGTAAATCTCGATTCGTTTCACACGCAGACCGGCTGGGTGAATTTGGGCTTGAGCGCTCTTGGGCTCGACGCGGAGCACGGATTCCAGGCTCATGACCTGCTTAGCGGCGCGCACTATTTGTGGCAGGGAGGCCGGAATTATGTGGAATTGACGCCCGGCAGTTTGCCCGCGCATATCTTGCAGATTCGGCGGCGAGTTCGCACGGAGCGGGATTTTGATTATTATCTTTGAGAAGCCGGTCTATACCTGTGGCCGAATGAAAAACATAGGGGGTTCCTGCCTCGCAAACAGCGCTGACCGAATTCGATTTATACCTGCTCGCCGAAGGGACAAACAGCCGAGCCTACGGAAAACTTGGCGCTCACCTCGATGAAAGGGAAGGGCGCCGGGGCGTGCAGTTCGCCGTTTGGGCACCCAATGCCGAACGTGTCTCCGTGGTTGGCGACTTCAACGGTTGGAATCCCCTAGCGAACGCCCTGGTGTACCGATCCGGCGGCGTGTGGGATGGTTTCATTGCCGATGTGAAACCCGGCGCGCTTTACAAATATCATCTGGTTTCACGTTATGGAGGCTACACGGTTGACAAAGCAGACCCTTACGGCTTCGCCATGGAGATTCGCCCGCAAACTGCCTCCCGCGTTTGGGATATCGATAGCTTTTCCTGGCACGACGCAACATGGCTAGCCAATCGCGCGAAGCTTGCTCCACAGAACTCTCCGCTTTTCGTCTATGAAGTGCATCTTGGCTCTTGGAGGCGTGTGCCGGAAGAGGGCAACCGCTGGCTCACCTATCGGGAGATGGCGTCAAGTTTGGCTGACTATGTGAACGAAATGGGTTTCACGCACGTCGAGTTTCTTCCCTTGACCGAGCACCCTTTTGACGGATCATGGGGCTACCAAACGATTGGATATTTTGCTCCCACCAGCCGGTTCGGAACGCCGGACGATTTCATGTATCTGGTTGATTATCTGCACCAGCGCGGCATCGGCGTGATTCTGGATTGGGTGCCGGCGCACTTTCCAAAAGACGAAGCGGGCCTCGGTTATTTTGACGGCTCGCATCTTTACGAGCATGCAGACCCGAGACAAGGAGAACATCCGGATTGGAACACATTCGTTTTCAATTATGGCCGCAACGAAGTGCAGAGCTTTCTCATTAGCAACGCGCTGTTCTGGTTCGATAAGTACCACATTGACGGCCTGCGCGTGGACGCTGTCGCCTCCATGCTGTATCTCGATTATGGCCGGCGCGAAGGCCAGTGGATACGGAACCGTTATGGCGGCAAGGAAAATCTCGAGGCCATACAATTCGTGCGAAAGCTGAATGAGGACGTATACGCCGCGTTTCCCGACGCGTTGATGATCGCCGAAGAATCTACGGCATGGCCTCAAGTGTCGCGGCCCACATATATCGGCGGCCTGGGGTTTGGCCTGAAGTGGAATATGGGCTGGATGCACGACGTGTTGGACTACATGTCAACAGATTCCATATTTCGCAGTTATCATCAGAACCAGATCACTTTCGGGCTAATTTACGCCTTCGCGGAAAATTTTATTTTGCCGCTCTCGCATGACGAGGTTGTTCATGGCAAGGGTTCGATGATCGCGAAGATGCCCGGCGACGAGTGGCAGAAATTCGCCAATCTTCGTCTCCTGTACGGCTTCATGTTCGGCCATCCGGGGAAAAAGCACCTGTTTATGGGCGACGAGTTCGGGCAATGGTCGGAGTGGAATCATGATTCCAGCCTGGAATGGCATTTGCTCGACAAACCGTTTCACTCCGGCTTAAAACGCTGGGTGCGCGACGTCAATACCGTGTATCGCGGCCAGCCCGCGCTCCATCAGTTGGACTTCGATGCCGCCGGATTTGAATGGGTGGATTGCACGGACTGGCAGAGGAGCGTCGTCAGTTTTGTCCGGCGCGGCCAGAGGCCCGATGACGAACTGCTGTTCGTTTGCAATTTTACACCCGTGCTTCGAGCAAATTATCGTGTGGGCGTGCCAAGGGGAGGTCGCTGGAAGGAAATTCTGAACAGCGACGCGCGTCTGTACGGAGGCAGCGGACAGGGAAACTTTGGCGGATTGGAGGCGGCGCCGCTTCCCATGCACGGGCGGCCCTTCTCTTTGAATATGACCCTTCCTCCTCTGGGAGTGGTCGTTTTTCAGCCGCAGTTTGGAAAGAGGGCGTAGAAACAAGTCCTATGGCGAAACGAAGCGGCAGCGCGGCGGATCCTCTTTGGTACAAGGACGCCATTATTTATGAATTGCACGTGCGCGCATTCAAGGACGGCAACGGCGATGGAATTGGCGATTTCCCCGGTTTGATGCAGAAACTGGATTATCTTCAGGACCTCGGTGTTACCTGCCTGTGGCTGCTGCCGTTTTTTCCTTCTCCGCTCAAGGATGACGGCTACGATATCTCCGACTATCTCGGCGTTCATCCCATGTACGGCACTCTGGAGGACTTCAAAGCGTGCCTGGACGCAGCGCATGAGCGCGGCCTGCAAGTGATGATCGAGTTGGTGATTAATCACACTTCGGAACAGCATCCCTGGTTCCAAGTCGCGCGCCTTGCTCCTGCCGGCTCGCCGGAACGGGATTTTTATGTGTGGAGTGATACGGACGAAAAATATCGCGGCGCCCGGATTATCTTCACTGACACCGAAAAGTCCAATTGGACTTGGGATCCTGTTGCCAAAGCCTATTACTGGCACCGTTTTTTTTCGCACCAGCCCGATTTGAACTACGACAACCCAAGAGTGGTCGAGGAAATCGTCAAAGTGATGCGCTACTGGCTGGACATGGGAGTGGATGCGCTGCGCTTGGACGCCGTCCCGTATCTGGTCGAGCGCGAAGGAACAAATTGCGAAAATCTGCCGGAGACGCATGCCATCATCAAGGCCCTTCGCCGCGAAATTGACGCGAATTATTCGGGCCGCATGGTCCTGGCCGAGGCCAATCAGTGGCCTCCCGACGTGCGTCCCTATTTTGGCGATGGCGACGAATGCCACATGGCCTTCCATTTTCCGCTCATGCCGCGCATTTACATGGCCCTGCGTCAGGAAGATCGTCTGCCCATCACCGACATCATCGCGCAAACTCCGAGCATTCCAGAAAACTGTCAGTGGGCCTTGTTTTTGCGCAATCACGATGAACTGACGCTGGAGATGGTGACCGATGAGGAGCGCGACTATATGTATCTGGCATATAGCGCCGACCCTCGCATGCGCCTCAATCTGGGCATTCGGCGGCGCCTGGCTCCTCTGGTTGACAATAACCGGCGGCGCATCGAACTTCTGACCAGCTTGCTCTTTTCCTTTCCTGGCTCGCCGATCATCTACTACGGCGACGAAATCGGAATGGGAGACAACATTTATCTTGGCGACCGCAACGGCGTTCGCACGCCGATGCAATGGAATGGCGATCGCAACGCGGGATTTTCGACGGCGACGCCCGCGCGCCTATACAGTCCGGTGATCATGGACCCAGTCTGGGGATATGAAGCGATTAACGTGGAAGCCCAGCAGAGCGATCCATCCTCTCTTCTGAACTGGATGCGCAACATGATCGCTTTGCGCAAGCTTTTCCGTGTGTTCGGACGCGGTAGCATTGAATTCCTTGATCCCGGCAATCGCAAGGTGCTCGCGTATCTCCGAAGAGAAGGAGATGAGCAAGTCCTGTGCGTGGCAAATTTATCGCGGTTTGCGCAGCCCGCGGATCTGGACCTTTCGAAATTGGAGGGAATGCTCCCGATTGAGATGCTGGGTTACGTCGAATTCCCGGCCATTGGCCAGCAACCCTACCGGCTGACATTGGCGCCCTATGCCTTCCTGTGGCTCGAACTGCATCCCAAGCCGGAAGCCAGCAATGTCGGTGTAGACCTAGTGGAAAATCCGCCTCTGAGCTTTGCGGGCAATTGGGAAAATATCTTCGAAGGCGCGGAGCAACACCGCTTTGAGAGCAGATTTCTGACCGAGTACTTGCCACCGCAGCGCTGGTTCGCCGCAAAGTCGCGCGAAATCAAATCCGCCCGTGTGGCGGATTGGGCGGTCCTCGAGCCTTCCAAATCCGTCCTTGCTCTTGCAGAAATACAATACAGCGATGGAGCGCCAGACCGCTACCTGCTGCCGCTTGGAGTGACCATCGGTGAGCACGCAGAAGATTTGCGCCGTACCGCGCCAAATGCGGTGGTCGCTCCGGTCGTGTCGCGCGGGGCTCCCGGATTAGTGCACGATGCCACCGTTGATGACGGGACCTGCGCGGAATTGCTCGCGTTAATCGAAAACGCCAAGCAGATTTCTGCGCGACGCGGGTGCATTCGCGGCGTGCCAGGCGCCGCCTTCCGGCAGATCCGGGGAGCCGCGGAAAATTTGCAGGTGCGGCGCGGTTCGGCGGAGCAGAGCAATACTTCAATCTTGTATGGAGACCGATTCATCCTGAAGCTGTTCCGGCGCTCGGAAGCCGGGGTGAATCCCGACTGCGAGGTAGGACGGTACCTGACGGAAAAGGTTGGCTTCGATCGCATCCCGCCTTTTGCTGGCTTGGTCGACTACCTGCCTCATGAAGATGGGGAACCCGCCACTCTGGCTATGCTGCAGGGTTTGGTTAAGAACGAGGGAGACGGCTGGAAGTGGACTATCGACGAGCTCGACCGCTATTACGAAAGCTGCGCTCCTCTCGCGCCTCCGGAGAGCGTGAGCGGCGAACTCGATAGGAGTGTTATTGAGCTTGCCGAATGCGCGCCGTTTCAACTCGCGCAAGATCACGTGGGAATGTATCTGGATGCGGCCGCAACGCTCGGCCGTCGCACTGCAGAATTACATTTGGCGCTGGGCTCACCGACCGAGGATCCAGCGTTCTCGCCCGAGCCTTTGGAAAGCAGCGATGTGCAAGCCTTGCTGGCGGACATTCGCCGGCATGCGTCATCTGTTTTCGACACGCTCAAAGAACGCGTTCCGTACTTGCCCGACGACATCCTTGAAATTGCGGGCGCTGTGCTCAGCCGCCGCCGCCGGATTCTGCAGCGTCTCGAGGCGCCCGAAATTTCTGGGCTTCGCGCGCAACGCATCCGCATTCATGGCGACTATCATCTTGGGCAAGTCTTGCGCGTGAAGACCGATTTCGTGATTCTGGATTTCGAGGGCGAACCCGCTCGCTCGCTGGCGTTTCGCCGTTCCAAGCAGAATCCGCTAAAGGACGTCGCTGGCATGGTGCGTTCGTTCAGCTATGCGGCTTATGCCAGCTTGTTAGGATACCTGGCGCGGCATCCCGGCGATTTTGCAAAGCTGGAGCCATGGGCGCAACTTTGGGAGCGTTCCGTATCGGCAGAATTTCTGCGCGCCTACCGCCAGACGATGGGCGTTGCCGAAGCCGTGCCTCGCAGCCATGAGGAATTTCGCATGCTGCTGGATGTTTTTCTTCTGGACAAGGCGCTTTATGAAGTGCGCTATGAGCTGAACAGCCGTCCTGCGTGGCTGCGAATTCCATTGACCGGAATTTTGTCGCTGCCGCTGTGAATTTTTCTGGATTCGGAAAATTATTCGCGGGCTGGAGCGTCTCTGCGCCACGTTGTCGTTAGGCAAAAGATGGAGGGCCGAGGTTCGAACTTGGAAACAGAGTCCACTCCGCAACAAACGGTGAAGAGCGTCGAAGAGATTGATGGCGCTGACCTGGTTGTTGGAATTTTGGCCGATCTGGGCCAGGACGCCGTTGCCGCGCTCTGCGATGATTTGCGAGCGCTTCCAGGAAATCCGCGCGTCGTTGTACTCCAAAATGCGGTGCAAAATTCGCTGCAAAATCATGCCGCTTCTGGTTCAACTAGGGGTTCCGACTCTTTCGCGCAAAATTCCTCGCTTTTTTTGCTGCCATGGACTCTGCAGGGTCAGACTCTGCCGACAGCGCCCTTCGAGAGTGTCACAGCTGCTTTCAATTCCATTTTCGCGCTAAGCGAGAGACTTGGAGCCCGCGGATGCTGCGTCGTCGCGTCGCATTTGGAATATGCGCCTTCGAAATGGATTTGCCGGCTGACCGAACCGTTACTCGATAAGAGTTTCGATTTTGTCGCGCCGCGCTACGGCCTTCGAAAATTTGAAGGACTGCTCAATCACAGCATCATTTCTCCACTGACGCGAAGCCTTTACGGAAAACGGATTCAAAATCCGATGGGACCTGATTTCGGCATTTCTCAGCAGCTCTTCCAGACGCTCTGGGGAGCGCAAGGGCGGAATGGCGAGCGCACCGCGGGAGGAATGAATTTGCTCGCGTCGCTGCTCCCGCGAGCCGTCTGCAGTGACTTGCGAGTCTGTCAGGTTTATCTTGGGGCGCGAACATATCCTCCCCCGGATTGGACTGCAGTCAGCTCGCTGCTCACCCAGGTGCTCGGGCCGGTTTTTCTGGCTATGGAGAGAAGCGCGGCCTGCTGGCAAAAAACGCGCGCCTCAACTCCGGTAAGGACGCTGAATCAACCCTTGCCCGTGCCGCAGCCGGCGGGAAGCGTGGAGGTTGCGCGTTTGGTGAATTCGTTCCAACTAGGCGTTCGAGACTTGCAGGAAATCTGGGGGCTTGTGCTGCCGCCTGCCATTTTGCTCGAGCTCAGAAAATTGTCACGTTCGCCGGCGGAGCAACACCGCTTTCCGGACGAACTGTGGGTGCGCATTGTCTATGATTTTGCGCTGGCCCATCGTCTGCGCACCATCAATCGCGACCATCTTCTCGCTTCGCTGACGCCCCTGTATCTCGGATGGGTGGCTTCCTACGCCCGTGAAATTGAAAACTCCGAAGTTACCGCGGCCGAACAGAGGCTCGAGCGCCTGGCGCTGGCATATGAGGCGGAAAAACCATACCTGGTATCGCGATGGCGATGGCCAGACCGATTCAATCCGTAGATTTGCGAGGAGGCAATCATGTGGCAACAAGTCAGGCAGGCGTTGAATCAGTCAACCACTGACTTCATCACCAGGCTCGCGCGGCTTCTGCCGGGATTTGTGGCGCTGGTCGTCGCACTTTTGGTCTCGCTGGTATTGGCCTGGATTGCTGCGATGGTGGTACGTCGGCTGCTCCTGAGTATGCAGTTCGACGAGCGGCTGGCGCGTTTGGGCTCTTCAGCGGCGGAGTGGTCGCCCCGCAGAAGCCCTACTCTACTCGTCTCGACAATCGTCACGTGGTCCATCGTAATTATCGGGCTGCTCATCGGTATCGCGGCGTTTAACTCCGACGTCACATCTTCTCTGGTGCGCAGCGTTTTCGCTTATGTGCCGCACATCATTGGCGCGATTATTGTGCTGTTCGTTGGACTGATCGTCGCGCGCTTCGCAGCCCGCAGCGTTTTGATTGGCGCTGTCAACTTGAACCTGGGTTACGCGCGTTTGCTCAGCGTGGGCACGAAATGGCTGGTAATTGTGCTCACTGTTGCAATGGCGCTCGTGCACCTCAAAATTGCCGTGGGCATTGTGGAACTGGCCTTCGGCATACTCTTCGGCGGGATTGTCTTCGCGCTGGCGCTGGCGGTCGGCCTCGGTTCCAAAGAGCTGGTGAGCAAATCGCTCGAGCGAGATGCCAGGAAAAATTCCGCCGAGGTACTCGAGGAACCGTTCCGCCATTTGTAGCCGAATCTCTGCTGTACAGCGAAGCACGCACGCCGTAAACTTTATATTCAAGCTGAGTCTTGCTGAGACAACGCTGCTCCGCTTCTGTTCTTCGCTTGCGGATTGTCCGATGTTCTCTCCAGCGGGCGAAAGGTTCTTTCAGCATTTGTCGTAGGGCCCGAAAAAAATGTAATCATTGAGGAGCGATGCCTGAGACGCGCGAAAGTCTTCGCCAGCACATTCGCAGAGCGCTGGCAAGATATAAGTTCGTTGTCGTATCCAACCGGGAGCCCTACGTACATATCTATCGTGATCATCGCATCGACTGGCTTCGGCCCGCCAGCGGCGTCGCTGTGGCCCTTGATCCGGTGATGCAGGCAAGCCGTGGTATCTGGGTCGCGCACGGCAGCGGCCCCGCTGACTCGGAGGTTATCGACGAGAACGGCTTTGTGGCTGTTCCGCCCGACCGTCCGGCCTACCGCCTCAAAAGAGTCTGGCTCTCCAAGCAACAAGAGGAAGGCTACTATTACGGATTCGCGAACTCCGCTCTTTGGCCTTTATGTCACGTCGCCTACCGCCGTCCAGTCTTTCGCGAAAAAGATTGGAATGCGTATCGTGAAGTCAACGAGCTGTTTGCGTCCAACGTTGCCCAAGAGGTTAAGGACGAGCGCGCGTTTATATTTATTCAAGATTATCACTTTGCTTTGCTCCCAAGAATGCTGCGCCGGCGTTGCCCGAACGCAATCATCGCGCAGTTCTGGCACATCCCCTGGCCCAATCCGGAGGTCTTCCGCGTCTGCCCCTGGAAGCACGAAATCCTCGGCGGGATGCTCGGAAACGACATCTTGGGCTTTCACATCCGTTACCACTGTAATAACTTCATCGATACCGTCGACCGCGAACTCGAAGCGCGGCCAGACCGCGAGCGAACAGCAATTGTATTTGGCGGACACACCACCAAAGTTCGCTCCTTCCCGATCAGCATCGATTTCGAAGGAATTTCGCGCCGCGCCGCGTCCCTGGAAACGAAGAAACTCGCCGCGAGCCTGCGCCGGGAATTCCGCCTGCCGGAGAACTTCATATTGGGTGTTGGTGCAGACCGCATCGACTACACGAAAGGCATTCCGGAGCGCCTCGATGCACTCGACATCCTTCTCGAACGCTATCCGGAATATCGCGGACGTTTGGTCTTTTTTCAGGCCGGCGTTCCCACTCGCACTCACGTGGAAGAATATCGCCGCCTGGATGCCGAGGTCATTGATCGTGTTGCCGCATTGAATCGCAAATACGGCCGGCAAGGGTGGAAACCAGTCATCTTTCGCCGTGAACACGTCCCTGTAGACACGCTGCTCGCCGTGTACCGCATGGCGCGGTTTCTGATCGTCAGCTCGCTGCATGACGGCATGAACCTCGTCGCCAAAGAATTCGCGGCTTCTCAGGTGGACTGCGATGGCGTCCTTCTGTTGAGCCAATTTACGGGCGCCGCCCGTGAATTAAATGACGCCATCATCATCAATCCATACTCGCCGGCGGACATGGCCGAGAAAATCCGCAGTGCCATCGAAATGCCGAAGGTCGAAGTTCGCAGGCGAATGGCTCGTCTTCGCGCGCAAGTTCGCGAGAGAAATATCTATCGCTGGGCGAGCGAGATCGTCGGGAAGCTAGCCAAGCTGGCATGACCGTGCCGCACCATCTCTTCCGCGCTTGGAAGCAGGTTCTAACCAGGGCGGAACGCGCCGGCCGCGTCATTTTATTCACCGACTTCGATGGAACTCTGGCGCCGATTAAGCGCCACCCGCAGGCGGTCAACCTTCACCCTGCTGTTCGTCGCGCCCTTTCGGAGTTGGCCGAACGCGGCATTCTGCGCGGCGTGGTGAGTGGCCGCTCGCTCGGCGATTTGATTCCCCGAATCGCCATTCCCGGAATTTGGTACGTGGGCGCGCATGGTTTCTTTCTCCGCGATCCGCGCGACCGCCGTTTTTCCTTGTTGAATGCTAAACAGAGAAAGCAGATTTCTCGCGCTCACGAGGAGCTGGCCAGGTTGCTCCGTGGCTTGCCGGCGATCCGGTTGGAGCCGAAGGCCGCGACCGTGGCAGTGCACTACCGCGGGGCGTCGCCACGAAGCCGCGAGCAGGCGCGCTTGATCATCGCTCGCATTCTCACGAACGATCGCAATCTCAGACTCCTCCATGGAAAAAAGGTTTGGCAGATACTTCCCAAGTCCAGCGTCGACAAGGGCGCAGCAATACGTTTCATCCTTCGCCGCGAGGCTGCGAAACCCGCGCCGCTCACTCTCGCCTTTTATGTTGGAGATGACGAAACCGACGAGCTCGCTTTTAGACGATTGCGCGGAATTTCAATCAGAGTCGGTAAAAGCCGCAGGACGGCCGCGAGCTACTATCTGAAATCGCCAGCCGAGGTCCGTCAATTCCTGGAAAAGATTGGCAGAATTCCTTTGCACGGCCAGACGCGCACTCTGTAGCGGCATCCTTAGAAAACTCCGTCGAAGCACCTTAACTGACGCACAAGAAATGGCTCGACATTGGATTTTGCCAAGGAAAACTCTAGTTGGGACAATACGAAATAAACCCAGGACACCAGACTGCGACAGTGTCCGTAAGTTAGGCAAGTTTGATAATCGACTTTTGGTGATGACGTGAGCAGTGAGAGGCGGCGGAGCACTTCTTCACAGTGGAAACCATTCACGGCGTGGTGACATCTTAGGACAGCACCATGCGAATTCGAGTCATAACGGCAGCGGTCGCAATGAGCGTGGTTTTCGGATTGGCGTTAAGTTCCGCGCTGGGCCGCTCGTTTCACGCTTCTTCACCTCCTAAAGTTTCGTCGGCCGCGGTGCAGAGTAACGCGCAATTCTATGCGGCTGCCAACAGCGTGCTGCAAACGATGAGCAAGATTCTGGATCTGCCGGAGAAATCTTCGCTGAAGGAAAGCATTCGCAGCAAAGCGCAGATACGGGCATTTTTGGCAAACGGGCAGAAAAAAGACGAATCTGCGAAACAGCGCTATGCCGACCAGCGCACGCTCGAAGCCTTTGGCCTCATTCCCAAAGGATTCCCGCTCGACTCATTTTTATTGAATTTGCTCACCGATCAGGTTGCCGGCCTCTACGATCCTCGCGGAAAGCAGTTCTTTATCGCCGATTGGATTTCGCCGGAGGAGCAGAAGCCGGTGATGGCGCACGAACTCACTCACGCCCTTGACGATCAATATTTTCATCTGCAGAAATGGCAGAATGCCGTGCGCTCGAACGACGATGCTTCGCTGGCGCGCGACGCGGTGGTCGAAGGCTCCGCCGTCGCCGCGATGCTGGACTATTCGCTCGCCGATCTGCATACGAACGTACGCTCCATGCCGGATATCGCTCCGTTCATCCAAACCAGCATGGCCGCCCAGATGGAGAGCGATCCGAACCTCGCCAAAGCGCCGCTGTTTATTCGCGATGAGCTGTTGTTTCCATACCTTCAGGGAGCTGAATTCACTCAGCAGGTGCTGCAGAGAACCGCGGGCTGGCAGGACTTCAAAAGCGTTTTTCAAAATCCGCCCGCCTCAACGCAGCAGATTCTTCACCCCGATTTGTATTTTGCAAAATTGCAACCGGAGACCGTCACGCTGCCCCATCTGAAATCCGCTATGCCTCGCGGCTATGTCCGGCTGGACGAAAATGTGGTTGGTGAATTTGCTCTCGGCGAAGTTCTGAAGCAATTCCTGGGGCCGGGCGACGCCGAGAAGTATGCGCCGATGTGGCGAGGCGACCGCTACGTGCTTTTCGAAAACAAAAATTCGAAGCACGACATTCTGGTCGTCGTGCTTGCCCTGGACAACGAAAAGGACACGCAATTGTTTTTCAAGGCCTATCGTAAACTTCTCGAAAAGAAGTATGGCGACGCAAAGCCGCTTTCAGTGGGCCCGGAATTCGCGAATTTCAACGAAGCTTCTATTAGCTGCTCCAACACAAGATGTTTGAGCATCGAAGGCGCCGGCGGCACGATTTCCGCTCACATCGAGAAGAAATTGCACTGGGCGATTCCGACAACAACTGACGTCACGCTCGCCTCCGCCGATCACCCTGGGCAGTAGGTCTGTGAGCGCTGCATCAAGCCAGTCGTCCTGATTGGCAACTCTTCCATTTCGCCGAAATGGGTTTGCCATCTAGCAACAGTTTGAAACCCGCTATAGAATGCATTCATGGCGCACACATTCCTGCTCTTTGATTTCGGGGCCGATGAAGAAGCTGCACAAAAAGCCCGGCACCGCCTGGACGCGTGGAAACAAGCCTTTCGTCTCGGGAATAAAGTTCTGTTCAAGTTCGAGCGCCAGCCCTCCGCCGCTACACAGAATTCGAGCGCGGCAGATCGCCCCTCGAAGGGGAAGCAAGGTGAGGCGGAAAAGAAGAGTGCACAAAACGCGGAATCTAGCGAGCGCATCCGCTTGCTCATCCGGCTGGATTTTTCGGCGCACGAGAAAAATCTGTGCCAGACGTGGCTGGAGCGCATTCCTGCTGAAGAGCCGTTCAAATCGTCGAATCCCGAGGCGATTGAGCGCAACGCGGACAAATTTGAGGAAATGTCTGAGTTGTTCCGCAATTTAACGTGAAAGGCGCTGAGCGGTTTCTGGAAGTTCTGTTTGCAGGCCGGTCGCGTATAATGTCAAAATCGGGTTAGAGGTTGCTGAGCGAAAGGCATCGAATGGCCCTCCAGACGCGCACGAAGACAGCAAAATTCGACTCAGCAAAATACCGGGGGCTTAGCCGCGAAGCATTAATTCGCCTGTATCGGACGATGTTTCTCTCGCGGCGGCTCGACGATCGCGAAATTCAGCTAAAACGCCAGAATAAAATCTACTTTCAAATCAGCAGCGCCGGGCATGAGGCGGCGACAGCGGCGGCAGGGCTTGTATTCAAACCTGCCTACGACTGGTTCTATCTCTACTACCGCGATCGCGCGCTCTGCCTGATGCTTGGTGTGACCCCTTATGAAATGCTTCTCGAAGGGGTTGGCGCGAAGGATGATCCCGCTTCCGGCGGACGCCAAATGCCCTCGCATTGGGGGCATCAGGATTTGAACATCGTTTCGAAGTCGTCTCCGACGGGGACGCAATGGCTGCAAGCGGTCGGCGCGGCGGAGGCATCGCTATATTACGAACGCTTTCCCAAGGCGCTTTCGCAGGCGCAAGCAGCTCCTCTTGGCAACGCGGCGCGGCACCGCACTGACGAAGTGGTTTGTGTGACGGGCGGCGAGGGAGCGACGAGCGAAGGGGAATTCTGGGAGGCGATAAACACCGCGTGCAATCGAAAGCTGCCGGTTGTGTTTTTGGTGGAAGACAACGGCTACGCGATTTCTGTGCCATGCGAAGTGCAAACTCCCGGCGGCAGCGTGTCGCATCTTCTGCAAAATCATCCGGGATTGCATATTGAAGATTACGATGGCACCGATCCGCTCGAGAGCTATGCCGCGGCTCAACGCGCCGTAGAACATTGCCGTAATCGCCGCGGACCAGCTCTTTTGCACGCGCATGTAACGCGCCCATACTCGCATTCGCTTTCGGATGACGAAAAGCTTTACAAACCGGCAAGCGAGCGCGAAGCAGAAGCCCACCGCGACCCGATTCCTAAATTTGGTTTGTTTCTCGTTCGCGAAGGCATCCTCGATGAACGGCAGTTGGAGGCGTTGGAAGCGGGAGTCGAGAAGGAAATCTTACAGGCCACCGATAAAGCGCTTGCTGCGGAGATTCCTTCGCCGGACTCGATTTATGAGTTCGTTTATTCGCCTGACGCGAATCCCACCGGTGAAAACTTTGACTCACAGCCGAACGCGTCCGGCGCGCAGCTCACCATGGTGGAGATGGTTTCCGCGACGCTCATGGATGAAATGGGCCGGGACGAACGTATTGTCGTTTTCGGAGAAGATGTCGCTGACTGTAGCCGCGAGGAAAGTCTTAGCGAAGTAAAGGGTAAGGGTGGCGTTTTCAAGGCCACGGCAGGACTACAACGCCGTTACGGCAGCGAACGCGTTTTCAACTCGCCTCTCGCGGAGGCAAACATCGTGGGCCGCGCCATTGGAATGGCCACCCGCGGAATGAAGCCTGTAACCGAGATTCAATTTTTCGATTATATCTGGCCGGCAATGATGCAGATTCGCAACGAGCTTGCGACCATGCGCTGGCGCTCAGCGGGAAAGTTCAAATGCCCGGCGGTGATTCGCGTGGCGATTGGAGGCTATCTGACGGGCGGCGCGATTTATCACAGTCAATGCGGCGAAAGCATTTTTACGCATCAGCCGGGATTGCGCGTGGTGATGCCATCCACCGCATCGGATCTGTGCGGATTGCTGCGCACGGCGATTCGCTGCGACGATCCCGTGATGTTCCTCGAGCATAAACACCTCTACCGCCAGCCTTACAATCGCAGCGCCTATCCCGGACCGGATTTCACGATGCCGTTTGGCAAGGCGCGCATGGTCCGCGAAGGCAAAGATGTGAGCATTATCACCTATGGCGCGGTTGTGCATCGCTCCGAAGTTGCGGCGGCGGAGCTTGCGCGGCAGGGAATTGAAGTTGAAATTCTGGACCTGAGAACTTTGAGCCCGTACGACTGGGACGCAATTGCCGGCTCGGTGCGAAAGACAAACCGTGTAATCGTGGCTTACGAGGATTCGCTTTCGTGGGGCTATGGTGCGGAAATTGCCGCGCGCATTGCCGACGAGCTCTTTGAGGACCTTGACGCGCCAGTGCGCCGCGTGGCCGCGACCGACACTTTTTGCGCCTATCAGCCTAAATTGGAAGACGAAATTTTGCCGCAAACAGAGGATATTGTTCGCGCCGTGCGAGATTTGGCCGCGTTCTGAAGTCTCGGTAGGGAACTATTGGGCATGGCTGTCCGTATCACTATTGAGTGAAGCTTTGCGCCGCATGGCGGCAAGGAGGCCGGTATGATTTGCTCGAATTGCCAGCGAGACATCGCGGATTATTCACGATTCTGTTATTTTTGCGGCAAGCGCCAGGTCAGCGCGCCCGTAGGCGGAGCGGTGCGGCAACTGCATCGGTCGATTGTGGATTCGAAAATCGCGGGCGTTTGCGGCGGGATGGCCGAGTACTTCGAGACCGATTCGACGATTGTGCGGTTGGTTTGGGTGCTGGTTACTTTGGTGACGGGAATTATTCCCGGAATCGTAGTTTATCTGGTTGCCTGGCTGATTATGCCGGAGATGCCAGTGGTGGTGCCTGCCGCGCCTAATCAGAATGTCACCGAGGCTCCGCGCGCGTAAGATGAGCCGCGCGGGCACGCGATTCTAAGCCTTGTTTTTGAAAATCGCGCGATCGAATGAAATCGCGCCGGCACCCACGGCCACAAGAGCAAACGCGCCGACCGCGAGCGCTAGAGGAAACTGGTAGTTGCTCACAGCCAGCACTCCGCCTTGCGGTACATGCACTCGAATGATGGCGATGGCCATTTCTCCCGCGATCAAGAGCGCCGCAATTCGCGTGAACAGTCCTAGCAACAGCAAACAGCCGCCGAAAAACTCCAGCACCCCTGCTACGTAGACAAAGTAAGAAGGGAATCCCATACGGGGGAACGCTTGGAGGAACTCGTGCGTGTGCGAGAACAACTTCGGATAGCCGTGATAAACGAAAATAATTCCCAACCCAATTCTGAGCAGCAAAAGCGCCAACGGCCTGAGCTTGTCAAAGTGCTGCATGCTGGTGCACTCCTCTGTCGCGATGCTTTACCCGTGTATTACCCCAGGGTGTGCTCATTCTAGCAGAAATGGCCTAAAGCTAAACCAATGGTCGCGAGACCCGCGTTGCAAGAATGAGGTAATATATCTCTGCTGCTCAACATAGGTGAAATCCAAGCTTTGCAGCAGGGCCAGCCCTATGCATTTGGGAATTTGCTGTGCGCTTGAGGAACTGACGAGCGACGATCATTCATTGCTTGCTGCATCGCCTGCTCGCTGGAGCCGTAGGTGATGCGTCGTCTTTTTTTCATCGTCCTGATACTGGGCGCGATAATTGCCGTAAGCATTCGCGAATATCGCCTGCACCATCAGTCGCCATCCGAAGAAGCCTTCGTAGGAGGACGTGGCGCCACCCTCTGGAATAGCACGGCAGAGATTCGCGCGCCCGTGGCCAGCTTGACGTATGGGCAATCCGTCCACGTATACCAACACTATGCTCAGGAAGCGCTGGTCAGCACTCCGTCAGGAGTCCGCGGCTGGGTTTCGTCAGCTTCGCTGATGGATCCAGACCTTTGGCGAAGCGCTGAGCTTCTCGCGGAATCTGCCAAAAGCATGCCCATCCAAGCGGTTGGGCATACACGCGCGCGAACGAATCTTCACACGCGGCCGGGCGTGGACGCCCCGGTGATCCTGCAAGCGCCTGCGGATTCTCCGCTGGTTGTTCTTCAACATTCGATGGCGGCAACCCCGCCGGCCGGCTCAGGTGCCGGCACCGCAGCGGTGAATTCAGATGATTGGTGGTTGGTGCGCGCTGACGTCAAGAATGCGGGCAGCGTTACCGGCTGGGCGCTGGATCGCCTGATCGCGCTTAACTTGCCGGACTCGCTTCGCGGCTATCAATCGTCCGAGAACATTAATATTGTTGCCTGGTTCGAAATTGATCATGTTTTGGATTCCAGTTCGCAACAGTACCGCCAAGAGTACCTCGTTGCTGGAACTCGCGGACGCCAAACTGCGTGCGATTTCACGCTTTTGCGCGTCTATACGTGGAGCTCGGCGCGCGACCGCTACGAAACTGCTTTCATGGACAGCCACCTCTGCGGGAAATTGCCTGTAGAGGTGACGCCGGCAAAATCGCCAGTCGAAGATGCCTATTTCAGCTTTGACAATATCGCCGCAAATGGTATAGAGAAGCGCCGCTACCGTATGAGATTGACCACCGTGCGGCGGATTGATCCTAACTTCAACGCAGCCAGGCACGCGAGCAAGGGCATTCATGTTCGCGCGGAAAGGGCCCATAGTTAACGGAATGCAAATTGCCTTTCGTCGACTTCTTCGCGGGCCCATCAGACAAACGGCAAGTGCCATTCTGACTTTTTCAGCGCTTTGTGTGGTTGCAGCATGTGGTCACCCTCCGCAGGCAGCGCAAGTTGCGTCGGCGCCTCCGCTTCAGTTTCTCGGTCAGTGGGGACAGTCTGGGACTCAGCCGGGACAATTCCAGAATCCGCAAGCAATCACCTGCGATGCCGTAGGGAATGTATACATCGCCGACGACGGCAAGCCCGCGCGGGTTGAAAAATTCGATGCGACGGGGCACCCTCTGCTGGTTTTCGGTGTTTCAGCGGGCCAAAATGACTCCGATATTGGCGTAGATCCAGGCAATGCAATTTTTATTGTGGATCGCCGCCACGGGCAGGTGCAGATTTACTCGCCGGAAGGCGAGCCGTTTCGCACGCTCTTTTTCCGCTATCGAAGAGATTTCCACGATCCATCGAGCATCGCCATCGACCTGGACGGCAATTTTTATCTGGCCGATTTTCTGACCGGCCGCGTCGCTTACATGAACCCAGCTGGCCGCTCCCTGCGAACTTGGACCAAGCCCCGCGGAATTGACGGTCGCTGGATGCCCTTCCCCATTCGGCTGGCTGCAGATGGAAATTTGTATGTTGCCGACGCTGCGGAACAGCGCGTCGAGAAAATTTCGCCGGACGGGCGTTATGTGGCGTCTTGGAATTTTGCTTTGACCGCAATCGAGCCATCGCTGGACGCGCCAAAAAACAACGGCCTCACCGTGTTTCGCGACCTGATTGCTGCATCGGATGGAGCGAAGCGCCTTCTTCAAATCTGGAATCGCGACGGAGAGCTAAAACTGACCGTTGATTTTTCTCAGCATCCTGAATGGGGAGAACATGCGGCTCCTACGGACATCGCCTTCGCGCCGAGCGGCGATCTTTTCGTGCTCGACCGGCCGGACTCGCGCGTGCTGCGCTTTAAGGTTAATATTCCGCAGTAAGCCGAAGCGCTCTCTGAACATATTTTCGCGGAGGGGGACTCCACGGTGCCATTGTTGCTGACAGAGGCGGATGTTCGCGAACTGCTGAATATGCCGCTGGCGCTCGAGGCCGTCGAAGACGCGTTTCGCCGGCTCGCTGACCGTGCAGCGCTGGTTCATCCGCGGCACCGATTGCATCTCGAGGGCTTTTCATATTTGCATTACATGGCGGCAGTGGACGGCGCTGGAGGATATCAAGGCCTGAAAATTTATACCAGTTCGCGCCATGGGCTGCGATTTATTCTTCCGCTTTTTCGGGCAAAAACGGGCGAGCTTGTGGCAATCGTTGAAGCCGGCTACCTCGGGCAAATGCGTACCGGCGCTGCGACTGGACTTGCGACCAAGCTGCTTGCGCGTGAGGGTGCGAAGACGGTGGGAATCATCGGCACAGGTTTGCAAGCGCGGACGCAGCTTGAAGCGATTGTCGCCGTCAGGAAGATCGAGCGCATTTACGCGTTTGGGCGCGACACGAATCGGCGCGAGGAGTTTGCGCGGGAAATGACGGCCGCGCTCAATGTGCCGGTACAGGCGGCGGCCACGGCGGAGGAGGTAGTTCGAGAAGCGGAAATCCTGGTTACCGCCACTACCACCAAAGAACCCGTGGTCAACGGAATCTGGCTTCAGCGCGGCGCGCACATCAACGCTATCGGCGCGAATTTTCCGCAGAATCGCGAGTTGGATTCGGATACGGTCGCGCGCGCGGATGCTATTCTTGTCGATTCGTGCGAACAGTCCAAAATGGAAGCGGGGGATTTGATTCACGCATTTCGCGAAAATCCAAATCGCTGGGATGATGTGAAAGAGCTTGCGCAGCTGGTGGGCGGCAAAATCGCTGGGCGCACATCACGCGAACAAATCACGCTATTCAAGTCCAACGGGATTGCGATTCAGGACGTAACGACTGCGGGCCGCGTTTATGAGCTGGCGCTCGAAAGAAATGTGGGGAAGCGGGTAAACTTTTGGGGTGAGGATGAAGCGCGCACTGCTTAATCCTTGGCGCGGCCCAAACGCTTGAGCAGAGCATCATGCAGGCGGTTGCGCACATCCTCGGAAAGAGGCAGCGGGTCCGAATTGCAGAAGATTTGGATGGTCTTTTTTGTGGTGTCCACCAGCAGATGGCAATCTTCGCAGTGCTCCAGATGAATTTCGAGCGATTGCCGCAGATTCGTGTCCAGAGCCTCGTCCAGATAATTTGAAAGTTCTCGCACTACGCCTCGACAGTTCATCTCAGTGCACCATGCCTCTTAGAAAATAGCGATTCAACTTGTCTCTTAATTTCAGACGCGCTCGCAGCAATCGGGACTTCACCGCCGGAACGGAAATCCCCAGCGCGTCGGCCGTTTCTTCCGTGGAAAGCTCGTCGATGTCACGCAACTGGAACACCAGGCGGAATGACGGGTCGAGCTCGCCAATCACTTGCGAGAGGATTTGCGCGAGTTCCTCCTGCGAATAGCGATCTTCCGGAGAAGGTCCCCAATCTTCGACCTCCCGCGGAATGAAGTTTTCCTCCGTCTCTATTTCCTCGTCGAGAGAGACGTCTTTGTTGCGCCGCTTGCGCAGCTTCATAAGCGCCTGGTTAACAGCGATGCGCACCAGCCAGGTGTAGAAGCGCGAATTGCCCTGGAAGTCGCCAAGATGCTCGAAGGCTTTTAGAAAAGCTTCCTGAGAAACGTCCTCGGCGTCTTCATTGTTTTGTGTGATGTGCTGCGCGAGGCGGTAGATTTTCCGCTCGTAGCGCGTCACTAGCGCTTCGAATGCAGAGATATCGCCTGCTTTCGCCGCCGCGACAAGCGAGCCCTCATTATCGGCCGGTGCGGCAGCCGAAGCAGCCAAATGACCGTCAGTAGGTTGCGGCTTTGCTTTGGCATTCATGTCGAGAGATTAGTGTAGCGCATTTTTGATATTCATTCGCGGACCTGCATTTGACGCTGCTCGCGCCACTAAAGATGCAAATTTCGCCGCGAACCAGGAGCAGACGGCTTGCGATTCATGCTGAATCCGCCCTTGACAGCCTTCCCACGGCCGTTTACTCTAGACTTTCGAACGAACGTTCGACCAAATCGCGTCTTATGTCCCAGACCGGCAATTCCGATCAGCTCGCTTCCTCTCAGAAGCTCGAGCATATCCTTCGTCACGCAGCGCAAACTTTCGCGGAAAAGGGCTACGAGGGTGCGTCCATTCGCGACATCAGCCTGTCAAGCGGGGTTTCGCTTTCCGGGCTGTATTATTATGTGAAGAGCAAACAGGAGATTTTGTACCTGATACAGATTCACACATTTCGCACCATCGTGGCGCGGCTCCAGGATTCCCTTCGCGGGGTTCGTGCGCCGTCCGAGCGGCTGCGCATATTTGTGCGGAATCATCTGGAATATTTTCTGCAGCACCCTATGGAAATGAAAGTTCTCGCCCACGAAGATGACGCCCTCGAAGGCGTTTATCGCAAGGACGTTGCTGAAATCAAGAGGAAGTATTACGGCATCGTCGTCGAAATTTTCGAAGCGCTGCGGGCTGAGCGTCGCGGGCCGGCATTAAACCCTCGGATTGCTGTATTGTCCCTGTTCGGAATGATGAATTGGATTCATACCTGGCATCAGCCGCATCGGGATCCACAGGCGGAAGAGCTTTCCAATACTATGGCGGAGATGTTTCTGCATGGAGTAATGAGTAATCGCCGGCCGGTGAGCAGGCAGTTGCGCAGCGGCCGTGGCAGCGTAAATGTGGCGGCGCGCGTCGCTGTTTAACTGCAACCATTTTCGTTATTCACGAGGAGGCATGTTATGGCAACCACGACGGCGGTCGATCAAAAGCAGTTGGTGCACTACCGCACGCAAGAGGGGATTGCGGTAATTGAACTGGATGACGCGCCCGCAAATACTTATACATACGAAATGATGCGGCAACTCGACGATGCCATCCTGCAGGCGCGCATGGACGACAGCGTTCACGTGCTGTTGCTGCGCGGCGCCGGCGAGAAATTCTTCTCCGCGGGCGCGAGCATCCCCATGCTCGCCAAGGTGGATCCGCAATTCAAATATTATTTTTGTTTGCACGCCAATGAAACGCTCTCGCGCCTCGAACAAACTCCCAAGCTGGTTATTGCAGCGTTGAATGGGCACACGGTCGGCGGCGGCCTGGAGATTGCGCTGGCCTGCGATATCCGCATCGCGAAAAAAGAAGGCGGAAAAATTGGGCTGCCGGAAGTGAACCTCGGCGTTCTGCCCGGCACTGGCGGAACGCAGCGCCTGTTGCGCGTAATTGGCCGCGCTCGCGCCATGGAATTGATGACCACTGGACGCACTTTCAGTTTCGAGGAAGCCCTTGAGATCGGCTTGATTCACTATATCTACGAACGCGAATCTTTCTGGGATGATGTGATGGCTTATGCGCGACAGTTCTGCCCGCCGAATAAAGCCTCTCGCGCCGTAGGCCGCATCAAGCGGGCAATCGTCACTGGCGCGGAGGTAGGATTCGGCGAAGCGCTTGGCATCGAGCGCGAACTGCAGCAGTTGCTCTTTACCAGCGAGGACGCCAAAGAGGGTTTGAAGGCCTACGTTGACAAGCGTCAGCCGGACTTCAAAGGAAAATAGAGCGACATGGCCACCGCGGTAAAAGTCGAGCCGAAGCCGGGACAGCTTTTCATTGACGGAAAATGGATCGATGCCGCTTCTGGCAAAACATATCCGTCCATCAATCCGGCTACGGGCGAAACGCTCACGCAAATAGCGGACGGCGACGCTCGCGATGCCGACGCGGCGGTTCAAGCGGCTCGTCGCGCGTTTGAATTGGGTCCATGGGCGGAGATGAGCTCCTCGGACCGCGGGCGCATTCTGTGGAAAATCGGCGATTTGGTCGATAAGTATAACGAAGAGCTTGGCACGCTTGAAACGCTCGACAATGGCAAGCCCATTTTTGAATCTTGCCAGGTCGACATGCCCATGGTTGCCGAGGTCTTTCGCTATTATGCCGGCTGGGCCACAAAAATCCACGGCGAAACTGTGCCGGTTCGCGGACCGTTTCTGCACTACACTCTTCGCGAGCCAATCGGAGTGGTTGCCGCCATCGTACCTTGGAATTTTCCGCTGCTTCTTGCGTCATGGAAAGTTGCCCCAGCTCTCGCCGCCGGCAATACCGTCGTCTTGAAACCGGCGTCGTGGACTTCGTTGACTGCTCTGCGCCTCGCTGAAATTGCGCAGGAAGCAGGACTTCCCGCTGGCGCGTTGAACGTTATTACGGGCGCTTCAGACGAATTGGGTCGCGCGCTGGTGCGCCATCCCGGCGTTTCTAAAATCGCATTCACAGGATCTACCGTGACGGGCCAGGAAATCGCGCGCGTTTCAGCGGACACCCTGAAGCACGTCACCCTCGAACTTGGCGGTAAGTCTCCCAATATCGTCCTGGCGGACGCGGACATTGATGGCGCGGTGCGCGGCGCCACCATTGGAATTTTCTACGGCAAAGGCGAAGTCTGCGCCGCAGGTTCACGCCTGTTTATCGAGCGCAAAATTCATGACGAGTTCATGCAGAAGCTTGTCGACCGCGCCAAAAAGCTGCAGCCCGGCGACCCGCTCGATCCAAAAACGAAATTCGGCGCGTTGGTCAGCGAGCCACAAATGAACAAAGTGCTTGGCTATATTGAAAAAGGAAAGTCTGAAGGTGCCAAGCTCGTTGCCGGCGGAGCGCGCGCCTCGGCAGGTAACGGCAAAGGCTACTTCGTCCAGCCGACGGTGTTCGATAACGTGAAAAACGATATGACCATCGCGCGCGAAGAAATTTTCGGCCCGGTGCTTGCCGCCATCGAATTCGACGATATCGAAGACGCGGTTCGCGAAGCCAACACAAATCCCTACGGTCTGGCTGCCGCTGTGTGGACGCGCGATATTGGCAAGGCCCATCGCATCGCGCGCCGGCTCGAAGCTGGAACAGTGTGGATCAACACTTACAACAATTACGATCCGGCCGCGGCGTTCGGCGGATTCAAAATGAGCGGCTATGGGCGAGAGCTCAGCATGCACGCGCTGGAAAGTTACACGCAGGTGAAAAGCGTTTGGGTGAATTTGAAAGATTGAATTTGAATATTAAATCTTCTGGGGAGAGTTCTGGAAGCGATGCGCACGCTGCCTGATCATCTTCGCCGAGGGATGAAACTCGTGGTCGTTGGATGCAATCCCGGAGAGCGCTCGGCTCGTCTCGGTCACTATTACGCCGGGCGCGGAAACGAATTTTGGCCGCTGCTCTATGAATCCGGAGTGATTCCAGAGCCGCTGACCTACAAGGACGACCGGCGCGTCGTGGAATTTGGCATCGGGCTGACCGATCTGGTCAAGCGTCCGTCCAAAGGAATAGACGACCTTGGCCGCGAAGAATTCGCCGAAGGCCGTGTTCTGCTTGCACAGAAGCTCGAAGAATACCGGCCGAGGGTCGTCGCATTCAATGGGAAGATGGTGTACGAGAGGTTTTCCGGCCGTCCGTGCATGCTGGGTCTCCAAAAGGAGAAGCTGTACGGCGCTGACGTTTTCGTTTTGCCTTCGACCAGCGGCCTGAACGCCAAAGGCAGCGGCGTGAAAATGCGCTACTTCAAAAAACTGGCCGCTGTGCTCCGGCACATCGAGAATTGAAGTAGCGATTCGCAAACTTTTGTTCGAGGAAATTTGGCGAAATTCTGACAAAGCTATTGGGCTTAGGAGGGAGAAACAGCAATGCCGGCAGCGCGGATTACAACTTTTGACGATTGGGTGGATTTGTTTGGCTCCTGGCGAAAAGACATCGGAGTGAACTATCCAGAAATCGAGGAATACAAATTCGAAGCCAAATTCGGCCCGATTCGCTCGAACGAGATTGAGTTCGGCGCGTTCAAAGGCCGTACCAAGTGGCAAAAACTTTTGGAAGTGCCTGACCAGCGCATACGCGATGGCCTGATGAATCTGATTATCTTTCAGGGCGATACGGAATTTGCCTCCGTCGAGCAGCAGCGCCATCTTTTTCAAACCTCTCCGAGCGAACATGACCGCAAATCGCTGTGCCGCGTAGTTACCGAAGAGATGCGCCACGGCTGGCAAATGTGCACGCTGCTCATCTCGCATTTCGGCTATGGCGGGCGCGTCGAGGCGCAGAAAATGCTGGAGCGCCGCGCGTTCGAGCAGAAGCGGCTGCTTGGCGCGTTCAATCAGGACGTGCGCAACTGGCTGGACTTTTTTACGTACACTGACTTTGTGGATCGCGATGGAAAATTCCAGCTCACCATGCTCAGTTATTCGGGATTCGCGCCCTTGGCGCAGTCCATGATTCCGATGCTGCGCGAAGAATCTTTCCATCTCGGCACCGGTCACGATGGCATTAAGCGCATTGTGAAAGCTGGCGTGGTTCCGCTGAACGTCGTGCAGAAATACATCAACAAGTGGATTCCCGTCAGTTACGACCTCTTCGGCGTGGATCAATCCAGTTCCGCTCACTGGTTCTATGTGTGGGGCCTCAAGGGCCGCTACGACGAAGCGCAAAATCAGCAAGCGGCCGATCTGGGCCACATGAACGAGCATAATCGTAACTTGTACTACGCGGAATGCCTCAAGCTGATCGACCAGATCAACAAGCATGTTCCAGCGGGGCAAACGAAATTGTACGTTCCGGATTTGAGGTTCAACCGCCACATTGGCGAATTCGCGAATCAGCCGTACAGTGTCACGGGCGAGCTGCTTTCACCGGAGAAATACGCGGAGCATCTGCAGGAAGTGCTTCCCCAGGAATCCGACGTCAAGCTGGTTATGGACATTCAGGCCACCGAGCCGCAGTGGGTCGCGCCTAAAGGATCGATGGAATAGTGTCTCCCGTTCAAGGAACGAAGTCCGCCGAGCGCAATAAGCGCATGAGCGAAGGCTCGCATGTGCGCGTCGAACTCGAAGGCCGCCTCGCTACGATCTTGCTCGATCGTCCGCCGCTTAATGTGGTGAACATTGCCATGATGCGCGAGGTTCACCAGGCGATTGTGGATCTCGCTGGCCGCTCCGACATTCTGATTTTTCGCGGCGCGGGTGACAAAGCCTTCTCTGCTGGAGCGGAGATCGCCGATCACACGCCCGACCGTGTTGGCGACATGCTCGACGCATTTCACGCCATTTTTCGCGAACTCTGGCGAAGCCCGATGCTTACCATTGCGGCCGTTCATGGCCATTGTCTCGGAGGGGGATGCGAATTGGCGACGTTCTGCGATTTTGTCGTCGCTGCGGAGTCGGCCACATTCGGCGAGCCGGAGATCAAGCTGGGCTGCTTTCCGCCGGTAGCGATGGTCACGTTCCCGCGCCTAATCGGCTTGCGTGCAGCGCTCGATTTAATCCTGACTGGCCGCACGATTCCCGCCGCCGAAGCGCAGCGCATCGGCCTCGTCAGCCGCATTGCGCCGGATAAGGAATTCGATCATGCCGTCGGCGCATTGGCCGCGGAATTGCGCTCACTAAGCTCGACTGTTCTGGGCTTGACGCGGCGCAAGCTGTGGAGTTCGGACGGCTTCGATTTTGAAGGCGCCCTTCACACTATGGAAGATTTTTATCTCCACGGCTTGATGAAGACTCACGATGCCAACGAAGGCATTCGCGCATTCTTGGAGAAGCGTCAGCCTGTGTGGGAAGCGCAATAGGCGGGTGGTTTTTGTCGGCAGCTAGATTTCCGGTGATTGAATGAATAAAGAACTCATCAATCTGCGCATCAATGGCGAAGAACGCGAAATTGCTAGCGCGCCCAATCGCCTGTTGCTCGATGCGCTTCGTGAAGACCTGGGATTGACCGGCTCAAAGCGCGGCTGCGACGATTCGAGTTGCGGCTGCTGCGCTGTCCTCGTGGACGGAGTGCCCACGCTTTCGTGTGTGGCGCTCGCGGCCAGTTATCAAAATTGCGCGATCACCACTGTCGAAGGTCTCGGCGGGCCGGGAGACCTCGACCCTGTTCAGGAAGGATACGCGGAATCGGGCGGCGCGCAGTGCGGATTTTGCACGCCCGGATTTATGATCGCGACCAAAGCGCTGCTCGATCGCAACCCAAATCCTACGATGGACGAAATTCGCGAAGCCCTTTCCGGCAATCTTTGTCGTTGCACCGGCTACATGCAAATCTACGAATCGGTGAAGTACGCACTTGAGAAGTGCCACTCAATTTCCTCGACGCACGCTTCGCCGGCGCCGGTCGCGCTCTGATTATGTCTGGCGCTCCTCCAACAAACGGCTTCAGCATCATCGGCAAACCCCTGGCTATGGCCGACGCGCGCGCCAAAGTCACCGGCCTTGGAAAATATGCCGATGACCTCAGCGTCCCGGGAATGCTCATCGGCAAAATCCTGCATTCGCCATACCCACACGCGCGCATTCGCTCCATCGATGCTTCGCGCGCCGAATCTCTTCCCGGCGTGAAGGCCATCGTCACCGGTCAGGACGCACGCAATCCATATGGCATTTTGCCGATTGGCCACGACGAGCGCGTATTCGCCCTCGATAAGGCTCGCTACATTGGAGACAACGTCGCCGCCGTCGCCGCAACTTCCGCAGAAATCGCCGAGCAGGCTCTCGATTTGCTGCGTGTGGATTACGAGCAGCTTCCTGCGTGGTTCGATCCGGAAATTTCCATGAAGGCGGAGTCAATCTGGATTCATGAACACCGTCCGCACAATATCGAAAAAGAATATCACCATCTGTTCGGCGACCCGGATGGCGGTTTCGCGCAGGCTGATTTCATTGCCGAAGAACGATATTACGCCGGCGAAGTCAACCACGCGGCGATGGAGCCCCATGCCACTCTGGCAATTTGGGAACCCGATGACCGCTTGACCGTTCATTCCTCCACGCAAGTTCCTTTCTACCTTCATCGCACGATTGCTGAAGTCTGCGAAATGCCCATGAGCCAGATTCGCGTCATCAAGCCGCTCATTGGCAGCGGTTTCGGAGGCAAAAGCGAAGTCATTCCTCTCGAAGTTGCCGCCTGTGTCCTCGCCAAGAAATCGCACAAGCCCGTGAAGATTACCTACACGCGCGAAGAGGTGTTCCTCGCTCATCGCGGCCGCCCCATCACCATCGTCTACTTGAAAGTTGGTATCACCCGCTCCGGAAAAATCACCGCTGTGCAGGCGCGCGTGATTCAGGACGGCGGCGCGTACTGCGGCTACGGCCCAGTGACCGTGCTCTATTCCGGCGCATTGCTCGGCGCGATTTATGACATTGCCAATGTTCGCTACGATGGTTTTCGCGTGCTCACCAATAAGCCCGCGTGCGGGGCGATGCGCGGACATGGCACGGTCAACGTTCGCTTCGCGTTCGAAGCCATGCTCGATCAGCTGGCTCATCAGGCGGGAATTGATCCCGTCGAACTTCGCCGCCGCAATTTGCTCAAAGCGCCTTGCATCACGGCGAATTCGCTGCGCGTGACCAGCTACGGCCTTCCCGAATGCATCGAAAAAGTTTTCGAGCGTTCCGGCTGGCGCAACAAAAAGGGCAAATTGCCCTACGGCAAAGGAGTTGGCGTTGCGTGCAGCCATTACGTGAGCGGCGCGGCGAATCCCATCGTTCGCTCCAACATGCCGCACACCACGGTGAACATCAAAATCGATCGCGATGCCGCCGTTACTGTTTACACTGGCGCCTCCGAAATCGGCCAGGGTTCTGACACCATGCAAATTCAAATCGTCGCGGAAGTCTTGGGCATCCGCCCTGCGCGCATAAAACTTGTCGCGGCGGACACCGAACTTACGCCCATCGATTTGGGCAGCTATTCCAGCCGCGTCACGTTTATGGCTGGCAATGCGGCGTTGAACGCCGCCAAGGACATGCGCGACCAGCTCTTCGCCGCTGTCGCCAAAAAGCTCGGCTGCTCGCCCAGTGAACTTGTCGCAAACAATGATCGCATCTCGCAAAGCGGCGGCCAAAATCAGAGCGTTTCCTTCGACGAAGCTGTTGCTCTTGCGCTCGAATTCCACGGCGCGCTCATTGCTCGCGGCACCTACGCGCCGCCGGAAACAGCGCGCGGCGGAAATTTCCGCGGCGCGGGCGTTGGCCCCTCGCCGGCTTACAGCTACAGCGCGCAGGTCGCCGAGGTGACTGTCGATCCCGAAACAGGCCACGTTCATGTCGACAAAATCATTGCCGCACACGATTGCGGCAAAGCGCTCAATCCGCTTACCGTCGAAGGCCAGATCGAGGGCTCCGTTTACATGGGATTTGGCCAGGCTCTTCAGGAGGACATGATTTGGCACGATGGCCGGCTGATGAATCCCTCGCTTCTCGAATATCGCATTCCCGCCACCAAGGAAAATCCGCAAATTGAATCCATCATTGTCGAAAGTATTGATCCCGAAGGTCCATTCGGCGCCAAGGAAGCTGGCGAGGGTTCGCTGGCCGCAACTATCCCCGCGATTGCCAACGCAATTTACGATGCCGTCGGCGTGCGCATCAATTCCGTCCCGTTTACTCCGGAGAAAATTCTGGACGCTCTGCGCGCCAAGCGCAAATCCGCCGAAAACACCTCGGCAGCCTCGTCATCGAAGTCCTCTGTGCCAGGAACCGCGCTATGACTCTGCCGGCATTTCGCGTTCTCCAGCCGAGCACACTTGATGAAGCTTGCCGCATGCTCGAGCAGCACGGTTCAGACGCCTTGATTATCGCGGGCGGCACCGATGTCATTCCCAATTTGCAGATGAAGCTCTTCGCGCCGCGCGTCCTCATCGATATCAAGCCGCTCCGTAAACTATCCAAGATCGAATTTTCGCCTCAACGCGGTCTAACCATCGGCGCAACCGCTTCTCTCACGCACGTTCTCGAGACTCCCTGGCTCGCTCACCAATTTCCGGTGCTATCAAGCGCCATCGCCACCATTGCCGGGCCCTTGCAAAGAAATATGGGCACCGTCGGCGGAAATCTGTGCCTCGAAACACGCTGCCGCTGGTACAACCAATCTCATTTCTGGCGCCAATCGCTCGGCGGTTGCCTGAAAAAAGATGGAGACATTTGCCACGTCGCTCCCGGAGGAAAATTCTGCTGGGCCGCATGGTCTGGCGATTCCGCGCCCGCTTTCCTTACGCTCGATGCAGAAGTCGAAATCGCCAGCGTCTCCGGCGCGCACCGCATCCCTTTGCGCGATTTCTATAAGAATGACGGGAAAGATCGTATTGCCCTGGCTCGCAACGAATTGCTCGTCGCCGTGCACGTGTCTCCGCGCATGGCCGGACGTCGCGGCGCATATCACAAGCTGCGCGTCCGCGACTCGATTGATTATCCGCTCGCCGGAGTCGCCGTCGCCATGGAAGTCGATTCATCAGGAATTTGTCGCGATGCTCGCGTGGCGCTCTCCGCCGTAAATCCCGCGCCGGTGCTGGTGCGCAGCGCTTCCGGCGCGCTCGTGGGTCAAAAATGGGCGCTCGAATTGGCCGAGCAGGTCGCTCACGCTGCAATTCGCACTGGCAAGCCGCTGACCACGTCGGCTTCTACGCCCGTTTATCGCCGCGACATGGTGCGCGTCTTCACCCGTCGCGCACTGGAAGAAGTATGGAAGTCGGCGCAAGCTGGCCCGTAAAGTCGTGCGCCAAAATGCTTTAACTAGGGAGACGGAAAGCCTGCGTGATAACTCGCGAATCTTTGGGACGCGCGCCTTTTTGGCCCGAACGCATTATGCGAAGGCCTGCCGCGAGCTTCAGCCACGACTTAAAGCAGGCAAAATCACTGCGGCTTTAGCCGCTGAGGTACGGATTATTCGGTTGTCACGCATACTCGCTAGGAGGAGATAGCTTGCCGTCGCCCCCAACTCCAGTCATCGATATTCATATTCACATTCAGCCGCTTCACATGTTCAAGCCGCACGCGCTGGCGCTGATTCAAAAAGGCCGCAAAGATTATCCTGAAGTCCAGCGTTACTCCGCCGATGCGAAATTGTTTCTGAAATTTCTCGATGACGCCGGAATCGAACGCGCCGGCCTGATTAATTACGTCAGCCCCGACGTCATCGGTTTTCCTCCCGAAGTAAACGACTGGATCGCATCTTACTGTTCCGCCGACCCCGCCCGGCTGCTCGCGTTCGGCTCCGTTCACCCGAAGTATGTTCCTGACGCCGGCGCCGAAGTGGACCGCCTCGCGCGTCTCGGAATTCGCGGCCTCAAAGTTCATCCCTCGCACCAACTTTTCGCGCCCAACGCCTATCGCGACGGCTTCGGCCCGCTTGCTGCCATGTACGAACGCGCCCAGGCGCACGCCATGCCCGTTATGATTCACACCGGCACCTCGATATTTCCTGGCGCGCGCAACGTTTATGCGCAGCCCATGCTCGCGGACGATGTCGCCATCGATTTTCCCAATTTGGTCATCATTCTCGCTCATGGCGGCCGTCCGCTGTGGATGAACGAATCTTTCTTCCTCGTTCGCCGCCATCCCAATATGTACATGGATATTTCCGGCATTCCTCCGCAGCGCCTGATGGAATATTTTCCGCGCATCGAAGAAATCGCCGATAAAGTCCTGTGGGGAACGGACTGGCCCGGCCCGGGCGTTCCGGGAATTCGCGGCAACATGGAAAAGTTCCGCGCGCTGCCTATCTCGGCGGGAGCGCGGCAGAAGATTCTCTACGACAATGCCGCGCGCCTTTTTCCTGTGCGCGCATAATTCCTCGAAACGGAGGCCGAATGGAAATCAAAACCATCGCAATTATTGGTGCAGGAACAATGGGCCGTGGAATCGCCTATTGCTCAGCCCTTGCTGGCTACCGTACTGTCTTGGAAGACGTCTCCGATTCCGTTTTGCAGCAAGGGCTCGACTACATTCGCCGCGCTTTGGACGAAGGAATCTCCCGCGGCAAAGTCACCGAAGAACAAAAACAAAAGGCGTTCGCCTCGATTATCACTTCCCGTTCCGTGCAGGACGCCTGCCGCGAAGCGGAGCTGATTATTGAAGCTGTCCCCGAGGAAATGGAAACGAAGCTCGAGATTTTCACCATACTCGACAAATTCGCGAAGCCCGGCGCCATTTTCGCAAGTAACACCTCGTCGCTTTCGATTACCGAAATGGCCGCGATCACTTTTCGCGCGGAGAGCTGCATCGGCATGCACTTCTTCAATCCCGTTCAGAAAATGAAGCTGCTGGAGATAGTTCGCGGGCTCGAAACCGCCGACCAAACCATTTCCGCGTGCGTGGAAGTTGGTGGCCGCATGGGCAAGGAAGTTGTCGTCGTGCGCGAATCGCCGGGATTTGTCACCAGCCGCATAAACGCCATGATCGGCAATGAGGCGTTTTATATGCTGCAGGAGGGCGTTGCCACCGCCGCGGATATTGACAAAGCCCTTAAGCTCGGACTAAATCATCCAATGGGCCCGTTTGAGCTGGTTGATCTCGTTGGCCTCGATGTTCGCCTGAGCATTCTGCAGCATTTGCAACGAACGCTTGGCGAAAAATATCGTCCCTGCCTGCTGCTCGAACAATATGTCAAAGCTGGTCGCCTGGGCCGCAAGTCAGGCCGTGGCGTTTTCGATTACAAAGAAGCGGCCGCAAAACCCAAGCCGTAAATTCGCATTGTCGTCAGCGGAGCGCGGCATTTGAAAGGATGTTCCTTGCCTGCAAAAGAGAAACTCCCGCAAATCAATTTCGCTCAAGGCGACCTCACCGAAATGGACGTTGACGCCATCGTGAACGCCGCCAACAACGATCTACAACTGGGCGGAGGCGTCGCGGGCGCCATTCGCCGCAAGGCTGGCGAGCAGGTTCAACGCGAATGCGACGCCATCGGTTCGATTCCCGTGGGTGGCGCCGCAATCACCTCCGGCGGACGCCTGAAAGCTCGCCACGTGATTCATGCAGCCAGCATGGAGCTTGGCGGCCGCACTTCAGCCTCCGATTTGCGCAGTTCCACCGCTCATTCGCTGCGCATCGCTTCGGAGAACAATCTCCGAACCATTGCACTTCCCGCCGTCGGCACCGGAATCGCCGGCTTTCCCATGCGCGATTGCGCTGAGATCATGCTCATGGAAGCAGTCAGGCATCTCAAAGGCAAAACGTCGCTGAAAAAAATCTTTTTTGTGCTATTCGATAAGCCTTCTCTCGATATTTTCGAGCGAACGTGGAAGGAATTACAGAAAAAACCAAGCTCTGCGCTGTGAGCCGGAACAGCCGTTCTACCGTTTCGCTTGTTTCGTCGGCGTAGTCGCCGAGGTTGGCGAGGTCGGCGTCGTTTTTTCCGTGAGCGTATACGGCGCCTTCATGTATTTTTCGGCTTGTTCCTGCGCGCCGGCCGTGTTGTCCTTCAGTTCCTCCGCCTTCTGATATTCGTTGATGGCGCGTTCACGCGAGCCGGTCAAATCGAAAATTTTGCCCAGATAAATATGGCTCCATACTTCCACCCAGCGATAGCTCGGGTCGAGGTCGCCATCCAGCGCATCGCGAAAACTGTTTGACGCCGCCGAATAGTTTTTCTCGTAGAAAAACGCTTCTCCGATGCGAAAATCCGCCAGTGAATTATTCGGCTGCAGGCCGAGTGCCTTTTGATACTGCTCGATTGCTTGCGCAAAGTTGCCCTGCTCCGCCAGCCCTTCGCCATACGCGATCAGCGCGCGCACATGGAGTGTGGGGTTCGATTTTAGGATGTCGTCGTCCGGGTCAATCGTAATTCCGTCGGGCTTCGGCTCTCCGAAAGTGTCAATGGTGAACGGACTGTCGGTTCCCACTACTGGCACGACCTTGGTCACCGCGTTTCCTTCCGTCGCCACCCGAATCGCAACCGGCATATTGAAGGTCTCGATTGGCTGCGTCACTTTGCCAACCACTTTGAATCCCTTTGGGGTCCGATACACGATGTAACTCAGTTTGAATTCCGGAATTCCCGTCGAATCCAGCCACTGAGAAAAAAACGCTACCAGATTCAGGCTGGGTTCGCCAGATTTCGGCGGCGGAAGCTTGGCCTGCGCAAGCTTCTCAAAATTGTCAATGCTCGCCGTCTTTCCCGCATGAGCCGTGTAGAAATCATGCAGCAGGGAATCGAATGCCGCATCGCCCATCGAACTGCGCAGCATATGAAAAACCATCGCGCCTTTGTCGACCACCACCGATTCGTATTGCTGTGAGTAAGGCTGCAGGCTCTGCGCCTGCGCAATGGGCGCGGCGCCCTCGAACATCACCGACCCAATCGCGTAATCCGTCAGCTCGTGGCGGAAGCCCGGTTCGCCTTCCGTTTTTTCGATGTACATCGCGCTCACGTATTGCGCCAGCCCATCCGTCACCCAGGCATCCGAGCTGGACGCAGGCAGCACGTCATTTCCCCACCATTGCTGCGCGGCAAGATGCGCCACGTCGGACTGGTTTACCGTCGTTCCCCATTCCCGCGCGCTCAGCAGCAGAAGTCCTGGTGCGGAATATTCCTTGAGCGTTCCGTCGGGCAATTGCGCCAGCGTGATTTCCGGTGAAGCCATCGGGCCGAATTCATTCGAGTAATAGATTAACGCGTTGGCAATCGCATCCGCATAGTGTGAAACGGTTCCACTTGCGGAGGGCGGCGCGAAAACCGATATGTTCAATCCTTGTGCGTGTACCGGAGTGAGTTGCAGGTTGCCGGCCACGAAAGTTCCCTCCGGCCCCGCATCTTTGCACGTGAACGTATACACGGATCGCCCGCTTTGCCCCGGCTTTTCCGCCGGCAGTTCGCTCGGCGTCGAAGCTTGGCCGGTTCCGGTGACCGCAAAGTTATCAGGCACGATGAGTTGAAATGTCGCCGTGTAACGATTCGCAGGGTAATTCGTCAGCGGAAACCAGCGCGCTGGCAGCAGCAAATACGCCGAGTCCTTGTCAATCCACGCGAAGCGCACATTTTTTGTCGGGCTGTCCTCGTCATTCTGAAACGCGCCAGAATAAGTAAAATCCAGCGTCACATGCATGCCCGGCTGCGCGTCCGAGGGCAGCGATACCCGCAAATCCAGTGGGTTGAAAGAATCGCGCTGAAAATCCAGTTTTCTTCCGTCGCCCACAAGCGTCACTGACTTCACCTGCAAATCCGGATGCAACTCCACCAGAATCGTGCGCGACACGGCGTTGGCCACCAGTTCTACTTTCGCGTCCGCGGTCATGCCCTGCTCCGATGGGTGCAGCGCCGCTTGCACGTCGTAGTGCACGGCGTCGAAATCGAACTTTGGCAGTTGTTGCTGCGCTCTTGCGCTGCTCGCGGCCAGCGCCGCGATGCTCAGCACAAATAAACCTGCGCCAACGCGCCACCCTGGCATCCGCATTATTTTTATTTTCATAGAATATCCATTCATTAGACTCATTAGAGTATCAAACAGCGTGCTTCAGTTGCCCGCATCTGTTTGATGTTCAGAGCATTGCCGCAATGATGTCCGCGGCGCGCTCGATGGCACCGCTTGACCCAAGCCTCGCTCGCACACCCGCCAACTCCCTTCTTTGCCGTTCGCGCGTCTCTGGCGAATCCAGCAGCCGCCGCAGCTCGCGCTCCAAAGCTTCCGCTGTGAACTTATCCTGAATCAGTTCGGTCGCAACCTGCCGGCCCGATATTAGATTCACCATCCCGAAAAAAGGAGTCTTCACCATCCGGCGCGCAATCGCCGCCGTCAGTCTCGATACCCGGTAGACAATCACCAGCGGCGTGCCCAGCAGCGCAGCCTCCACCGTGGCCGTGCCGCTCGACACCACCGCGCAATCGGCCGCCGCCAGCGCGTCGTAGGTAAGCCCTTCAACCACCTTGAAATTCACCCCGCGCCTCGCGTAATCGCCGAGCGAAGCTTCGCTTACGCCCGGAGCAGCAGCCACCACAAACTGCACGTCGCAACCGCTCTGCAGACGCGCGCACGCCTCTGCAATAATCGGCATGCTGCGTCGGATTTCACTGGCACGGCTCCCTGGCAGAATCGCCACAATGCGCCGCTTCGGGTCCAGCCTAAACCGCGCGGCGAATTCCTCGCGCGTCATCCTCGCGTGGACAGAATCCACCAGCGGGTGCCCCACAAAATCCACCGCCACGCCGGCTTTGCGGTAAATCTCCTCTTCGAACGGAAAAATCACCAGCACGCGTTCGAACCGACGCTGCATCCACTTCATCCTTCGCCGCCGCCAGGCCCAAATCTGCGGGCTGATGAAGTACACGTTGCGCACGCCCTGTTTTCTCAACCGTCGCGCCAATCCGAAATTGAATCCCGGCGAGTCCACGGTAATTGCCAGCGCCGGCTTTCGGCGCGCCGCCTCGCGTTCCAAAGTTCTCCACGCGCGCCAAACTGCCGGCAATCGGTGAAAAACTTCGGTGATTCCCACCACTGCAATTGTGGATGCGTCCGCCACCAATTCCACGCCCGCTTCGCGCATTAGCGGCCCGCCCATGCCGAACAGATGCGCTCCCATCAATTTTTGCAGCGCAGCCGCAAGCCGCGCCGCGTACATGTCGCTCGAAGCCTCGCCTGCGGAAATCAGAATCTGCGATGGAGGCATTCTGTCTTCTTATCGTGAAAACGAATGGAAAGGCGCGCGCGCCGCCAGCATTAATCGCCGCATGCGCTCAGTCATTCGCGGGGAGCACGCTTCCTGCAGTTTCGCCGATCCGGGCCGTTTCGCGCAGCTCCTGATCTTTGTACTGAAGCTGATACAGCCGGTAATAGATGCCGCGGCGCGCCAGCAGTTCCTGATGCGTGCCCTCTTCGCGCAAGCGGCTCTTGTGAAAAACCAGAGTGCGGTCCGCATGTTGAATCGTGCTCAGCCGGTGCGCGATCACCAGCGCCGTACGCCGCGCAAGCAGGCGGTCCAAAGCGCTCCGAATCAGCGATTCGGTTTGCGTGTCCACGCTCGAAGTCGCCTCATCCAATATCAGGAATCGCGGATTGTGTGCCAGCGCCCGCGCAAAGCTGATCAGTTGCCGCTGCCCAACCGACAGCGTCGCCCCGCGCTCGGTCACCTCTGTGGCGACTCCATGCGGCAGCGACGCCACAAAACTGCCCAACCCCACTTCGCGCAACGCATTCTCCACGTCCTCGCGGCTGATCGTTTCCGTTCCCAGCCGGACGTTCGACTCGATCGTTCCGCTGAACAGAAATGGATCCTGCAGCACGATTCCGAAAAACCGCCGCAAATCCTGAAGCTGCAAATTCCGAATATTCACGCCATCGAGCAGAATCTCTCCGCGCTGAACGTCATAGAACCGCAGCAAGAGCTGAATAATCGTCGTCTTGCCCGCGCCCGTGTGTCCCACAATCGCGATGTTCTGTCCCGGCGCCACGCGAAACGACACATCGCGCAATACCCAGTCTTCCTCTTTGGGATTTTCGCCGCCGCGATACGCGAACCACACATTGCGAAATTCAATCTCGCCCTTCGGCGCTTCCAGTTTCACCGTATTTTCTGCGGATTGCACCGTTAGCGGCTCGTCCAGCAGCTTGAAAATCCGTTCTGACGCGGCCATAGCTGACTGCAGGATGTTGAATTTCTCGCTCAAATCCTGGATGGGCATGAAAAACTGCTGCGAATACATGTAAAACTCCGCCACCACGCCGATGCCCACCCCTCCCGCAAGCTGCCGCAGGCCGCCGAACCAGAAAATCATCGCGTAGCCCGATGAAGACAGCAGATCGATAGCCGGGTAGAAAAGCGCATACGCCTTGATGGCTTTCTTGAACGCCAGGTTATACGCGAGGTTCAGTCCTTTGAACTGCTCTCGCGCCTTTCGCTCCCGATTGAAAAGCTGGATCACCGCCATGCCGCCGATGTGTTCTTGCAGGAACGCATTGATGCGCGCCACCCCTGTGCGAATCCGCCGGTTTGCGTCCCGCACGGCGTTTCGGAAGAGCCACGTCACGCCGAACATCAGCGGCAGCACCGCGAATGCGGCCAGCGCCAGCCTCCAGTTCAGCTTCAACATGTAAGCGATCGCGGCCACCAAAAAGAAGAAGTCGTTCACCATGGCCACCACGCCCGCCGCGAATAAATCATTCAGCGCATCCACGTCCGTGGTCACGCGCGTCACCAATCGCCCCACTGGCGTGCGGTCGAAGAAACTCATCGGCAGCCGCTGCAGATGCCCGAAGATCTGCTTGCGCAGGTCGTACATCGTATGCTGCCCGACGGACTGCATAATTCGCACTTGCCCGTACTGAAACAGGAAGCTGAGAATCAGCGTCGCGATGAACGCCAGTGAAATCCACAGAATCCCGCGGAACGCCTGGTCCAGCGTTATGTTGTGTTTCAATGCTGGCGTGATGTAACGGTCGATCACTGCCGCAAACAGCCGCGGCCCAACCAGCCGCAACGGCGTCACCACCATAGTGAGCGCAATGGCCGCAAAAACGCGCCACTTGTACGGCTTCAGATACTTCAGCAGCCGCCACGTCAGTTGCGAATCGTAGATCCGCCCAAGCTTCTCTTCTTCGTGATGCGTGCTCGCGCTCATTCCCTGGCCAGCTCTTCTTCGAGCAGTTGTTTCTGATACAGCTCCGCGTAATATCCGCCGAGCCCGATCAGCTCTTCATGCGTGCCTTTTTCGATGATTTCGCCCACGCGCAACACCACAATTTGATCTGCATCGCGCACCGTCGAGCATCGGTGCGAAATCAATATGGTAGTACGCTCCTTGAACACATCCTCTAATCCCTGGAGAATCCTTTCCTCCGTGCCCGTGTCCACGCTCGAAAATGCGTCATCCAGAATCAGAATCCTCGGGTTACGAATCAGCGCCCGTGCGAGTGTCGTCCGCTGCTTTTGCCCGCCCGAAAGCGTGATTCCTCGCTCGCCGACAATCGTTTCGTAGCGCCCCGGAAAATCCGAAATATCGCCCGCGATATTCGCGACGTGCGATGCGTCTTCCACCGCTTCCAGCGTCGCCTCTTCCACGCCAAACGAAATATTCTCGCGCAGCGTGTCGCTGAACAGAAACGCATCCTGCGGCACAAAACCGATCGCCCTCCGCAGCGCCGCGAGCGGCCATTCGCGAATCGATTTGCCGTCGATGAAAAGCGTGCCCATCGGCGCTTCCCACAGCCGCGCGATCAGTCCCGCCAGCGTTGTTTTTCCGCTCCCTGTGGGACCCACGATCGCCACCGTCGATCCCGCCGCAATGTGTAAATTGATATTTCGCAGCACTGGCTCGTTCGCGCCGGCATTTTTGCCGTTCGTCTGTCGCGTTCCATTTCCGCTGCGCGTCGTAGGATACGTGAACGTCAAATCACGAAATTCAATTTCGCCTCGAACTTCCTTCGGCGCCTCTTTCGGCGTTCCCGCATCAGCGATTCCCGGCTCCACATCCAAAATGTAGTTCAACCGCCCCATAGAAGCCGCGCCGCGCTGAAAAATATTCGTCACGAAGCCGAGCGCGATCATCGGAAACACCAGTTGCCCCACAAATGTATAAAACGCGATCAGCGCCCCCAATGAAATGTGCCCTTGCACCACCATCCGGCTGCCTTGCCACAGCACGAACACCACCGAAAATCCAATAATCGTCGACAGCGCCGGAAAGAACAGGCTCCACGCGCGAATCATTCGTATGTTCTGCCCAACGTACTGCTTATTCGCTTCATCAAACGACCGCGTCTCCGCCGCTTCTTGCCCGTAGGCTCGCACCACGCGGATCCCGGTCAGATTCTCCTGTGCCTTCGCCGAAAGCGTAGCCAGCATCGCCTGAATCTTCGCTTGCAACTCGTGGATCACTGTCCCGAAGTACCTCACCGTGATGAACACAAAAGGAACAGGGAAGAGAACTTCCACAGTGAGCCGCGGCGATATTTTGGCCATCACCGCAAGAGCTACCGCCATCCCCACCAATGTGGTCGCGCTGTACATAATTCCTGGACCCAGCACCATGCGCACTGCGCTCAAGTCGTTCGTGCACCGCGACATCAGGTCGCCCGTGCGATTCCGCACGTAAAACTCCGGCTCCAGCTTCACCAGCCGCGCCAGCAAATCGTTTCGTAAATCGTATTCAATGTCGCGCGAAATCCCAATCAGCGTCCAGCGCGACGCAAATGAGAAAATGCCCTTCACCACCACTACGCCAACCAGCATCAGGCAAAGAATGCCCAGCGTGTGCCGGCTTTGCGGCTGATAGAAATGCAGAATTGGTTTCAGCACGGAGTGCCAGAACGTCACCGCTCCCGCAGGCGACGCCTCCGTGAGATTTGGCATCGGCTGCGGCGAACCCTTCAGGCAGTCTATGATCGAGCCGATAATCAGCGGCGGCAGCGCGCCGATTAACCCCATCACCGCCAGCATCAGCAGGCCAAACGCAGTCGCGCCCTTATACGGTCCCAGATAAGGGATCAGCCGCCGCAACTCCGCCGCCGCTCTGACCTTCTTCTGCGGCTTTTTCGCCGCGCTAATTGTCTGTGCTGCTGCGCTCATTATTGTTCCGTATCAATCGGCTGAAGCGTCGGCAATTCCTTCAGAAAGTCCTTATAATTCCGATCCAGCGTTTCGTAACGTTTTACCGCCGGGTTCCATCGTACTTCATACGTCTGTATGTACCCGCCTGCCGGTTTTTGCAGCGGCGTGAAATACATTTCCAGGCCGTCCTTCGGGTCCGTCTCCGTTTGCAGACGCCATCCGCCTACCGCCGCTACCGGCTGGCCGCCCAAAAATCCCTTAGGGTTCTTTAGATGCTCGTCGCACAAAAACACTTCATCCCAGGAATCGTCGGCCTTCTGGATAATCACTGCCCTCGTCACCAGTAGCCCCGGCTGCATCGTCTCCGGCCTGATTTTCAAGCGGCTAACCACCAGCGCCTGTTGCTTTCCGTTTTTCGCGAGATCCCCGTAAGTAATGACTTCCGCCTCAATGCCGAAAAGCTTCTCGGCCGCCTTTTCCACTTCTGGCGGATACGCCGGCGCAGCCACTTTTGTTGCTTCGGGCTCAGTTGTCGTCCCACTGCATGCCGCTACCATCATCGTTAACGCGCTCATCAGAGCCAGTGCTAACACTCGTCGCATGCATCATCTCCCGCTCGCCAAGATACAAGTAAGTTGAACCTGAATTGTATCTTGCGCGTGTCCTCCATGAAAGCCCGATGCCCCGCGCAAGTTTCTTTGCGGATCTCTCTTCGGGGCTGCCCTCGCCCGCTAACGCTTTCGAAGGGGCGCTGCTCGCCCTGCCCCCTGCGCCATCGGTGCCGTTTCGCCTTTTCAGACAAGCGCGGCGCGAACGCCTTCGCTTTTTTGGAGTGCGGCGGCTCGACGCCGCTTTGCCGCCATCTTCACACGATGCCCTGGCGCTGCCTCGCTCACCCCGCCGGTTTACCCTGAGGCCACGTATCGCCTACCTTTCACGCCCCCCAAGCTATTGCGCCGCTAAAATCTCCTCCATGCGCGCCTCAAAGTTCTCTTCTCCCTCGGACCACAATTGGTAACGCTCCACCGGTATCGCCTGCTCCACGCGCGTCATCCAGTCGTACAGCTTGCGTATATTCTGCCGCGTCTTCTCCTGGTACTCCTGCAAATTCTCCGGCTGTGACATAAGCGCTACGAAGGCCGCCTCTTCCGGATGCTTCGCTGGCTCCGCGTTTTTCCGGCGAAAGCCCAGCAGCCCCGCATGGCCCGTGAAAAAATGCTCGAATCCGGCATCCACAAGAAAATGCCCCTGCTCTTTCCACATACCTTCATCAAAGTCGGTTCCGTAGCAGGTAATCCCAATCGGCTGAGGTTTTTGCTTCCACACTCCGGTGCCTTCGTCGTAGGTCCACAAATCCCAGAACGCTTGCGTTTCATACGCACAATCGCTGTGCGCGTGCTCCCGCGCCAGCTCCGCCAGCACCTCCGCGCCGTATTCGCCCGAGCGCAAATCCTGCTCGAAAATCGCCGTTTCCGTCGTGTCCACCGCCCGAATCACCAGTTCAGTGAATCCGCGCTGCTCGCTCGAGAAGGGAACTGTCTCTAGAAATTGTTTCCAGCGCTCGATCAGCGTCTCTTCGGAAAAATCCGCGGCCCAAATGCTTGCATACGCGCGATTCGCCATACCCCAGCATTATACCGGAGGCCGCGCCAGGAAAATCGGTCACGCCATTTTCCTCTTCGCTCTGCTCCTGTGTGCGTTGCTCCCCATGTTATTGCCCCGATTGTCATCGGGTTCATGGCCGCAAAAACCATTCTTACTTGTTGAATGACATCTTCAACAATTACACCCGGAACGCGGAGAGCGAGACACCTCGACGGCAGCGTGAACTACACCCGAGTTTATCCTGAGCGTAGCCGAAGGAACGGCAACCGCCTGGAGAAGTCCAGCGGGAACTTTACCAATGAATATGTATTTTTGGCGGGAAGCGCGTAGCCATGCGTGTCGTTTCCAGCGGAACGATTTATTATTATGAAGGCGACATGCTGGGGAGCGCGCGCGCAGAACAGGGCTCCTAGGTCGACGGCGAGTTGAGCCTGGGGGATCAGTGCAGGCGGGGCAAACGTCGCCTTGCTTTGACGGGGACTTCTGGCCCTACGGGCAGGAGGTGGATTTCACCGGCACATGCGCAGCGGGGAAAATCCTGCGCAACCAAAATCTTACCTTACTTTTTTTCGGGCGGCTTCTTCCCGGTTCCAACGTTCGTCGAAAGCCCAAGGAGACGCGCCCGGAGCGTTTCGCCTAAGTCCGCAAACACATCCGCGCAAGTATCGCGCAGACGCTCCTCCGCTGCGTGGGAAAGCGTTTCGAGGACGCCTTTGGAATGCTGCCCCAGCGTGGTGGCGGAGGCCAGCAGCCACGAATTCGACGCATTTTCCAGCCGCTCTTTGTACTGTTCGATGGATTGCTCGACGGTACCCTTCATACGTTCGAGCCACGCGCCCTGCTCGTTCTCGCGCGCTGCGTAAAATTCCTGCGCCAGCGGTCTCAGTTTCTCTTCCAGCTTCCGCCGCGCTTCCGCTGCGCTTTGAACCATCCGTTCTTCCAGCCGCCCTTCGAATTCCGCCATCGCCTGCTCTGTTTTCTGACGCACGCTGGCGTGCGCATCCTGCGTGGATGCAACAGCGGCCTCCTCGAAGCGCGCCAGGCTCTCGCGCGCAAGCCGGCCCAATTCGTCCATTGCCGTCGCGGAAGTCGTTAGCACCATCTCCGTCAAATTTTCGCGAGCGCGTTCCTTAACCTCTTTCGCGCTTTCTTCAATCATGCCTTGCGCATGTTCCACGTAACTGCGGCTGCAATGATCTAGCTCTGACGCGAACATTCGCGAAAGCTCAGCCGCACGCTCGCGCATGTCTCCCGTGGATTGGTCCAGCACTTTTTCCAGCGCCGACTGCATTCCCGCCTGCGCTTTTTTCTGATACCACTCAGAGGCCTTATAAAGCGCCTCGAATGTGCTGTGCGACGCATCCGTGCTCTTGGCCTCCAACTCCTCTTCCATTTTCGTGAGCGCCACGCGGCACTTTTGCTCGAATTCCACCGGCAATTCCGCGGTTTGTTGCCGCATGCGTTCGAGTGAAGCCTCCAGCGCCTCTTCGGAAACCTCGCGCATCTGCAAACGGAACTGCTCCAGCATGCTTTCCGCCTGCCGGTTTGACGCATCCAGTTGCGCGCCCATTTCCTGCGCGCGTTGGTAATGCGGTGCCAGCTGCTCTTCCAGCCGCTGCGCCAGCCGCTGCAGCGATTGGTCGGCGATTTCCTGAATGGGTTTCTCAAACTCGCCCGCTTTCTTCTGCAGCAATTCGTCCGCGCGGCGATCCAGTTCGCTGGCCTGCGAATTCAGCAAATCATCCAATTTCCGGCGAGCTTCATCATAGCTGGCGCGCGACTTCGCCTCGACCTGCGCGGACATTTCTTCCGCCCGTCGCGCAGCTTCTTCAGCTTTGGCGCTTGCCGCCTCCGCGCGATCGCGCTTTTCTTCCAGTCCTGTCCCCAGCGCATCCAAATTTCTCTGCGCTTCGAGCGCCGCTTCGTTCAGCAACGCTTGCAATGACGCACTTCGCGCGGAAATCTCCAGCTCCGCGCGCGCCGTCGCCGCCTGCGAGAGCTGACTCAACTTCTCGTTCATCTGCTCGGACGCGCCACTGAGCGCGGCGTCGAACTGCTGCTGCCATTTCCGCGCCGCCGATTCCGACTCCTGATTCAGCCGCTCGAGCGATTTGCTGCGCACTTCTCCCGCGCTCTGCTCGATCTCTTTTTTCCAATTCTCGATCCGCGCCTGCGCCGCTTCATCCAGTTGCCGCAACGTTTCTTCGCTGGTAAGCGCAATGCCGCCCGCGACGCCGGCAGCCTGCACCGGCAAATTCGCCGTCGCCTTCTTCACCGCCTGCTCGACCGTGTGCTGCACGCTCGCCTGTATGGTTTGCTCCGCAAGTTTCGCAGCCGAACTTTCCACCACGCGCTCGACCGCCGAGCGAACTTGCGCGTCCAACTCCGCGGCCTTCGGCGTGCTTGCCGCACGCGCTTTTTCAAAAGCCGCCAGCGCATTTTGAACCACCTGCTGCGTCGCCTGCTCCACCAGTTTCTGCAGCGAACTCTCCACCGCGCTTTTCACCGCGGCTCGCACCGACTGCTCTGCGGCCTTCGCTACAGAACTTTCAACGGCACTGTTTACACTGCTGCGCAGGTGCTGCTCGGCCTCTTCGCGCGCTGTGCGAACCTCCTGCGCCACCGCCTCCGCCGCGTCCGTTTGCATCGTCCGCCGCAAATGCTGCTTCGCCTCGGCGAGCAATCGCGCCATTTGCCGCGCGGCAGACATAGTCTCTTGCGCTGGCGCGGGCAAAACGTGAACTTTGTTTTGTTCCGGCGCAGGCGCGCTTGGACTTTCCGCCGGCTTGGCGGGCGCAGCGTGCTTCGAAGCGCTCGAAACGGGCGCCGCGGCAATTTCTTCTTTTTTCGCGGCTGGCGCGCTTCCTCCCGGCAGCGGAATTTCTACTTCCTCTGCAGTGTCGCCGGGCGCCGGGAACCAATCCGCGGGAGGAAACGCAATGCCCCACACGTTGCCGGGCGTGGTGAATTCAACGCCAATCTGGAAAAGTTCGCGCACCGTGCGCGGCCGCTGCACCCACGCCACACGTCCCTCGACGACTCGCGGCGGTGCCTCATCCCCGCGCGGAATTTCGATGGTCAGTTGAGATGCTTTGGGAACGTAATGCCTCGAGTGGTACTTGCAGCCGTGGCAGTTCACCGAGACGGTCGAAGTGCGCTCCTTGAACGCCTGCCCGAGCGCGTCCACACCCGTCACCGTGATCGGCACGGTCTGCGCGATGCGCGTGCTTCGCCGCTTCTGAACTTCAGGGTCGTTCGAAGGCAACGACTCGGACAAGCCATCCTCCTCGGAGGCAGGTTCCCACGTTAACACTACATATGCCGTTGGTCGTGCAAAACACGCACGCGAAGTGCATAAGAGTCACCTCCAAGGCCAGCTCCGCCCAATTCCCCCATTCCCCCATTTTGACCCATCGCCAATTTTTCGCGGGCGCGCGTGGCACAGGTTTTGGCCTGTGGCTATTGCCTTCTGTAGCGCAGAATCGCTTGCCCTCGACGCCCTTTGTCGGGGCGCCCTCCGCGAATCTGCGGCGTTCGCCTTTCGTTGTCATTCCGGGCGAGGATGCGACAGGAACCTGCTGCCTGCGTAGGGGCGCTGGCTTGCCGCGCCCGCGCAGCCTCCCAAAAGGCGGATCAAGCTCCTCAACGACTCGAAACCCTTTGCGTCGCTCCGGCCCGCTCCATCGCGCCCAGCGAGCCCGAACGTCAGAGCACGGCTTCAGCGTGCCGAAAAGCCGGGCAAGCCCAGGGGTTTAAGCCCTCAGGCCGGCCTTCCGAACGCAGCGCAGGTTTTTCCCAAAATGAATCATCCGTTGTGCCGCACTCTTCCACCGAGCCAAGCGAGGCCCGCCGTGAAAACTAGCCACTAGCCACTGGATTCTCCAGCCTCCAGAATGACCGCCTTGACCTGTACTGCTACCCTCTCCCCTAATGGTTGAGGAAGAAGACTAGGGGTTGGGTGTCGGAGGGGACGGCGGAGATGGCGCGGAGTTGCGTTGGCGAGAGCATGTAAAAGACGAATTGTGACGGCAACTGAGTTGGCGAGCCAAACGCGATGGTGCCGCGGCCGCTCGCGGAGATCGTATAGGTGCCCTTCATGGCAAGGTTTGTGGTGGCGAGTCCAGAGGCGTTCGTTTCGCCCACTTTTCCGGTGATGGAGGAAACTCCGTCGGACAGAATCGAGCCGGTGAAATCAATTGTGCCTTTGCTCCCGGCGAAAGAAGAGCCGGTAAACGGCGGTCCAAAGGTGAAATAACTGGTGAAAGAGGAAGCGGCGTACGGTCCGGAGAAAGTTTGCGGTTCGAGCGTTCCGGAGGATGCCGCAGAATCGTTACCGATGATGAATCCCTGATTGGGCGAGACAAGATAGATCACGGCGAGCCGATTATTCAGATTGGTGGTTGTGACGCGGCCGTTCGATGCAACGGAGTAAGAGCCGCTGGCTGTGGCATTCGCTGTAATCGCGCCGCCGTTGTTGCTGTCCGTGGTGGCGCTGACAGAATTGGCGCCATTGGCGGAGAGCAGTCCGACGAGGACGCTGGAATTGCCGGAGGAGTTCTGACCGGTAGCGGTGACGATGCTGGAGCCGCTCAATGAGCCCGCGCTAAAAGAAGGCTGAGTTTGCAGCACGGCTTCGCCAGTGGTCATGGGATTGGAAGCGGTGAACGGGTCCAATCCTACGAAAAGGACGTCGGAAGGCGTGACCATGTAGAACGTGAAGTTGAGGGTGGCGCCACTAGGTATGGAAAGCGCGGCATTGCCACGGCCGTTTTGCGAGACAAGAAAACTTCCGGTTGCCCCGGTGAGATTTGCGGCGACAGTGCCGGCGTCGTTGGAGTCCACGTTGCCATTTTTGAAGAGGCTTACGCCGTCGGCCTGAAAAACTCCGGCATAGGAGGCGCGCTTACCGGCAGAATCAATACCAGCCAATTCGAAGGCGTAGTTGCCATTGAAACTGGAGGCGTCAAAGTTCGGCGTGTTCGGCTGCCGGCGCAGAATGCCGGTGCCATGCGTTCCGGTGCTGTCGCCTTCGATGAATTGGCCGTTACCGTTGCCGTCCACTACAAGCAGATACGTTGAGGTGACTGCCCCGACCGTCAGATTAAGCGTGCCGCGACCGTCGGAACCCATAGTGTAGGTCCCAAAGAGGGTGTTGTTTTGCGTGGGGCCTGGGCCATTGTTTTGAGTTGAGCCGGTGGGATTATTGTTGTTGCTGTCTTCGGAGCCGTAAATTGCGCCGCCGCCGTTGGCGAAAAGATTTCCGCCGAGGACAACCGGGCCGTAGGAGTTGTAACCGCTGAAAACAAAGACGTAATTGCCGTTCAGAAGCTGATTGTTGTTGGTGGCGGCGACGACGTCAATGGAAAGTGTGGCCGAGGCTTTGGCTGCAGGACCCTCGGAGTCGGTGACCTGAACCGTGAAAGTATTTGTGGAAACGGCTGTGGCGGTGCCGGAGATAACGCCCGTCGCTGCGTCCAAGGAAAGCCCTGAAGGCAGAATCCCGCTGGTGAGCGCCCAGGTGAACGGACCCACGCCGCCGCTGGTGCGGATCTGCTGGCTGTACAGAGTGGCGCTGTCGGCTTGCGGCAGAGAAGTAGTCACGATGGAGAGCGGGCCTGGAGCGCCTACGGTGATGCTTAATGATTGTGTGGCCGTTTGTGGCTGCTGGTTGGGAGGCAGGAGCGAAGAGTCGGTGACTTGAACGGTGAACTGCGACGTGCCTTGCGCTGTGGGAGTGCCGGAAATTTGGCCAGTGGTTGCGGTCAAAGCGAGGCCGGGCGGCAGGGATCCCGACGTGATGCTCCACGTCAAAGGAGGAACTCCGCCGGAAGCTGCTAGCGGCGCGTTATAGAGAGTGCCTTGCGCGGCGTTGGGAAGGGAAGTGGTAGTGACGGATAACGTCGGGGCTGGCGCAACAATGATCGTGTAAGCTTGCGTGGCGGTGAGCGGGGGGTTGCCCTGGTCTGTGACGGTTATACTGAAATTAAAGGTGCCTCCGTTTGAGGTCGGCCGGCCGGAAATCAGGCCGTTGGTGTTCAGGTGCAGGCCGGGCGGGAGCACCCCCGCGGAAACGGTGAAAATGAGCGGCGCAACGCCGCCATTGGCGATCACTTGCTCGCTGTAATTCTCGCCGTTCAAGACGCCCGGCAGAGAAGCGGTCGCGATTGCCGGAGCTGGAGTGACGACAATGTTCAGAGTGGCGGTTGCGCGTTTGTCGCTCACGGAGGTGGCGGTGAGCGTGACGGTGAGCAAACTCCCGACCGTTTTGGGAGCTAGATAAGTAACCGAGCTGGGCGTGGAGTTTTGGAAGGTGCCGCATGCGGCTCCCTTGCAGTGACCGCCGCTGAGGCTCCAGGTAACGCCGGCATTTTTCGTGTCGTTCGGAACAAAGGCGGTGAAGGTAACGGTTTGGTTCTGGTCGACGGATTGGTTTGTGTTGGGCGTTAGAACGACGAAAAGAGAAGTGGAACTGCCCCCGCAGCCGACGAGGAGAATGGCGGCGAAGAGCGGGAGGAGAGTCGAGGCGAGCGCCAGGCGGCGCGTCCAGGCCGCTAGCATGTAGTGCAACCTCGCAAGAGGCGACCGGCGGCGATGATTGACGCGGCAATACTCGAGCAGGTCAGCGGATTGCTCCTTTGCGAAAATTCAGAGTCGAACGGCTCGTTGTGTTCGCGTATCCATGCAGACACCGAGCTTTGCCGAGCACAGCGCAAACAGGTTGAATAACAAAATGGCTCCACAGTGTCAACGCGCAACTTGAATCAATAATGGGTCAGTTTGAATTTTGACTCTTTGCGTTGCGATTGAGAAAATTCAAATTGACCTGCCACCCTTGAATTCGATTTGGCGTACACCCCAAGCGCCGGCTATTTACAGGCGATTGCCACAGGGTTGTGGATGCCGCGAGGGATATTGCCGTTGCCCGAAGGAAAGGCGGCGAGGGGACACAAGCATGTTCGTACTTTGGGGCAGCAGGATTTCCGATAAACTGTAAGAGTGAGCCACGAGTCGCGCCAGTTGGTCTGGCTGGTCCTTTTCCGGCTGATGCGAAGTTTCGCGGCTGGAATTATCGTTCTGGTCATTCCTTATTACGTTCTGCAAGATTTGCACTACACGCCTTTCGTGCTTGGACTTCTGTACACAGCAGCAACTTTCGGAACCGCCGCGTTTGCATTGCTGTTCGGCTATCTGACGGATTTGTGGGGACGAAAAGGAACGCTGCTTTTGGCTGGGGCGCTGCTGCCGGTTGGCGCGCTTCTTGCGTTTTCGTCGGCGCGATTGCCGCTGTTGTTTGCGGGCGCGATTTTGGGAGGGTTCGCTGCGACCGGTTCGCGAGCGGCGGGAAGCGTGGGAGGAGCGGCGCAGCCGATTCAGAGTGCAGTGATTAGCGGATTGACGACGATTCGCAATCGCACTTTCTGGTTTTCGCTGTTTACTTTTTTGAGCGGCGTGTTTGGGGCGGCGGGGATGCTAGCGGCGAGGTTGATGAGCGCGCGCGGAGGGTTTTTGGCTGCTGTGATTGCGAGCGCGGTCGGCGTGCTATTCCTCGTCCCTGTGAAGCCTGTTGACAACCGAGGAGAGAGGAAGCGGCTTCAGAGCCGCAAAATCATCGGGAAATTTTCGATGACGGCGGCAGTGAATGGATTGTCGCAAGGGATTGTGATGCCGTTTCTGATTCCATTTTTCGTGCTAGTTTATCACACGCCGAAATCGAAGATGTCAGTTTACGGATTTGGCAGCGAGTTAGTGGCGGCGGTGGCGATTTTAGTCGCTCCGAGTTTGGAGCGGCGATTTGGCTTCGTGAAGAGCGTGGCGTTTACGCGAGGATTTGGGGCGGCTTTGTTATTACTGCTGCCGTGGGTGCGAATTTTCGTTCTGTCGATAGTGATCTACATGCTGACTCCGGCTTTGAGAGTGGTCGCGGTGCCGGCGCAGCAGACAGCGCTGACGGTGATGGTCAAAAAAGACGAAATGGGGCGCGCGCTGGCGATGAATCAAGTGGCGCGGCTGTCGGCGTCGGGAGGGGCGGTAGCGCTGACGGGATACATGTTCGAGGCGGCGGAAATTGCGGTGCCATTTTATATTTATGCGGCGCTGACGTGCGTGAGCCTGGCGATGTATTTCCGATTTTTTGGGGCGAATCCGGAGCTGGGTTCGGAGTGAAGAAAGCGAAAATCGAAAGTCGAAAAGCAGGTCCCTCACCGACGTTCGCGACATTTTCACGCTGGCTGCTTGCCGCAGCCGACCGCGACCGCGTTCGGGATGACAACTATGAGGTAAGGCAGAAAAGTGGTGCTATGGCGAAGCGGCAATTGCGCGGCGTGCGGCGACGTCGGCGAAACCCACCCTTCGCGACAGGCTCTCAGGATGCGGCACCCTGAGGAACATGAGCTACAGGGCCAAATGACGTAGGAGTGCAGAGGGCGCGGCTCTGCGCTACAACAACGCGTCACGTGCGGGTCGTTACGACGGATTGTGGAATTCGAGCGGCTCGGACGGCAGGTCGTGCTCCCAGCGGCCGACGATGACGGTGGCGAGACAGTTGCCGACCACGTTTACGGTTGTGCGAACCATGTCCATGAGCGGATCGACGGCGAAAAGCAGATAGAACGAATCCGTCGGAAGATGGAAGGAGTTTGCCGCAGCGAGGACAATGACTAGGCCCGCGCGCGCTACTCCGGCTGTGCCTTTGCTGGTGAGAAGCAGAGTCAGCATCATGAGAGCTTCCTGGCCAATGGAGAGGTGAATTCCAGCGGCCTGGGCCATGAAAATCAGCGCGAGCGATTCGTACAGGCTGGAGCCGGTGAGATTAAAGCTGTAGCCTGTGGGCATTACAAACGCAACGATGGCGCGCGGAACGCCCAGCGCTTCCATGTTTTCCATGGCGCTGGGCAGAGCGGCTTCAGAACTGCTGGTGCCGAAGGCGATGGTGGAGGGTTCAGCGATGGCGCGCAAAAACTGGCGCAATGGCACGCGCGCCAAGAGCGCGATGGGCAGCAGGACGAAAATCACGAAGACCACGAGCGCGACGTACAAGGTGGCCAGCAGTTTGAGCAATGGCAGCATTACGCCGAGGCCGAGACGGCCTGTGGTGTACGCAATGGCGCCAAAGACGCCGACCGGCGCGAGATACATCACGATATTGGTGAACTTGAACATGGTTTCGGAGAGGCTCTCCGCGAAGGCCAGCATGGGGCGGCGCTTGGGTTCTTTTACAAGGGCGAGGCCCATGGCGAAGAGAATGCTGAAGACGACGACCTGGAGGATTTGTCCGTCGGCGACGGATTTGGCGATGTTTTCGGGAAATACGTTGAGGATAAGCCGGCTGGCGCTTTGCGTGGAAGACATGGCTGGCTGCTGTTGCGCGACTGCGGCGTTTAAATGAACGCCCGCACCGGCCTGGCTCACATTGATGGCGACTACGCCGATGACCAGCGCGATGGTCGAAACAATTTCAAAGAAAATCAGCGCTTTGACAGCCATGCGTCCCACTTTTCGCAGTTCCGCGTGACCGGCGATGCCGACCACGAGGGTGCCAAAAATGAGAGGCGCGATGATGACTTTGATAAGGCGGAGGAAAATGGCACCGAGGATTTGAAAGTGCATAGCGGTCGTGGGCGCGTCGTGGCCCATTTCGATTCCGGCGAAGAGGCCGACGACAATCCAAAGTGTGAGCGAACGCCGCTCGGTGGCATAAACGGCGAGCAGACCGACGGCAATCCATCGAATGGCGGCGAGGGCCGCGAAGGGGATATGGATTATTCGCGCGTGAGTCGCGAGCGACAGAATCGCGGCCACGGCGCAGGCCAGCAGGAACGCAATGAAAGCGCGGGTTTTCATCGCTGAGCGGGATTCTTAGCCATTGGCGGGGAACCTTATGCTTGTCGTGGGCGCAAGTCAATAATGGAAACACGATTTCCAACTGGCGGCGGAGGCAACCTTATGCGCGCAAATTGATTCTCTGCGATGTACTGCGCGTGGAGGTCGTGGCGAGGCGTTTTGCCGTTGCGCGACTGTAGTTCTTGGCGTCCGAATATAAATTTAGTATAAATAGCGTTCTGAAAATTCATCGTCGGCGATGCTGCGCGGGCGAGTTCGTCGCTTGAAGCTTTTATAGTTTTTTATATTGGAGGTAAGGGATTGATAGAAGTCCAAGACCTCACTAAGGCGTTTGGCGAAAAAACCGCAGTCGATCGCATCACTTTCTCGGTAAATAAAGGCGAAATTTTAGGTTTTTTGGGCCCGAACGGCGCGGGCAAAACGACAACCATGCGCGTTCTGACGGGCTATTTGCCGGCGACCGAGGGTACGGCAAAGATTGCGGGCTTCGACGTTTTTGACGATTCGATGGAAGTGCGGCGGCGGATCGGGTATTTGCCGGAAAATCCTCCGCTGTATTTCGACATGTCCGTGGCTGCGTATTTGGAATTTGTGGCGCGAATCAAGAACGTGCCCGCGGAAAAGCGCGCGCAGCGGGTTGAAGCTGCCATGGAGATGACCAAAGTCAGCGACAAACGCGACGAGCTGATTAAGAGGCTTTCGCGCGGATACAAGCAGCGCGTGGGGCTGGCGCAGGCGATTGTTCACGACCCGGACGTGATTATCCTCGATGAGCCGACGGTGGGCCTCGATCCCAAACAGATAATTGAGGTGCGGCATTTGATCAAAGGGCTTGCGGGGAGCCACACGATTATATTGTCGACGCACATTTTGCCGGAAGTGAGCATGACGTGCGACCGGGTGATTATCATCAACAACGGAAAGATTGTCGCCGTCGATACGCCGGAAAATCTAACGCTGCAGCTGAAAGGCGGCGCGCGAATCCGCGTGGAGGCGCAGGCTTCGGAGCAACAGCTACGCGATGCGTTGCAGAACATTCCGGGCGCGCAACGAGTGCAGGTGGAATCGCTGGGCTCGGGAGGAAGAACGGTTGCGGTTGTTGAAGCGGGCCAGGGAAAAGATCTGCGCAGCCAGATCGCGGCGAAAATCGTCGGCCAGGGCTGGCCGCTCTACGAGCTTCGCGGCCAAAACCTGAGCCTGGAGGAGATTTTCCTGCAGCTTACGACCGAAGATCCGGCGCATAAGCCGGCGGAAAAATCAGAGGAGCATAGCTAATTATGCGCGGCCTTTATGCGATTTACCGCAAAGAGATGAGCCATTATTTCGTGTCACCCGTAGCGTATGTGGTGGTGTGCATTTTTCTGGTGCTGAGCGGTTTTTTCTTCAACAACTATCTGGTGGAAGTAATTACGTACGCAAACAACATGATGATGGAAAGCATGCAGATGGGGCAGCCGTCGAATTTCGACGTGCCCACTGTTTTGCTGCGAGTGTTTCTTGGCACCGTCGGGATCGTGCTGCTATTTTTGACGCCTTTTTTAGCGATGGGACTTTACTCGGAAGAGCGCAAGCGCGGCACGATGGAGCTGCTGATGACGTCACCCATCACAGACGCCGAAATCGTGCTTGGAAAATTTCTCGCTTCGTTCACTCTGCTGGTGATTATGCTTCTGCCCACGGTGTTTTATGTGATTTACATGTTCGCGCACAGTGATCCGGCGCCTCCGTGGCGGATGATCGGCGGCGCATACCTCGGGGTGCTGTTGCTGGGCGCGATGCTGCTGTCGTTAGGCTCTTTCCTATCTTCGTTGACTGAGAATCAAATTATTTCAGGCGTTTTGATATTTGGTGTTTCGCTCTTGTTGTGGCTGTTGAATGCATTCAGCCAAAGCGGAAGTGGCGTGCTGGCACAGGTTCTTCAGTACGCGGCGGTGCTGCAGCACTATGATCCCTTTGTGCAAGGGGTAATTGACACCACCGGGCTGGTGTTTTTCGGCTCGTGGATATTTCTAGGGATTTTTCTGACGATGCGCTCGATCGAGTCAATGCGCTGGAGGCGCGCGTGAATTGTACAAATAGCGAGAAGGCCGTAACGCGATGAAAATGAGCCGCAGAGAGATCGCCCAATACGCTGGGGCCATCGGACTGGCGCTGGTGGTGGCGGGTTATGTCCGTTACACAGTTACGGAGGAGCTGCAACTATCAAGCGAGGTACTGCTGATTGCTGGAGGCGTGCTTATTTTGGCATGGATTGTGCTCGGGTTCGGCGCGCTGATGGGATTTTTCTCGAAGCGTTCGTCAAAGCTGGGAACGAACACGGGCGTGCTGATCATTGCGGTGCTGGCGATTCTGGTATTCATAAATTATCTGGGCTATCGGCATCATAAAACGTTCGACCTGACCAGCGAGAAACTATTCACTCTCTCCGACCAGACGAAAAAAATCATCGATCCGATTCGCACAACTGTGCAGGTGTATATGTTTGACCGCACAACCGGCCCGGACGCGCAGCAAGTGCAGACAATGCAGGATCAGATGAGCGAGTACACCAGCGAGAACCACAATATTCACTTCACGCTGGTGGATCCGCAAGAGCATCCGGAACTGGCAAAGCAATATGACGTGGCGCGCATGGGGCAGGTGATTGTGGTCAGCGGGAAGCATATCGAGCGGCCGGAGGAGACGACCGAGCAGGAAATTACTTCGGCCATCTTGAAGGCAATCTCGACCACGGTGAAGACGGTTTGTTTTATTGAAGGGCATGGAGAGAAATCCACGAGCGCTACAGATGGCAAAGGGTTCAGCGAGGTGGCGGACGAACTGAAAACGGAGAACTATCAGGTCAAGAGCGTGAATTTGGTGCAGGCAGGCAGCGTGCCTTCTGACTGCAGCGTGTTGGTCGACGCCGGACCGACGCAATCTTTTTTCCCGCAGGAAGCGCAGATGGTCGAAAAATATCTGCAGGGCGGAGGAAAAACGATGTTCCTGCTCGACCCTGGCACTGAGCCGAAGCTCGACGCAGTGATGCAGCCGTGGAATATCAAGGTTGGCGACGATTATGTAATTGACGTTAGCGGAGTGGGCAGACTGCTCGGGACTGGGCCCGCAATTCCGCTGGTGGTGGACTATGGACAGAGCCCAATTGTTCAGGATTTTCAGGGTTCGATGACTTTTTTCCCGCTGGCTCGCACTGTGGCGATTGCTGATACCTCGAAAGCTGAACCGCAAGCGGTTGAACTTCTGAAAACCTCTGCCGCCAGTTTCACGGTGGCCAGCCTGGGTAATGGCACGGTGAAATATAATCCGAAGAAAGATCAGCGCGGGCCGCTCTCACTGGGTGTCGCCGCAGAAAACAAATCAGGCAAAGTAGATGCGCGGCTGGTGGTGATCGGGAATTCGGAGTTCGCCAGCAACGAATATGTCGGGCAGCAGCGCAACGGCGATTTGTTTTACAACAGCGTGAACTGGCTGACCCAACAGGGGAATCTGATTTCTATCAGGCCGAAGAAGGCGACCAATCGGCGAGTGACGCTGACGCAGGCGCAGCAGCGCGGATTGGAGTGGGGCAGCGTGGTGTTTTTGCCGCTTCTGGTGATTCTCGCAGGGGTTGTGATCTGGGTGAAGCGCCGCTAGGCAAGCCGGAATTATGAAGAAAAGCACTCTCATCGTTGTGGTTATAGCGATTGCGCTTGGATGCTTCGTTTATTTCTACGACAGCAAACACACTGCAAAAACCAGCGCTAAGGAAACGCTGAAGCCGGCGTTCACGGTGAAGCCGAGCGATGTTGCGAGCATCACTATCCAGCGGAAAGATAACACCGTGGTTCTCGACAAAAAGGGCGGCACATGGGAGTTGACCAAACCGGTCGAGGCTGAGGCCGATCAGGGCACCATCGGCGGCATTGCGAGTGATCTGAGCGACTTGAAAATTCAGCGCTCATTTGTCGCGACAGACGACCTTTCCAAATACGGGCTGGCGAATCCCGCAGCGACAATTGAATTTCAAGATGCGAAGGGCGCGCAGCACACGATCCAGCTAGGAGATAAGGACTTTTCCGGCGACGCTGTCTATGCGCTCGTCGACAAAGCAAATCCGCCAAAGATAGACCTGCTGGCAGTGTCATTGCTGGACGATACGAGCAAGCCGGTGAACGATCTGCGCGATCGTTCGCTGATTGACCTGAATGGAGCTGAGGTGACGGCGCTGAGCATCGATGATCCGAACGGCGCCATAAAACTGACGAAAGCGCCTGCCGGTTGGGAGATTACCGAGCCGCGGACAACGGCAGCGGATTCCGAGGCGGTGGACGGACTGGTCAGTTCGCTTTCAACCGGCAAGTTCACGGATGTGGCCAGCGAGAGCGCGAAGGATCTGGGCAAATACGGGCTCGCGCGTCCGGAGATTAAACTTGATGCGACAGCAAAAAATGGAAAGCAATTTCATTTAGTGTTGGGCAAAAAAGGCACGGAATACTATGGCCGCGATCTCGAAAGGCCCATGGTTTTTACGGTTAATTCCACGGTATACGATTCGTTCGACAAGAAATTCTTCGACTTGAGAGATAAGGAAATCTTGCACTTCGATGCGAAAGATGTGGCCACGGTGGAAGTGAAGAATGCGAAAGGTTCGATTAAATGCGCGCAGGGCAAAATTGACGAATGGAAGATGGTGCAGCCCGCTTCAGACAAAGGCAAATCGGTGGAGGGCTGGAAGCTTACCGATCCCATCGAGAACGCGCGCGCCAAGCAGATTTGGGATAAGCCGCCCGCTGGCGTGCTGGCTCATCTGAAAAAACCGGCAATACAAGTCGTGCTCACCGATAAATCGGGGAAGACAACGACCATTCAAATTTCGGGCGCGGTAGGAGATTCGGTATACGTTCGCACCAGCGCCGGCTCGCAAGTTTACGAACTAGGTACACAAATCCTGAAGGATTTGGGATTCAAAGCTTCTGATTTGTTTATTTAAGGAAGTGGGTATTTTGCCGCGCTTTTTACGCAGCCTGGATGGCGCCAACCTCTTCCCCAGGAACAAAATCCTTCGGCCAGACAGCGAGCAGAAGGATTTTGCCGGTTATGGGAGAGATGTGGATGTAATAGATGTCCGAACCGCTCTCAACCTCATAGAAATCAGAGCGTTTGGGATCGGCTTCGACGCGCGCTCCGCCTGCCAGCAATCCCCGCAGAGTTTCAACGCGCTCAGGCGAATGGTGCCGCGAATCTTCGATGTAGAATTCATTTTCGAGCTTCATAACCATGGCCGGTCTCCGTTTCTGTTCTCACTGTTAAGTACGCTCAACAGGAGCTAAAAGTTCCATGTTTTTTTGTCAAACTATTAGACGTGAGTACCTGTAAAACGTCGCGAAGTATTCGTGGAGGGTTGTCCTTTCGCCAAACAGCGCCGGAAGGGATAAATAGGGATGGTAACCAACTTGTGACTTGCGCGAAGGCTGCGAAGTTGCGATACTCCCGCGACAAAAGGGAAGCCCCGTGAAAAAAAAGGCGACATCAAAATCGAAAAAGAAGACCTCGCGGTTCCGGACGGATCGGCGACGCAAGCACCGCCATTGGCAGGTTACCGTGTATTACCAGGACGGTGAGAAGTTTGCGCGCGTTTACATTGACAGGGAACGAGCAGTAAGCTTCGCCGATCGACAGAAGAGATCTCCGGTCGTCAAGGCGACTCGAATCCTCGAAGTCAATTAAACTGCATTCAGACGGGACGGTGGCAGGCTCAGAGCAACGAGCGGGCGCTGAGGGAGAAGTGCGTTCGCGCGCGACTTGTCGCGCGGCTAATCTGCATGTTATAAGAGTTAGTGTTCCAGAATGTGTGCGTTTGCGGCCGTAGTATAGGGGTAGTACGACAGCTTGCCAAGCTGTAGGCGGGGGTTCGAGTCCCCTCGGCCGCTCCAGTTTCCTCCTGTAAACAAAGATTCAAACTGCCCTACTGGCGGTTCCGCGCTTTGCGGCGACCTTGCGGCGTGCTAGAGTCTGGCTCCAGACTTCATGCTGGCATATCTCTGCGGACCCATCGAATTCGCGAATGGCGGCGGAAAAATGTGGAGGCAAAAGCTTGCGCCGTTTCTCCGCGAGCAACTGGGCCACCGCGTCTACGACCCCGCGGAAGATGAAAAGAAGAATCTGACGGACGAAGAAGCAGCGCACTTCCGCGAATGGAAAACGACGGACATCGAACGATTTCGCCGCGTGGTTCGCAAGATTATTCAATTCGATTTAGACTTGATTGAGAACAAAGCGGATTACCTGGTGTGCTTCTGGCCAGATGCTGAAACGCAGAGCGGCGGTACTTCCGCGGAAATCACGCTGGCGTATCGCAAGGGCATTGCTGTTTACATGGTGACGCCTCTGCCGCATGCGCAAATCAGCGGCTGGATGCTGGCATGTTCTGACCAGGTGTTTCCGTCGCTGGAAGAGCTTAAAAATTTCTTGAGCAGCCGTTTTGAGCGTGAGAAGCAAACGCAGCTTTGGAAAGAGCGTTCATAGAATTCGTTGAAGGCATGCGGCCAGGCTATGTCGAAAATCATCGTTGTAGTGGGAAGCACAAGGCGGCCAAAATTAAATGCAGTATGGGAGGCGCTGACGATTTTCGGGCCGACGCTGGATCCGAACAACATGTTCGAAGTTATTGGTGAAGAGGCGGCGAGCGGAGTGGCGCATACGCCTCTCTCGCGCGCAGAGATCATGACGGGCGCGAAGAATCGCGCAGAGGCGCTGGCAAAGCGCGCTCAACGCGACGCGATGCCGTGGGGCTTTTTTGTGGGACTTGAAGGCGGACTGGACGTTATGTCGCAGGAGGGCCGCCGAATGGCGTTTCTCGAGAATTGGGCGTATGTTTCCGATTCAACGGGCCGCAGCGCTTACGGACAATCGGGCAGCGTGTTGCTTCCGGATGCGCTCGTGAAGCAAGTGGTCGACGAGGGAGTCGAGCTTGGCGTGGCCATTGACGCGTTCGCCGGCGGGCATGGCATTCGCGATGCTCAGGGCGCATGGGGAGTGCTGACGAAAAATTTGATTACGCGCCAAGACGCGTTTCGTGTGGCAGTGATCAATGCGTTCGCGCCGTTTTTCAATAGCGCGATTTATGATGGAGCGCAGAGCGCTTCGCGGGGGCGTTGAAAGCGCGAGGCGGAGTTGCGATAAAACTTTCTGTAATGCGGAATGTCGGTTGTTTAGGCGGAGGCAGCGTGGACATCGTTAAAGGCAACATGGGTTGGATCGAAGTGATCGTCGGCCCAATGTTTTCGGGCAAAAGCGAGGAATTGATTCGCCGATTGCGCCGGGCGGAAATTGCGCGGCAGCGTGTGCAGATTTTCAAACCGGCGATCGACCGCAGATATTCGTCGAACGGCATCGTGTCGCATTCGGGCCTGGAGATTGCTTCGGAACTGGTGAGCAACGGGGACGATATTCTGCAAAAGGTGGAGGCGCGCACGGAAGTCGTGGGAATTGACGAGGCTCAATTTCTGGGCGAGAGCCTGCTGGAGAGTTGCACACGGCTGGCAAATTTGGGCAAGCGAGTGATTGTCGCCGGCCTGGACACGGACTTTATGGGCCGGCCGTTCGAACCAATGCCGCGGCTGTTGGTGGTTTCGGAGGAAATCACCAAGCTGCTGGCGATATGCGCGCGCTGCGGGAATCCGGCGGTGAATACGCAGCGGCTGGTTGCGTCGGAGGAGTTGATCGTTGTGGGTGCCGGAGGGATGTATGAGGCGCGGTGCCGCAGATGCTTTGAGCCGCAGCTTGCCGCAGAAAAGATCGAGGAGGAAAAGAAGGCGCAGTCAAAGGCGGCTTCGGGGCGCTGACACGTGACTGCTGCCGAAGCACTGGAGTCTACACGATATCCCTGATGGCATTCTTCAGCCGCGGGCCGGAAGAAATGGTATCATTTGGAACAAGGGAAGAGGCTTACCGGCTCGCGATAGAACCGGCAAGATGAAGTGAGCTGACATGGTTCGCCTGACAAGCTTTTCCGCCGCGGTTTTGCTCCTCGCAGTTTTTGGTTTCTCGCCTGCTTATGCGCGTGCAGGGGAACCTCCCGGGAAAACGAATGATGCGCAATTGCAAGCGCAGTTGGCGATTATCCGCTACGTTGACGGCGAATACGCGAAGGTCGTGCAGCCTTTGCCGGCGAAGAAAAAGGGATTCCGCTACAAAGTGGGGCGGAAGATCGATCCCAATAAGCTGCGAATGGCTCTCGCGTATGGCTCGGCTGCCAATCCCGGCGACCAGGTGCAAATCACCAACATCGAATTTCGCTCCAAGGAAATCATTGTGAGCATCAATGGCGGGACAAAAGGGCATTTTGACTGGCGCAAGCATATTCAAATTGGGATAGGAGGGGGGCCGATGATGGGCAGCACCCCAATCGACCGCCGTCCAACGCCGATCGGCGCTGAACTGATTCTTGCCTTTGATACGGGCGTGGGTCAGCTAACTCCAGACCAGGTAAAGCAGGCCTTATCGCCGTTTCTTAGTTTTGCAGCGCAACACTCCGCAGCTGTGAACTGGATTGACACGCTCCCACCAGACATTCAGAAAGCCATAAAAAACCATGAAGCGAAGGTGGGAATGAATCAGGATATGGTGCTGGCGGCGCTTGGCCGGCCGGATAAAAAAGTGCGCGAATATGATGACAACGGTCACGAAACGGAAGATTGGATTTACGGCCTCCCGCCGGAGAAATCCACACTTGTCACATTCCTGGGAAATAAAGTCATCCGCATAAAATCGTACGGCGGCTAACTGCGTTGACTTTTTTGGCGTCGCGCCATAGCATCGCCCTCGTTGTGTTTCTGCAGCATCGCTGTGGAATTTAGCCAGACTCAGGCTCGGAGGAAGCATGCCAGTTAAAGTTGCCATCAACGGCTTTGGCCGCATCGGCCGGAACATATTTCGCGCAGCAATGGGCAATCCGGCGATCGAAATCGTGGCCGTGAACGACGTAACCGACGCAAAAACGCTGGCGCACCTGCTGAAGTACGATTCGATACTCGGCAATCTGCCCAATCGAATCACCGCGAGTGATGATGCGATCCACGTTGATGGGCGCTCCGTTCGTGTTTTGAAAGTGAAAGAGCTCGACAAACTAGACTGGGCTAACACCGACGCGGAAATGGTCGTGGAATCTACAGGCGTGTTCAACAAGGGACCGGAAGCGCGGAAGCATATTCGCGGAACGGTGAAGAAGGTGGTTATAACGGCGCCGGCGACAGATCCGGATTTTACAACGGTGCTGGGAGTCAACAGCAATCTCTACGATCCTGCGAAACATCATGTAGTGTCCAATGCGTCCTGCACCACAAATTGCCTTGCGGTTGTGGCCAAAATTCTTGTGGAAGGGTTTGGAATTGTGAGCGGCATTATGACGACCGTGCATTCCTACACCAATGACCAGCGCCTGCTCGATTTGCCGCACAAAGACTTGCGGCGCGCACGGGCAGCGGCGCTTTCCATGATCCCGACGTCCACGGGGGCGGCTAAGTCTTTGCATCTGGTAATCCCGGAGCTGAAAGGGAAACTGGATGGATATGCGCTGCGCGTTCCGACTCCCAATGTGAGCCTGGTGGACTTAACGGTTACCACGCAGAAGTCGACGACCACACAGGAGGTGAATGCAGCATTTCGCAAAGCCGCTGAGGGAGCGTTCAAAGGGTTGCTGGAATACACCGAAGAGGAACTTGTTTCCATCGATTTTCGCGGCAACCCTCACTCGGCCATCGTCGACGCAGGCAATACGCGGATGGTGGGTCCCAATACTTTGAAAGTGCTCGCGTGGTATGACAACGAATGGGGCTATTCATGCCGCTGCGTGGACCTGGTAAAAATCATGGCTGAGCGGCTGTGAAGTTGACGCACCCAGGGCTTGCTGCGGGGAAATCCAAAATTACCTATGAATAGACTCTCGATACGAGAACTCGATATGAAGGGGAAGCGCGTCTTTATTCGCGTGGATTTCAATGTGCCCCTGGAAAACGGGAATGTTGCCGATGACACTCGGATTCGTGCCACTCTGCCTACGCTGACGCTGGCCATGCAGTCGGGCGCACGCGTGGTGGTGGCTTCGCACCTGGGCCGGCCAAAAGGCAAGCCCGACGCCACGTATAGTTTGGCGCCGGTGGCCGCCAGACTGAAGGAACTGCTCGGCAAACCGGTGATTTTTTCTTCGGATTGTATTGGACAGGAAGCGGAATCGCGCAGCGGTGCGCTGAAAGACGGCGATCTGTTGCTGCTGGAAAACTTGCGCTTTCATCCTGAAGAAGAGAAGAACGACGAGCAATTCTCGCGGCAGCTGGCCAAGCTTTGCGACGGCCTTTTTGTGAACGACGCATTCGGCGCGGCGCATCGCGCGCATGCTTCCGTGGTCGGCATCACGAAATTTGTCAAACAGGCGGCAGCAGGCTTTTTGATGGAGCGCGAGCTTTCCTATCTGGGAAAGGCGATCACGAATCCGGAGCGGCCGTTCCTGGCAATTCTGGGTGGCGCAAAAGTGTCCGACAAAATCGAAGTGATCGAAAACCTGATGAAGATTGCCAACGCAATGCTCATCGGCGGCGCGATGGCCTATACTTTTTTTCGCGCCAAGAAGTTCACAACCGGGAAATCGCTGGTCGAAGAGGACAAAGTTGAGCTGGCATTGACGTTGCTCGGAGAAGCGCGCGAGCGCGGCTTCCGAATTATTTTGCCCGTGGACCACGTTCTCGCTCGCAGTCCCGAGGAAAGCGAGACGCAAATCAGCAACGTAGAAGCTACGCCGGCGGATTGGATGGGCCTGGATATCGGGCCGAAGACGATTGAGCTATTCAGCTGCGAAATAGCCGCCGCGAAAACAATCGTGTGGAACGGCCCATTGGGCATGTTCGAAAGGCCGGCATTCGCCAATGGAACTCTGGCCATTGCGCGAGCGCTGGCCGATGCCACGCAGCGCGGAGCCACTTCCATCGTGGGCGGCGGCGACAGCGTCGCTGCCGTCGAGCAGGCGGGAGTCACCGACAAAATCTCGCACATTTCGACGGGCGGCGGCGCTTCGCTGGAATTTCTGGCCGGCGAAAAGCTGCCCGGCGTTGAAGCGCTGACTCCGAGCGGGACTTAGCCTTGCGCCGTCCGGTGATCGCAGCGAATTGGAAGATGTACAAGACGCGGGCGGAGACGTTGGAGTTTTTCGAGCGCTTTAAGCCGCTCGTTCGTGCTACGAAGCATTGCGGCATCATCATCGCGCCTCCGTTCACGTCGCTTTCCACGGCAGCGCAAGCAGCCCGCGATACCAGCATCATCATTGCCGCACAGAATGCTTATTGGGAGAGCGAAGGCGCTTTCACCGGCGCGATTTCTATGCGCATGATTCTCGATGCCGGCTGCAGCGCTGTGCTTCTGGGCCATTCGGAGCGCCGCCGCTATTTCGGGGAGACGGACGCCAGCGTAAATCGAAAGCTCAAAGCCGCCCTTGCTGCGAACTTGCAGCCTCTGGTTTGCGTTGGAGAAACTATCGAGGAAAGGGAAGCGGGCCATACGGAGACCGTGCTGGAAACGCAATTTCGCGGCGCGATGGCTGGATTGACCGCTGCCGAGTTCTCACGTATCCTGTTGGCTTACGAACCGGTGTGGGCGATCGGCACTGGCTGGACCGCTACGCCGGAAATTGCGGCGGAATCTCACGCACTTCTGCGGCGCCTCACGAGGGAAAATTTTGGCGCTGAGAGCGCGTCTGCCCTAAGGATTTTGTATGGCGGAAGCGTCAAGCCCGACAACATCGGCGGTTTGATGGCTCAGGAAGAAATTGATGGCGCGCTGGTAGGCGGAGCGAGCCTTGATGCGCAAGCGTTTGCGTCGATTGTGAATTTTAAGGCAGCGCGTTAAGCTGCTGGGAGCAGTGATGCCGAATACGGTGAAGTGGGCAATTGCTTTGATTGCCGCCGTGCTGCTGGTCTGGCTCGGCTGGCACTACACTTTTGTGCTGGTGACCCTGCATGTGATGGTTTGCCTGCTGCTGATTTTTGTAATCATGCTGCAGAGCGGCTCTGCCGCCGACCTGGCGGGCGCATTCGGCGGCGCGGGCAGTCAGACGGCATTTGGGCCGCGCGGTACGGCGACGTTTTTGACGCAGGCGACCACATGGTGCGCGATTGTGTTCATGATGAGTTCGCTGGCGCTTTCGCTGAAGCGCGCGCCTACGACGGCCGAAGGCACTTCCATTTTGGAGCAGACTTTGCCATCAAACATAAGCAAGCCTGCGCCGCCTCCGGTGAAAGCTCCTGCGCCTAAGCCGGTGACGCCGCACAAATAGCCGGCCTGTTAGAATTGATTTGCCTTTTTCTTGCGGTCGTGGCGGAACTGGCAGACGCATCAGCTTGAGGGGCTGACGGTAGCAATACCGTGGTGGTTCGAATCCACTCGACCGCACCAATTTTCCGTCTGTCCGGCTTGCTTCCTGAAGCGTTTGCCCGGTGGTGTATGCGTGCAGGCGGCATCGATGAAGATTTTGGCGATTCTCTGTTGAATTTTTTCTGCCGCTATATATTATTGTGCTTCTCGAAATGCACCAGCCATCAGAACTGAGGACCCGTGGCCAGCAATAGGGAATTGAGGCCGCCAGAGTCCGGAGCGGAGGAAATGTCCTCGCGTAAATCATGCGCAGGTTCGGCAGTCGCCGCTGTGATGTTTGCCATCGTTCTTTTAATTCTAGTCGCATCCACTCTATTTCTTCACATGGACCATATCTGGTGGTTTCCGCCGGCAATAACGCCTGTGGGTCATCAGATCGATCAGCAATTCCTTATCACTTTCATTGTCACTGGAATTGTTTTTGTTCTGGCGCAACTGGCGCTGGCGTGGATGGTCTTCCGCTATCGTGACCAGGGGCGCAAGGCGCGCTTCGTTCGCGGAAGCCATGTGCTGGAAGTGGTGTGGACAACGATTACTCTGGTGATCTTCGTCGGCTTGGGTGTTATGGCGTCGCACGCATGGGGTGAAGTGCATTTTGGCGGACCTTCTCCGGGGGCTTTGCAGGTCGAGGTTACCGGAGTGCAATTCCAATGGAACTTCCGTTATCCGGGACCCGATGGAAAATTCGGCCGCATCGTTCCAAAAGATATTGACGCCTCCGTCGGCAATCCTCTGGGCTTGGACCCCAGTGATCCGGCCGCGAAAGATGACATCGTCGTGCCGGATTTGTATCTTCCGGTTGACCGCCAGATTGAGCTAATGCTGCGTTCGCAAGACGTGATTCACAGTTTCTTCGTGCGTGAACTGCGGGTCAAACAGGATTGTGTTCCGGGAATCATCATTCCCATTCATTTCACCGTGTCGAAGATCGGGAACTACGAAATAACCTGCAACCAGCTCTGCGGTCTGGGGCACTATCACATGCACGCCGTGCTTCATGTGCTTTCGCAAGCCGATTTTGCGAAGTGGGAAAAGCAGCAGGAGGCGCAGAACGCGCAATGAAAATGACTCGCAACTTGAGTAATACGTTTGGCCTTTGGAGGGACGTTCGATGAGCGCTCACGCAGGCCCGGTCCATCATGCGGAAGCGCCCAAAGGATGGATCCGCCACTACATTTTTAGTTTGGACCACAAAATCATCGGCACGCAGTACATCCTGCTCGGGCTTTCCGCTGTAACCATCGGAATGATCTTGTCGTTGATTGTGCGCCTCCACCTAGTATGGCCAAACTTGCATATCTGGGGCTTCGCTAACGGCATCGTCTCTCCCGAGGATTACCTGCGGGTCATCACCATGCACGGAACGCTGATGGTCTTTTTCGTGCTGACCACGGTGCCGCAGAGCGGCTTCGGGAATTATTTTCTGCCCATTCAAATTGGCGCGCCGGATATGGCCTTTCCGACGATTAACATGCTTTCCTTTTGGACTACTTTCCTTGCTCTGATTGTTCTGCTGGCATCCGCGTTTGTGCCCGGTGGCTCGTCGATCAGCGGTTGGACCGCCTACGCCCCGCTGAGTGCTGTAGGACAAATTGCCGGGCCCGGTCAAGGATTAGGCCAGACGCTGTGGGTGGTCAGCATCGCGCTGTTCTGCGGCGGCTCGCTGATGTCGGCGATCAACTTCCTGGGGACCACAATTGATTTGCGCACCAAAGGTTTGTCGTTGATGCGCCTGCCGCTCACGGTTTGGGGCTGGTTCCTTACCGCATGCCTCGCGTTGCTGGCGTTCGGAGTGCTGCTGGCGGCCTGTATTCTCCTTCTGCTTGATCGGCTTGCGCAAACCAGCTTTTTTATTCCCGAGAATCTTTCCGTTAGCGGAGTGCTCCTGCACCACGCCGGCGGCTCGCCGCTCCTTTGGCAGCATTTGTTCTGGTTCTTCGGCCATCCTGAGGTCTACATCGCGATTCTGCCTGGAATGGGCATCATCTC
>DASYYQ010000131.1:0-6795 GCA_035933545.1 Candidatus Acidiferrales bacterium | reverse complement strand
GCGCCGCTCGAAGATGCAGGCGCGCCGCCAGAAGGCGAACCAGGTTGCGATTCGCCCGCCTCGGAAGCGCCTGCGGCGGGCTTGCCATCTGTGTCGCCCACTTTGAAGCGCGAAAACCGGCGCACGGCGATATTCTCGCCAAGCTTGGCAATGGTCTGGTCGATCAGCTCTTTCACGGTGACGCCTTCGTCACGAATGAAGTGCTGCTCGTAAAGGCAATTCTCTTCGTAGAACTTTTCCATTTTTCCGCTGACGATTTTCTCGATGATCGCTTCCGGTTTGCCGGCTGCGCTCGCTTCTTCGCGATAAGCCTGGCGCTTCGACTCGAGAATTTCCGGCGTGACCTCTTCGCGCCGCAAGAAATGCGGATCGAGGGCGGCGACGTGCATGGCGATGTCGTGGCAGAGCTTCTGAAAATCCTCGGTGCGCGCGACGAAATCGCTTTCGCAATTCAGCTCGAGCAATACGCCGATTTTTCCGCCCGCGTGGATGTAGCTGTCCACCAAGCCTTCCGAGGTGGCGCGCTGCGCCTTTTTTTGCGCGGCGGCCTGGCCTTTTTTGCGGAGAATAGCGGTGGCCTGTTCAAGATCACCTTTGGTTTCGATGAGCGCCTCGCGGCACGTAGAAAAACCCGCACCAGTGCGTTCTCGCAACTCCTTCACCAATTGAGCCGGTATATTTCCCGAATTCTGCGGCGTTGCCATTTCTGTTTGAACTCTCCCTGCGTCTGAATTCTGCGTCACGTTTTGCTTTTTTTTCTAATTCCTATCGAAAAACCATCGCGAGGAGTTCGCGGAGGTTAGCCTTTGTTTTCCTCGCTAGTATCGACTGTAGAAGGCTCTTCCGTTCCGGCCTCGAACGGAACCTCAGGCGCCACCTCCTGGTCCACGTAATCGCCTTCCTGCTTTTCGTATTGCTCATAGGCGCTGGTGTCCACGTATTCGACGCCTTCTTCGCCTTCGATGCCTTCGGCTGCTTTCTGCTCGGCGATTTGCGTTTGCTCGTATTGCTCGCGGCCCGCGATCACCGCGTCGGCAATTTTGGAAGTGAACAGGCGAATGGCGCGGAGCGCGTCATCGTTACCGGGAATCACCCAGTCCACCAAGTCCGGATCGCAGTTCGTGTCCACAATCGCAACTACCGGAACGCCCATGCGCCGCGCTTCTTTGACCGCGTTCACTTCCGCGTTGGGATCAATCACGAACATAAGATCGGGCAGCGCGGTCATGTTTTCCACGCCGTCAAAATTCTGCTGCAAATGTTTGAGCTCGCGATCGAGGCGCGCCGCTTCTTTTTTCGGCAGGGTAGCCACGCGGCCGTCTTCGACCATGGCCTTCAACGACTTCAGGCGCTTGATGGATTTCTGCAGGGTGGCCCAGTTGGTTAGAGTTCCGCCGAGCCAGCGATGATTCACAAAAAACATGCCGCAGCGCCGAGCCTCTTCGGCTATGGCCTCCTGCGCCTGCCGTTTCGTTCCCAGAAATAAAATTGGTTTGCCCTGCGCGGCGTGCTCGCTCACCTGGCGGGCGGCTTCGCGAAAAAGTTTCAGAGTTTTCTGCAGGTCAATGATGTGGATCCCGTTGCGTTCGCCAAAAATGTACTCCTTCATCTTGGGATTCCATCGGCGGGTCTGGTGGCCGAAGTGAACTCCAGCCTCCAGCAATTCTTTCATCGTGATTTCTACCACTTTTCCTCCTTAGTGAAGGGGCGCTTCCGATTCCGGTTAACCGGATCCGGTCTCCCGGAACAGCGTCCTTTTTTGCCGGCTTCTTGCCGGCCGTGTGTTAAATGCAGTGACCGGTGGCTAGTGATTAGTGGCTAGCAAACCAACCGACTGCTTACCGCAACTGCCTCCTACTGGCCGAGATTCCAAAAATCATAGGGCGAACATAAAGTAAAGGCAGAGCAAAACTGAAAAAGGCGCTTTTCTCGTTCTGGCCCAAGGGCCCTGTAGCGCCGCAAGGTCAAAAGCAGATCCCTCGAACCCAACCGCCGAAAACCGGCGTTCGGGGGCCCGGGATGACAACATGAAACCGGGCCGCAAAACCGCACAGTTTCCGAGCGACGCCCCGAACAAAAGCATTCGGGGCAAGAAACTCTGCTCTGCAAAACCGAGATGCCGCCGCTTTAGCGCTTGCTGAACTGGAAGCGACGGCGCGCCCCCTTCTGGCCGTACTTCTTGCGTTCCTTCATGCGCGAATCGCGAGTCAAAAAGCCGTTCTTGCGCAGGCCGTGGCGCAGTTCCGAATTGAACCGCGCGATGGCGCGGGAAAGTCCCATGCGGATGGCTCCAGCCTGTCCGCCGACGCCGCCGCCTTTGACGGTGGCTTTGACTTCGAGCTGCTGCTCGGTCTCGGTAAATTTCAAAGGCTCGACTGCGGAGGTGAGCCAGGCCACGTTCTTGAAATAGTCTTTCACCGGGCGGCCGTTGACGGTGAAATTGGCGGCGCCCATGCGGACATAGACGCGGGCCACGGCTTCGCGGCGGCGGCCAGTGCCGAAAAATTGCTGCTTATCGTTCATCGAATTCGGTGCTGTACCCAAAACGTTCTCCCTTGAAAAACAGTGAACACAGTGATCAGTGAAAAGCAATCCGGAACGACTTAGAGCTAGGCGACTTCGGCCTTCACGGGCTTTTGGCCGTGATGGCGGGCCAAGCCGGTTTCGCCGATGTAAACGCGCAACTTGCGGGCGCGACGGGCGCGCAGCTTATTCTTGGGCAACATGCCCAGGACGGCTTCGCGAATCACCCAATCGGCGCGGTTGGGCAGCAGGCGCTTTATAGGGACCTCTTTAAGTCCGCCCGGATAGCCGCTGTGCGTGCGATAAACCTTATGGTCAATCTTGTTGCCGGTGAGGCGGACCTTCTCCGCGTTCACGACGACGACGTGATCGCCGCAATCGAGGTGCGGCGTGAAGCTGGGCTTGTCCTTGCCGATCAGAATGCGTGCGGCGCGCGCGGCGAGGCGTCCGAGAGCCTGATCGGAGGCGTCGAGGACGACCCATTTTTCGCCGGAAGTGAGGGTTTCCACGTCGCGGCCTCTGGGAATATAAGTGCGCATCTCTCCTGTCCTTCTCTTTACCCTGGGGGCAAACGTCAAAGATACGTGAGGATGGGCAGAAAGTCAACGCGGATGCTAGGAAAATCGCTGTGAGAATCTAACAAACGCTCGATTGAACAACCATCATCTGAACCAAACTTGCCAAACCTACCCTGTACCCATATACTGGCGGTACAGGAGCGATGTCCTTGGCAAAAAGAAGGAAAATCAGCCTGAAAAAAGCTGCCGAAGAGCTCACCGCCATTGCCGAAGAGCATCTTGCTCAGTATTCCGAGGAAGAGCGCGACGCGCGTGTGGCGGCTTTTTCCCGAGCGAAGATCACCTCCGCGCGGCGCGATAGCGGTTCCAAATCTTCATGGAGTTCTCATAAGCGGACGTCCCGGGCAGCTGCCCGAGGTCGTTAACGATTGCGTCGATAAAAGCTTCCCGATCCCCGTTTTCCAAAAATTCTCGCATCTTGCGTTCTAGCTCGCGCCTTCGACGTAATTCACCGATGTCTATGGGACGCTTACCGCGCCTGCCTTCCTGCGCTCTTATGTCCTGAATCTCTTCATCTTTCGAGGTCATGGCGCCTCGCGTGTACGGCATCGAGATTATGCACACCACCTGTTTCCTCGCCTTCTTAAGCCAGCGTTCACACAGGATCGGAAAAGCCGCGCTGCAAAATGCTCTCCATCCGATCAAAACAGCCGCGGCGATAAATCCGGTTATAAGAGTTTTCATGCGCCTCTGCCTGCTCCGGCGGACAGGAACCCGCGTTTGCTGCCTTCTCTTGGTGTAATCCGGGGCCGATGTCGGTTTTTGCGCCTTCCGCCGGTGTGATACAAAATCCGAAAATGAGCGCAGGCGTTCTTCATGCCTGCAGAGAACCGCAGAGCGGCCTCTACCTGTTTAATCCACGGGATCTGGAGGCGGCGAGGCTCGACGGAGATTACCGTCAAGAGTGGCAAAAATGCTGGGTTCCGGGTCGGAGGAACACCGCAGAGAGAATACAGAGGTTCTTCGCTATCGCAGATTGACAGCTGCGGCTAACCTCGGGCATGGATTAGGATTCTGAAACGTCGGCGCGCTCACCCCGCCGCAGCACGGCAGCGCCATCCGGGCAGTTTCGAGCCGGAGCCCACAGATTTCCAAGCTCACACTTTGGGTAGTGAAGGCCGCTGCGAAAAAGGAAAATTGGAGGCGAAGATGACGACGATAAGGAAGCGCACTGCGATTTTGGCTGGGGCGCTGTTGATGCTGGGCGCAACAGCTCCGGTGTGCGCGCACGCGCAAAGCACGCAAGAGCAGCAGCAACAGCAGCAGCAGGACAAGAAAAGACAGCGGCAGGAACAGAAGCAACAGCGGGAGCAGCAGAGGACGCAGCAGCGCCAGCAACAAAGAACGCAGCAGCAACAGCAGCGCCAACAGAAGATACAGCAGCGGCAGAGACAGCAAGACCAACGGACGGCTCAAAAGCAACAGCAAGAGCAGCAAAAGCGCGAGCAAAAAGCAGCACAACAACAGCAGAAAGAGCAGCAGCGAGCGCAGAAACAGCAACGCCAAGAACAGCAGCGAGGGCAGCAATCACGGACGCAGCAGCGGAACTATCGGCAGCAGGGGCAGCAACGGGGGCAGCAACAACAAGGACAGCAGCAGCGCGCGCAAAGAGGGGAGCAAGGGCGTCCGCAGGGCAGAGGAAATCGCGGGGACCCTCAGCAGATAGCGCATTACGAGAAGGCGCATATGCGGCAATATCGTCCGCATGGGCACGAGCGCGAAGTGCGCATCCCTGATCCGCAGTATCACCAGTACTTTGGAGAAGAGCACAGATTCCAAATCGGCGAACGCGTCGACGTGGACGGTTTTCCGCGATTCCAGTACGGAGGCTTCTGGTTCGTGCTAGAAGAGCCGTGGCCGGAATACTGGTATGACACGGATGAGTTTTATGTGGTCTACACGGATGGCGGATACTATCTGTACGACTACGACGACCCCGGCGTCATGGTGCAACTGGTGGTCGTGACAGACGAGGACTGAAGAAGGGCCCGGAGTTCACGGAGTCCCAGCGAGCAGCACAAAAAATGGGCTGGGCGCGAGGCTGGGCGGGACGGAATGCGAGCGCAGCCTCGCGTAACCCAAGAGCGGGCGCCAATTCCAGGCGTTCGCTTTTTTTTTCGCGCGGCCGCTAGCTGGCCGAAGCGGAAGTGGTGGCAACGCTTTTCGGCGTTGCGCGCGAGAACGATTTGTCCGCAGCGCCGGGGGCGTCGCCGCTCTTGTCGATTTCGATGGAGCCTTTGAAATAGGCGCCATCTTCGATCATGATGCGGGCGGTGGTCAAATCGCCGACCACGGAGCCGTCTTTCTTGATTTCGATGCGGTCGCGAGCGCGAAGATTTCCCTTCACGTTGCCGTAGACGACCACTTCGCGAGCGATGATGTCGGCGGTGACTTTAGCGCTGGCGCCGACGGTCAATTTGCGCTCTTCGAGATGGACCAATCCTTCGACTGTGCCGTCAATGCTGAGATCTTCGTTGCCGGTAATTTCGCCCTTCACGTGCAGACTTGCGCCCAGCCGCGCCGCAGCGCCGCTGGATGAATAGACCGGCTCATTCGGGTTCATTGCCATTGCTTTTGCCTCCGATTTTGGCGGTGTTTGGGTATACGTCTGCGACTTCGCCGGCGTGCTGGCCGATTTCTCGGGCGCCGCGGAAGGTGCGGGCGGCTCCGGCGCTTTATTGCTGTTGCCCCACATAGGACTCATTGGACGACCCCTCCTCCAGATAGACGAATACCGAAAGAAGCTCGGACTAGCTGGGGGACTCCGAATCTATGCGTTACCCGCGACGGAGGCAAGCAGAAGTTTTGGGAAAAGTGTCTGGAGAGGAAACGCGGGCAGGACGCGGACGGGTCCTGAGGGGAAGAGCAAGCGGCGAGTTTGCCGGCGAAAGGAACCCGGTAGAAGGAGATGTTTCAGCAGACGTATAATGCGCGGCGGCGTGGCTGCTGAATGCCGGGAGCCGCGCGCGGAAAGGAGCATTGCCATGGCGGAAAGTTATGTTGCAGGCACAACGGAAAATTTGCGAAGCGCGGCGGCAGAAAGCGAACCGCGAACATCGCGGGCGACATCGGGATGGAGCTTTGCGCATCGGGTGGCGTTCCGATTTGTGTTTTCGTATCTGGTTCTCTACATCTTTCCTTTTCCGTTCGGAAGCTATCCGGGACGCGTGCTCGGATTTCCCGCGTACGACAAGTTGTGGTACGCGATTGTGCCGTGGTTCGGGAAACACATTTTGCATTTGCGGAGCGCGATCACCGTTTTCCCGAATGGCAGCGGAGACACCACATTCAATTATGTGCAGATTCTGTGCATGGTGATTATCGCGGCGGCGGCGACGATTATCTGGACGGCGCTCGATCGCGAGCGCGTGGAATACCGCACGCTGCACGAATGGCTGAGGATTTATGTGCGCTATGCTCTGGCGTTCACGATGCTGGCATATGGCGTGGACAAAGTAATTAAGCTGCAATTTCAGACGCCGGGACTGGGCAGACTTGCGGAGCCCTTCGGGAATTACTCGCCGTTCGCGCTGCTGTGGACGTTCATGGGATTTTCGACGGCGTACACGCATTTTGCGGGATGGTGTGAAGTGACCGGCGCGGTGCTGCTGTTTTTCCGACGCACCACGACGCTAGGGGCGCTAATCCTGTGCGGCGTGATAGCGAATGTGGCGGCGCTGAATTATTTTTACGA
>DASYYQ010000130.1:0-22819 GCA_035933545.1 Candidatus Acidiferrales bacterium | reverse complement strand
ATCGCGGCGAGTAACCCGCATTTCGCCGCGAATCGATCGCGTTCCTTAACCCCTACTGTATGAGAGAGATTGCTCCCGCTCGATGGGCAGTAGACTAGCGCCTAGAAACCAGATTGACAACCCGCCTCCGCTCTGATTATTAGTTGGAGCTGCGAGGGCCTCGGTCAATGGCGCAACGGAGCCGCTTGGATTGTGCGCTTCGAGCAACGCGCCAACCGCCCCGACCGCCTGGCCAGCTTTGAGTCTCCATCAGAGGGTTACGCACTACCTTTGAAAGGTCTCGCCTGGGTTCTGGGAGAGAGCGGCCAGGTCGTGCACCTTGAAGCGGATCTGGTGAAGCCGATCGCGCCAATTGACTTGAAACGCGAGCACGTCGTGATTGATTATCAGCCGGTGACATTCAAAACCCACAAAATCACTCTCTGGCTGCCAGAAAACGTGGACGTCTACTATCAGTATCGCGGCCACTTTTTGCATCATTACCACCACTTCAGCAATTTCAAACTCTTCTGGACAGGCAGCACGCAAAAAGTTAGTCTGCCACCTTAAGCATCAGATCCCAGATAGGCGACGTTTTCAAATGCCTAGCTCCTCGTCGAGAATAATTCGCCCGCTGATTTTCTCCACCTCTCTTTTCGTATTCGCATTTCTGTTGCCGCCCCGCGTTTTTGCGCAAAGGCCGGATCCTGCGCTGCTCGCCTATATCAGGAGCATTCGCGCGATAGACGACCATGCTCATCCACCAGCCCTGCCAGTCAATGGTCAGGCGGATGATGAATATGATGCGCTGCCGTGCGCTCCTCTGGAGCCAACTGCTTCACCGGCGAACACGCGGCCGGATAATCCTCAGTTCCTTGACGCATGGAAGGCGTTGTGGAACTACAAGTACTCCGACATGAGCGCCGCGCACGTGCAGGAGTTGCTGGCCACCAAAGCGCGAATCAAAAAAGAGCAGGGCGAGAATTATCCTGACTGGGTTCTCGACCGGCTTGGCATTGAAACGGAGCTTGCCAATCGCGAAGCGATGGGGCCTGGCCTGCGGCCTCCGCGATTCCGCTGGGTGCCGTTTGACGATGCTCTGCTTTTCCCTCTCGATAATTCCGCCTTGGCGTCGGAAACGCCGGATCGGCAATTTTTCTTTACGCGCGAAGAACAGCTTCTGCGTCGCTATCTGGAAAACCTCAGCGAAACCAAGTTGCCGGCAACTCTGGACGCGTATCTGAAGGAAGTGGTCTTGCCGACGCTGCAGAACCAAAAGCAAAATGGCGCAGTAGCGGTGAAATTCGAAGCCGCGTATTTGCGCTCTCTCGATTTCGGGCGCGCCAACGCTCCAGAAGCGGCGCAGGAGTATGCAACATACATCAACGGAGGCGTGCCACAGAAAGCCGGCTACACGAATTTGCAAAATTATATTTTCCATTACATCGCATTGGAGGCAGGCCGGCTCGAAATGCCTGTTCATTTTCATACCGGATTTGGCTGCGGAGGTTATTTCGAATTAGCCGGCGCGAATCCCCTGCTTCTTGAGCCTGTGCTGAACGATCCTAGTTTGCGCGGCACAAATTTTGTTTTGCTGCATGGCGGTGCGGGCCCGTTTTCAAAAGCGGTCGCAGCCCTTTTGATGAAGCCCAACGTGTACACCGATTTTTCCGAGCAGACCTGGCTGCTGCCCACGCGCGAATTGAGCAGGACGATTCGCTACTGGCTGGAATATTTTCCGGAGAAAGTGATGTTCGGCACGGATCTCTACCCCGGCACTCCACAGATTGACTGGGAAGAAGTTGGCTGGCAAACCGCGAATTCCGGACGCGAGGCGCTGGCCATTGCGCTCACGGGAATGATGAATGACAACGAAATTACACGTGCTCGGGCCCGCGAGATCGCGCGCATGGTGCTCCGCGGAAACGCCCTGAAGCTCTACGGCTGGCCGGACCAACAAACTCCGACCCACCAAACCCCGACCACGAAAAACTGACCAGCAGTGCTTTTCATGCGGGCCTGTCCGCAGGCTCACGGCAGAGAACGTCTGGCGAGAGTTCGCGCGGCGAAGTAAATCCACTGAGCGCCATCGACAAATCGAAATCTGCAAGCAGATTCAGAATCGTGTCGCGCACGCCCGCTTCGCCCGCCTCAGCCAGTCCCCACGCATAAAGCCGCGCCACCAGCACAGCGCGCGCGCCTAGCGCCAAAGCTTTCATAATGTCGGCGCCGCGCCGAATCCCGCTGTCGAAGAGCACCGGAATTTTCCCTTGAACGCGGTTGACCACGCCCGGCAGCGCATCAAGTGCAGCGATCGCGCCGTCCACCTGCCGCCCGCCGTGATTCGAAACAATCACGCCATCGACGCCGGAATCCAGCGCCTGCACGGCATCGTCGGCGTGCAAAATTCCTTTTAGCAGAATCGGCAGTTTAGTATGCTGGCGCAAAAACACAAGATCGTTCCATGTGAGGCATGTGTTCGAGAAAATGCTGGCCCACAGACGCACTGCTTCGGCAGGATTTTTTTCCGGCGGTTCACGGAGCAGCCCGCAAAATACCGGATCGCTGAAATAATTGGAGAGACCTTCGCCCGAAAAGAATGGCAAGTAGCCGCGCTGGAGATCGCGTTCGCGCCAGCCAAGCATTGATGTGTCGAGCGTCACAACGAGAGCTGTGTAACCGCACTCTTCCGCGCGCTCAAGCATGCTTCCGGTAAGGTCAGAATTCTTTCCCCAGTAAAGCTGAAACCATCGCGGCGCTGCGCCCATCGCCTCGCCAACTTTTTCCATAGGCCGCGAAGACACTGTGCTCAATATAAACGGCAATCTTAGCGTCGCCGCCGCGCGCGCGGTCGCCAGCTCACCTTCGGCGTGGATAATTCCTTGCACGCCAACCGGCCCCAGCAAAACGGGCCAGGGCAATTTGGCGCCGAACAGCTCGATGCGCATGTCTCGCTCCGATACATTGCGAAACATGCGCGGCACGATGCGCCAGCGATAGAAGGCCTCGAGATTGGCGCGCAGCGTGCTTTCGCCGCCCGCCGCTCCGGCGACGTAGTCGTACGCGCACGGCTCCAGCCTCTCTTTGGCTTTCTGTTCGAGCAAAGCGAGCGTTGGCGGGACGGACAATTTGTTTCCGGCCAGTCCGAGCTGATAAATCTCGAGCTCGCGCGCGAGGCCGAAATTCTGCGCCGAATTTGATTCGCCTGATGCCATTCGCGGCGGAATTATACACTGCGCGACAGATACCGCCGAAGTATCTAAAGGCTGCGCCGGCACATCCAACGTATTAGCACGGTGCGCAAATCACTCTTGCGGAGCCAACGAAGATGAGCCGAAAAATTCCCGTTCTCGCGTTCGCCGCTCTTGTTGTGCTGGCGCTGTGCGCCACCCCACTTTTCGCGCAATCATCGCAAACTTCGCTGCCGGGCACGGTCGCAGTTGCAATCACGGCGCGATCTTCGCGGGGTTCTGCGCCGCAGCTGAGGCGCGAAGACGTTTCGGTCCGGGAGGATCGCCAGGCGCGGCCGGTTGTCAGTCTTACTCCACTAAACGGCCCAGATTCACCATTGCAACTGGTGATCTTCATTGATTCGAGTTCGACTCCGCAACTCGGCGCGCAGTTTGATGAAATCTCGAGATTCATTAACGCCCTGCCTCAGAACGCCAGCGTGGCGCTCGCTTATTCGGCGAATGGCAGCGCTCACATGGACCACGGCTTCACCACGGATCGCGCCACAATCAAGAACGCGCTGCACCTGCCAATGGGCCCCGCGGTTGGCAACACAGACATATACGGCGCGCTTTCGGACTTGATTAAGAAGTGGCCTGCGGCCGGCCAGAGCAGAGAAGTGCTGCTGATCAGCGATGGAATCGACGTCACTTATGGGCTTTTTAACACGCAACCTACGCAAAATCCGGGGCTGCAGCAGGCTATCCGCGACGCGCAAAAAAACCACATCGTTGTGTTCAGCATTTTCGTCAGCTCAGGGCGCGCCACTAGAAACCGCTTCCTCAACAATAACGGGCAGAGCTCGCTCAACGAGCTTACATCGAGCACCGGTGGCTACTCATTTTTTCAAGGTACTCAGACGCCGGTGTCCTTCCGCCCCTTTCTCGATGACCTGCAACAAATGCTGGCCGCGCAATATTTGCTGACGTTCCGGCCAGCTCCGGCATCCACGTCAGGATTCCACAACTTGAAGGTAACCACAGAGGCCTCTGGAGTGAAATTGCTGGCGCCAAATAGCGTCTACATCCCCGCCTCGCAATAAAACCCACGAAGAAGCGATGGCGATGCAGCGCAAATTGCAGCTCAAATGGCGGATAAAAATTAGAGATGATGCGGTTTCCTGTCGAGGGCTGCGGGATTCGGATACTTCGCTTTGGGCAGCCAGAAGTGGAAGAAAATCCACAGGAGAGCCAGTACCAGGAAACAAAGAATGCTTCCTTCCGGGCCGACGGAGCCTCCCGTCAGCAGTTTAGAGCCGTGGAAAGTCGGATTCAGCATATGCCCGGGAGCCACTTGTCCACTGTCCGGCACTCCGTAGAAGAATGACTCCGCCCAATCCCACGCCGCGTGAACGCCAATGGGCATCCACAAGTCGCCGGTCCGCCGCAGAATAAAGCAAAAAAGAAAACCCGCCGAACCGGCCCCGAGCGCGCCGATCCAATCCTCTCCGTGGTTCCCAAGGTGAAGCGAACCAAATCCGGCAGACAGCAAAATCGCCGCAGGCCAGAATCCGATGCCAGTCGTCAATGTGAACTGCGCATAACCGCGCGTCGTGAATTCCTCGGCGAATCCTACAAGAAGGAAGGCCAATCCCCACAGGACTGCGTATTTCGCCAGAGCGGCGCCGTGCAGCGCGAGCGAGCCGAAATGGAAAACGCCCGCCACGCGCAACATCACCAGAAGAACGCTCATCGCCACAAAACCAATCACTGCTCCCAGCCAGAATTCCTTGCCGAAGGCCTTTCGCGCCGGTAGGCCGTAATCGCCAACAGTGCGCCCCTCGATCAGCGTCATAATCCAACTCGCGAACCAGAAAAGTAAGAAGAGGATGCCGTCGCCCAGCATTGCCAGCGCGGGCGTCATCTGGGGCTGTTGATGGTTTTGCTGCGCGCCGAGAGCTTTCTGGAGGAATATGATTCCAAGAATCGGCGTGGCCACGATGGTCGCGAAAATCAGCAATCTCCAGCCGGCGCGCAGGCCGTTCGGCCCCATGAAAATGTAATGAGTTGTCGATTCCGGGCCGGAGCCCTGCGGCGGGACAGGGCCGAGTGTCGGCGGCGCGCTGGGCGGCGTCGTCATTTCGTTGTGCATGGGCTGATGAAGCAGGGGCGAGTGTGAGGCAAATCGCTGGGACATTGCTTTTCTCCTTGAAAACACTCCACTGGCGCACAATAGCATCAATGGAATCACGGGAAAAGTCGCGGAAAGCCTAACTTTGGGATTTAGCCAGCCAGGAATCGATAATGCGCTGCTGCGCTGGAGAAACATCCTCGAAAATCACGCCCATGCCAAATTCTGCGTGAACATGCAGGACGCGCGCACTGCTTTCAAATGTTTCGTCATCTTTTTTGAGGCGAATGCGAATCCGCGCGCCCTCTGGATAGGGATTCACCGCCCCCAAATAGCAGCCCGTAGCGCTCAATTGCGTGGTTTGGGCAGCGACCCGCTGATTGTTGCCAACGCCGATGAGTTCGGCCAGGGCAACAAATGGATGCCGTCGCGTGCCTCGGCGTTCTGATGCGTCTTCACTTTGAGTGGGCAAGCCGCTCCTCCTGACGTGCGCTTCGCGTTCGGGCAATTCTATGGTCTCCCTTATAACCGCATGCACCATTTTGAGCAATAGGACTCGGTCCCTCTGTTTCTCCAATGCTAATGGAAAAGAAGCATGCGTATCGGGGCTATTGGCCGTAGATGACGGCCTTTGGAAAGCTAATGCGCAGATGAATGTTTCAACGCGTCGATTCGAGTTGAGTCGTTCGTAGCACTCTTCTATAATCTATAATCTAAGATTGAGTTGATCAGCGAGGCTTAGAAACAATTGCTAAATCTGCGCGATAGTAAAACGGCAGTGAAATTTCTCCTGGGCGGCCTCTTGGTTGCCATCAGCGGCATCATGGTCTTGCAGCTTACTCCGCTTGGGGGAATCGGCACTGGAAATAACGCCAGCCCGGATGCCGTGGCCACGATCGGCGGAGAAAATATCAGCATCGTTGACGTTCGCCAGCAATTCGCCGAGCAGACACGCGGACAGAACGTGCCGGCAGTGTTGCAGGGCCTGTACATGCGTCAGGTGCTGGATCAAATGGTCTTCGAGCGCCTTATGGAATTGGAGGCGCAGCGCCTCGGCATACAGGTGACGCCCGAGGAAATTACCCAGCGCATCAAGGAACTGCTGCCCACCGCGTTTCCCGGCGGAAATTGGGTTGGGGCCGAGAGGTATGCGCAGGAAGTGCAAATGCGCGCGGGAATGTCCGTGCCGCAGTTCGAAGATTTCGTGCGGAAAGACGTGCTGGCAAACAAGTTCAGAGAATTGGTTACCGATGGAATCAGTGTGACTCCGCAGGAGGTTGAGGCGCGCTATCGCTATCTTAACGAAAAAGTCCAGCTGGAATACGCCGCAATAAAGCCGTCCGATCTTGAGGCTTCCCTAAAGCCGACCGATGCTGAGCTTTCCGCGTATTTTTCCAAGAATGAATCAAAGTACCAGGTGCCGGAGCGGCGTTCCGCAAAGTATGCCTTGCTGGACACAAACCAGCTGAAACAAAGCATCAAAATAAGCGATGCGGACGTTCAGGCCTATTATCAGCAGCATTTGGACGATTACAAAGTCGAGAATCGCGTGCACGTCGCGCAAATCGTTTTCAATACGCTTGGCAAAACGGATGCGGAAATCGCATTGATCAAGAAGCAGGCGCAAACCGTGGATGATCAGGCGAAACACGGCGCGAACTTCGCGGATTTGGCCAAGAAATACTCCGAGGATACCAACACAAAGGGAAAAGGCGGCGACATTGGCTGGATCGTCGCCGGGCAGACAGCGCCAGCCTTTGAAAAGGCTGCTTTTAGCCTGCCCAAAGGCGCCGTTTCGGATGTGGTGCAGACGCCCTATAGCTTCGACATCATAAAAATCCTCGACAAAGAGAACGCGCACACAAAGAGCGTCGACGAGGTAAAGTCCTCCATTATCAACGTCTTGACCCAGGAGAAGCTCAATACACAACTAGGGGACATTTCGGACAAGTTGACGGCGGCCGTGCTTAAGTCCAACCAGCAAAGCATCGATGAAATCGCTAGGAAGTTTAATCTTCAAACTGGCGAGACACCGTTGGTCAGCGTTACCGACCCGGTCGGTGATTTAGGCGCGGAGCCGGCGCTGCAGGAGGCGCTCTTCTCGCTGCACCAAGGAGAGTTGAGCCAGCCCATCTCCATCAAAAGCGGCTATGTGATTCTCTCTGTGGACAAAATTGTGCCCGCACACCAGGGAACGTTCGCGGAGGTCCGCGACCGCGTGTTGGCGGATTACAGAAAAGAGAAGGCCCAAGACCTTGCCGAGCAGAAGGCCAAAGAGTTGGAAAAGGAAGTCAAGAGCGGAGACGCTTTCGAGAAGGCTGCGAAATCGCTAGCTTTGGACGCGAAAACCACCGATCCCATCACGCGAACCAGCCAAATTGGAGAATTGGGGCCTGCCAAAGAGCTGAACGCGGCCTTTGACATGCCACTGGGCAAGACAGGTGGACCAGTGCTCCTCGGTGAAAGCTGGGTGGTATATCAGGTAAAGGCGAAGCAAGGGATCAATCCCGCTGATTTTGCGAAAGCCAAAGACGGGCTGCGGAAACAAATTCTCCAGGACAAGCAGAGAGCAGCCTTTGAAGCGTTCCACGACGCCCTGCAGAAGCGTTACGAGCAAGAGGGAAAGCTAGCGTTCAACGCTGCCAACCTGAAGCTACTCACCGAGCAATCATCTAGTTAAGTTACTGTAATAATTAGACTTAGCGCGATGCTACTTTCCTATTGCACTGCTCGCTCCAGTCATCTACGATATTTCTTCCGCAGCTTTTAGCTCCGTCGCCAGCGGAGTTAAGTCGAGCGACCTTCCCGGTTGATGAACCTCCGCGGCGAAGCTGATCAGAAAAGCCACGAAATGAACTTTGAACGCGACCAAGAAGCTACACAGGCCTCTCAGGGTAGTTTTGCGCGAGAATTGAGGAGCGATATGGCTCAGAAGACGAATACTCACAGAAATGAATATCGCTGCTGCATCGAAATCAATCAGAACGGGAAATACTCCGTGCGCATCCAGGCGCGTTTCGGAGGTAAGGGCTGGTCGCTGCCTGTCTTCTTTCTGGTATCGTCGTTCGACGCAGCGATGAAGAGGCTGGAAGAGGCCTTGCAACTGCTGCAGCGAGAGGAAGAGCGGCTATGGTTCTGGGGAGTGGAGCGCAGCGACGATCCCAAGCTCGCGGCGGAATTGCTCAACCCGATGGGGCTGCATTACGATCAGCGCCGTGAGTTCCCGCGCCGGCTGGCGGAATTCGCAGTAGGGTCCGGGCGCAGCGTGCCAGCTTTCCGGCTGGCTCAGGCGCGCCGGACATTGGCCGAATCCATTAGCATTGGCCGGACGGCCTTGGCGAGCGATTAGCCGGGCATGGCACGCTTCTGAGCCCTCTGCGCGCCTATTTCGCGCGGATGATTACCTCGCCCTGCGCGATCACGTTGTCGTTTATTGCCAGGCGGTATTTGAATGACCCGGTGACACCAGCACGCGGCGTTCCGCTCTTCAGGGCCACTCCGGGAGGAGCCTGGAACACGTTGGACGAGAATGGACAGCGTTGCGGATCGAATTCGATGCGAAGGTTCCCCGTCTGCGCTATCCAGATCACCTGGTCGGCGCTTTCTACCAGCACAATTTCCGGCAAAACTCCCACCAAAACAAGCTTATCAGCCATGTCTTCTGAGCCTATCGGCAGGCTAGCCTGTGAACCATAGCACACATACAGAATGATTTACACGGGCATCAGAGGATCAGAGTTTTGCGCGGCCGGGATCGCGCTTAGCTCGCCTATTATTTGGCGCAGCCGGTCCAGCGTAAACGGCTTGGGGAGAATCGCTACGCCGTCTAACTCGCCAGAAGCTTTATCCGCGTCAGCCAGGTTCCCCGTTATCAAAACAAAGCGTTTCGCCAACTCGGGATAGTCACGGCGCAAACTCCTCAGAATCCAAAGGCCATCATGGCCTGGCATTTTTAAGTCGCACAGCACCGCGTCAAAATGGCTCTGCTTCAGGACAGAGGGCAGATCCATGGAATCTTGGACGGTTACGACCTGTGCGCCTGACTTGCCCAAGACTTCCGAAATGAGATTAAGGATCTCCGCTTCGTCATCAATGACCAGGAATCGCAGCGAAGATTGCGGAGATGAAAGTAATGATTTGGGGAACGATGACGCGGCTAAGGAATTCGCCTGAAGAACGTGTGTTCGGAGCGGACCAGATTTCGGTAGAACGTCCGCGTCTTTCATGGATGCCAGCGGAAATTTAAGTCGAATGGTGGTTCCGCGACCAAGTTCGCTCTCCACCGCAACCTCGCCCGCATGCTGTTCGACGATTCCATGGCAAATGCTCAACCCTAGACCAGCGCCCAGTCTGGACTGGCGCGTCGTAAAGAACGGATCGAAGATGTGCTCGCACATCTCCACATCCATGCCGCAGCCGCTATCCTGGACAGCAAGGAGCGCGTGAGTTTCACTCGCGTCGCACGTCAGGCAGATCTTGCCATTGTCTTGTCCGCCGCGAATGGCTTGTTCGGCGTTCAGCACCAGCTGCAGCATCAGTTGCAGCAGCGCCTGGTGATCGCCTTTTATCCAGACAGGCTTTTCGGGGCGGTGGTAACTCACGGAGATGTTATTGGCCGCTAGTTGATAAGACCGCAGTTCCAGCAGGCGGTCCGGAATAGTGCGCAAATCAATGCGATGAGCCTGCTGCGGCGCGCGCCGGCCGAATTGGCTTAAATTCCCGACGATATGTTTCAGACGCAAAGCCTCGTCGCGAATCGTCTGGATTTGCGGCCGCAGCGACGGATGGAGATTTCCATGGCACAGGGCAATTTCACTGAATCCGAGAATCGACGTCAGTGGATTATTGATCTCATGAGCTACGCCCGAAACGAGCTGCCCCAGTGATGCGAGCTTCGCTGCCCGCAAAACGTCCTTGTGCGCCACTTCGAGCTGCTTGGCGCGCTCCCGGACTTTTTCTTCCAGGGAGTTGCGCATGTCGCGAAGTTCGGAAGCCATCATCAAAAAAGCGCCGGTGACGGTGCCTAACTCTATGGTGGCCGGAACGTTCCCGCGAACGTCCAAATTGCCCCCTTTTACCTCAAGCACCATCCCATGAAGAGCTTCCAGCGGCTTCCAAATATGTTCTTCGTGAGCACGGCCGAACCAAACCATCACAGCTACCGGGAAGAGGCCTAAAGCTATCAAAACAATTTCCAGGATTCGTGTGTATAGCGCTACGCGCTGGGTATCCCGATGCAAATTCCCGAACTGCTTTTTCTCCGTCCCTGTGAAGGCATTTCGCACCGCAAGTTCACGGCGCGCGATTTCAGTGAATTGCCTTTCTGCCTCTTTTTGGTTTGCGGGTGCAGCCGCAATTTGATCGGTAACGGTCAAATAAGCGCTTTCCAACTGGCTCAGATTCTCCGCATCTTGATGGTCAGCTTGTGTGAGCGCTGCATCGATACCGCGTCTACTAAGATCGCGGAGCTCCGCCGAGGAATTTTTGTATACGTCCAGCAACTGAGCGTTATTCGATCCGAGGTATCGCCAGAAACTGAGCACCGTCGAATCGAAGGCATCATGAATCTGCGAATGAAGATCGATTTGCTTCTGTAGGGATTGAACGCCCAAGGAAAATTTCGATTGGATTTGAATGCTAATCGTGAGAGCGATAGCCATGAGCGCAATCGCCAGCACCACGGTAGCGCCTTCCATTAGTATGAACCGGCTTTGCATCGAGCGCGGCTTGGGAACTGAGAACGTCGCAGCCTTGGCCTGATTTGATTCCGTGTTAGGTGTGGAAGCCGCCATAAGCCCGTAAGCGGGGCAAGCGAACGGCCATACAGGGAGTTACTGAGCGCCGGAAATCAGCAATTTGCAGCCGGCGATCAGCGGCAAGTCGTCGAATGAGGACTAAGCAGGCACACCTGTTTCAACTTGGAACAGTTCGCGCCTCTTCAATAGGTTGCTCACGATTCGGTATTCAACGTTTCTCCGCAGCACATCCGCGAACAGCCTCACTGATATGTACCGCTGAAATGCCGAAAGCATCCAGCAATTCATCCGGTTTTCCGGAATGCGGCAAGCCGTTTACGGCAAGTTTTCGAAAACGAGCAGGCGAAGCGCCTGCTTCGGAGAGCGCAGAAACTACGGCTTCACCCAATCCGCCTTCTGGATAGTGATCTTCAACTGTGACCAAGCAATTGGTGCAGGCGCGCAGATGCTCTGCGAGTTGAGCGCCTACAATGGGCTTGACGCAATACAAATCGATTATGCGAACAAAAATATTTTCAGATTTTAGTTCCTCGTAAGCTTTCAAGGCTTCATGGATGGTGATTCCAGCAGCGACGACCAGCGCTTGATCTTTCTCGTTCTGACGAAGAACATGAAACCCAGGAACCGGGAATTTCGTGTCGGCAGAATACAAAAATGGAGTCTTTGGCCGCGAAGTTCGTATGTAGGTGATGCCCGAAATGCGCGCGGCTTCTTCGGTGAGACGTTCGGCGGAATAAGCGTCGGAAGGATACAAAATCACCGAACCGTGCACGGCGCGAAATGCAGCGATGTCTTCGAGCGCCATTTGCGAAGGGCCGTCTTCGCCAATTGAGACGCCACAATGTGAGCCGCACAATTTGATGGAGCTGCGGCTGATGGCCGCCATGCGAACCTGATCGTAGGCGCGAGAAAGGAAGCACGCGAAAGAGGAGAGAAACGGCACTTTGCAGCGAGCCGCCAGGCCGACGCCCACGCTAATCATATTCTGCTCGGCAATGTAAGCCTGGAAGAAACGGTCCGGAAAGGCGTCGCCAAAAATTTCCGCAAACGTAGAATTTTTAACGTCACCGTCAAGCGCCACGAGGTGCGGATTCACGCCGCCGATCCTTTTCAACGCGTTGCCATAAGCTTCGCGCGTCGCCACCGGCTTATCGGCCTTGTAGCTGGGCGCTGGCGGGTCTGGGAACTTCGGCGGCTGCGGTAAATCCGTGCGCGCGTAAGAGCGCCCCGCATCAGGCGGTAATTCAATTGGTCCGCCCAATTCGGCGACAGCCTTCGCGAGTTGTTCTTTGGAGAGTGCTTTGCCGTGCCAGCCGTCCTTGTCGGCCAGGAAACTGACGCCATGACCTTTGATGGTTCGCGCGATGATGGCCTGCGGCTTCTCGTTTGCCGCTTTCGCGCGATCGAGTGCCGCCACAATCGCGGGGACATCGTGGCCGTCGATAATTTGCGTCTCCCAGCCCTGTGCTTCGAATTTCTTGCGATAGATTTCCATGTCGTGCTGATACATAGTGTGCTCGCTCTGGCCCAGCGCATTGATATCGGCGATCGCGATCAAATTGTCTATCGCGTAATGGCCGGCGAATTCTGCAGCCTCCCAAACGTTTCCTTCCGCAAGTTCGCCATCACCGAGCAGTACGAAAACGCGCGTGCCAAGTTTGTCCATTGTTGCGCCAATCGCGAGGCCAGCGCCTACGGAGAGACCTTGCCCCAGCGAACCAGTCGCAGCATCCACACCGGGAACCCGGGGAGTGGGATGGCCCTCCAGTTCGCTCGGGAATTGGCGCAGCGTCATCAATCGCGACGGCGGAAAAACGCCCGCTTCGGCAAGCGCGGCATAAAGCACCGGTGCGGCGTGGCCCTTGGAAAGAACGAAACGATCGCTTTCCGGGCCATTCGGATTGCGCGGATCGAATTTCATGGCGTGAAAAAAAATCGCAGCGACCAGTTCCGCCGCGGAGAGGCACGATGTGGGATGTCCCGAGCCGGCGGCAGTGGTGGACATCATGGAAAGAATCGCCAGGCGGCGCGCTTTTTCGCGAATTTTATCTATGTCGGTTGCGGATGATGGCGGTGTAATGCGAGGTGTTGCAGTCATAGCTTCCCCCTCCTTCAAAGATCAATTCTAATTTTACTCCGTTCTCGGGGAGGGGAATGTTCGAAATTCACCTGGACTCAAAGGGGAGATTTCAGTTGTTTTCTCGCCCGAATTTTATTCCATGCGCTTCAGGGCCGAGCGCGACAGTGACAGCGCCTGCGGCGAGCACAATAGCGGCAAAAATTCCCATGGCATAGCCATAGCTGATTCGCTCGCCCAGAAATGCCTCAATAGGAGCACTGAATGAGGCGATCAATACGCCAAGCTGATAGGCGAAACCGGGGAAAAATCCTCGCAATGCGTCAGGAGACAATTCATTGATGTGCGCGGGAATCACGCCCCAGGCACCCTGCACCATGAACTGCATCAGAAACGCGCCAGCCACGATTAGCGCGAAATTTGGCGCGGCAATCCACGCAGGAATTAACAGAATCGCCAGAATAATCGCGACGAGCATGGCGCGGCGCCTTCCGCGCCGGTCGGAATAAAGGCCAATCAAGAGGCCGCCGGCAATCGCGCCGATCATCGAGATAACCGTCACCAGCGCGGTCGTGCCGGGATGATAGCCACGCTCGAATTGCAAGAACCTTGGATACAAATCCTGTGTGCCGTGGGAGATGAAATTCATCAGCGCCATCAGCAGCACGAGATAAGCAAATCGTTTCCAGTTCTTGAAAATCGACCGCCAATAAGAACTCCAATCCGTGCGCGCAGCCGTCGCCGCCCAGGCTTCGCTCTCTTTCACTTTAAAGCGGATAAAAATCGTCAGCAGCGCGGGCAGGCCTCCAACAAAAAACATGGCGCGCCAGCCAAAGTGCGGGAATATCAGCCAGTAGGCCAGCGCGGCCAGCAAGTAGCCGAAGGCGTAGCCTTCCTGTAGCAAGCCGGACAGCACGCCGCGCCATTTTTCCGGCACGGATTCCAATGCCAGCGAAGCTCCCACACCCCACTCGCCGCCCATGCCGATTCCGTAGAGCAGCCGCAAAGCGATGAAGACTGAATAGCTGGGCGCTAATCCGGAAAGCACCTCGATCGCTGAATAAAACAGGACATCGAGCATCAAGGGCAGGCGCCTTCCATAGCGATCGGCGATAAGCCCGAAAATAAACGCTCCGAGCGGGCGGGTGAACAAGCTGGCGGTGATCGCGAAGCTGATCTCCAGGATGCTTCGGTGAAAATCCTTGCCAATCGGCGCGAGGACAAATGTGAGAACGAAGAAATCGAACGCATCGAGCGTCCAGCCGAGAAAACAGGCAGCCACTGCATTCCGTTGATTGCTTCGCAGAGCGGTGAGGTCGTCACGCGGCATAGTTAGCCCGCGAATGTTAGGTCACATTCAATCGCGAACGCAATCCTGACTATCGTTTTCTGAGGTGGTCGAGTCCAGCGAAGAGAAAGACTGCAAGTACTGAATTGATCAGGGAGGCAATCAGCAAATGAATACTAAAAAATGGTTCATGTTTTGCAAGGAGCAGGCGGATCATCACTGCCAGAAGGACTTGATGAACGTGGAAGAAAAGGAACATCAGAATGAAGCGGCTGATGGGATGTTCGGTGTCGAGCCGCGCGCCGATCGACGACGCAATGTATCCGATGAATCCTTTGGCGATTCCGTAGAGTCCGATGGGCGTGTGACTGATGCCGTCCTGCAACAGACCGACGGCCGTTCCGAGTAGAAGTCCCGAAATAGAATTGCGCCTGCTCAACCCGAAATATGCAACTACCAGAAGTGGAAGCTCGAGAATCTGAAGTTGCAAACTGAATCGATTCAGGAAGGCTTGCAGCACCAGCGCGAGAAAGCAAATGCCGAGCACTGCGCCGCCATAGAATTTATGAACCTCGATATGCTGCGATTGAGAATCCATTCCCACGGTCATCGGATAGCCGCCCTCACCGGGAGATTCCAGGCGGAGTCGTTGGAGGAACTTTCTTTGCGGGCGGTGCCGCAGGTTTTTTCGCCACGGAGGCTGGCTTACCGGCAGGAGGCTGCGCCGCTTTCGTGCCGGGCGTTACGCTCGGAATCGCGGACGCAGCCGCAGGTGCGGTTTTTGGGGGAGCAGGTTTTTTCAGCGTCGAGGCTGGCTTACTGATAGCGTGCGCTACTTTCGTATTCGGCGCGGCGATTTTCGCCAAGGATTCGGCTGAAGCGCTCTTCTGACCGCTGCCTTCCTTCGTTTCCTGCCGCGACGAACTCGTATCGTTCTTTTGCTGCAAGTTGAAGGAGTGCTGGGTCAGCAGAACCAGCACTTCTTCCAGTCTGTCCAAATGTGCCGCGGGCCGCAGCGCGATGGTTTGGAATGGCGAACTCGCTTTTGTCCAGGCTACTGTACCCACCGGCAAATCCTTCGGGAAAATCCGATCTTCTCCGGAAGTCAGCACTTCCGCACCATCCGCGACTTTTTCATTGGTGTTGACGTAATCCAGCCGCAGAAGAGGATCACCGGTGCCATTTACCACCCCGTGCGTGCGCGTTCCAGCCAGCAGGCCGCCGAGTCCGCTTTCGCGATCGGTGATCAGCAGAACTTGAGAAGTATCCGGAAGCGCTTCGACGATCCTTCCCACCACGCCATCCGGCGTAATGACCGCCATATCGCGCCGAATACCATCGTTCTCGCCGCGATTGATAAAGACTGTGTGGCTATTGGAGTCCGCATTCGCTCCGATCACTTCCGCGGCAACCATGGGGATATTCGCATTCTGCTGCCGGAATCCGAATAGACGCGCGAGGCGCACGGCCTCCGCTGCCTGTCCCTCGAGCTGCTCGTTCTTCAGGCGAAGCTGGCCCACCTCTTCGGCAAGTTTAGAGTTCTCTGCGTGAGCGTGGCGCAAGTCAATATAGCCGAACCATGTCGCATCAATTTTGTTGATTACAAAACTGCCGGCGGCTTGCAAGGGCGTGAGCAGATCCGCGGACCACACACGAATCAGCCGCACATCGCTGCCGCGCTTAATCTGAAATGCGAGCAGCAGCACTTGCGCCACGATTACCGCGGCGAGCAGAACCAATGGGCGATGACGGGAAGGGACATCCATATTCTAGAGCCTGGAAACTGCGTACTGGACGCTCGAAAAAGCGCTCTGCGCGAATGTCACGCGTCGCGCAGAGCCCGATAATAGAGCGATGACTACCAATCCGCCTCAGTCAATGGAAACCAGACGAAGCAGCCTGAAATCGCTGAGCATTTTCCCCGTGCCCAGTACGACCGAGGCAAGCGGGTCATCGGCAATCGAGACCGGCAGACCGGTTTCTTCGCGAATGCGCTTATCCAGATTCTTGATCAACGCGCCGCCTCCAGTAAGCACAATGCCGCGATCGCTGATATCCGCGGAAAGCTCAGGAGGGGTGCGCTCAAGAGCCACGCGAATGGCGTTCAAAATTGTGGCAATGCATTCCGAAAGCGCCTCGCGAATTTCGCTATCGTCAATGGTGACCGTGCGCGGAACGCCTTCAATCAAATTCCTGCCCTTCACTTCGAGCGTCAAGGGCTTTTCCAGCGGGTACGCGGAGCCAATCTCAATTTTAATTTGTTCCGCGGTGCGCTCGCCCACCAGTAAATTGTATTTGCGTTTCAGGTAGTGCATCACCGACTCGTCCATTTCGTTTCCGGCGACGCGCACGGAACGCGAATAGACGATGCCGCTCATCGATATCACCGCGATATCCGTCGTGCCCCCGCCGATGTCCACCACCATGTTGCCGGAAGGCTCCTCGATGGGCAGGCCCGCGCCAATCGCCGCAGCCATGGCCTGTTCCACCAGGTAAACTTCGCTCGCTCGCGCGCGATATGCGGAGTCCTGCACGGCGCGCTTCTCAACCGGCGTAATCTCGCTCGGCACGCCAATCACAATTCGCGGATGCACCAGAACACGCCGGTTGTGCGCCTTCTGGATGAAATATGTCAGCATCTTCTCGGTAACTTTGAAGTCGGCGATCACGCCGTCCTTCATGGGCTTGATGGCCACCACGTTGCCGGGCGTGCGCCCCAGCATTTCCTTCGCTTCTTTTCCAACGGCCACCACTTCGCCATTGTTCTTGTTGATGGCGACGATGGAAGGCTCGTTGACCACGATGCCCTTGCTCTTGGCGAATACCAGAGTGTTCGCCGTGCCCAAGTCAATGGCCAGGTCGGATGAAAAAAGGCTAAACACCGACCTCATGGAATATCCGTTTTTCATGAACCCCCCGCGCCCTGAAATCCCCCACCCACAAACAGCAGCGCCAGAATAATTGCTGATGAACGAAATTCTATGGAACAACTACCGGTATATGCTTAATCCCTGTAAGGCCCCTGCGATCCTGTCCTGTGATGGTGATAATGTGGTCGCCCGTTGTCATCGGGGGCGTAAAATATCTAAAGTGGCCATCGGAACCGATATCCGCGACCGCTTCACCATCGATCAGGAGCGCCGAGCCCGGCTCGGTAACTCCGCTAATTTCTACAACCTTGCCATGGAACTCGACGGGATCAACGTTGAGCAACATGCTTTGCTCTTTATCCTGCTCGACCAGTGTAAACTTGAACGGAGCAGCCGCTTCGCTCGACGCATTTTTCGCGTCGATTGCCTTCACCGTCCAAAAATACTCGCCTGAGGTTAATCCGGTGACTTCCACCGCCGTATCTGTGGTCTTTTTATCCGCGAGCACGCGAGTGAACATCGCAGTGCTGCTAATTTCCAGCTCATATTCGCGAGCCGTATCCACCGGCTGCCACTCAAAGCGAATCGACGTGCGCTTCGGGTCGGGAACAATGATCGGCTGCAAGTTCACCGGCTGCACCAGCCCGGGAGGAGCGAGAACATTGGTTTTGATTATCGGACCACCCTGTGCAAAGGCAGCTCGCTGATATTGCAACAGTTGCACCTGCTGTCCGCCTCTCCGAACATCCGCGGAGCCTTCCGCCACGGTAATCTGGTTTTGTTTTGTAGTCGGGTCGGTCTTCACATCCGCATGACTGTTTTCATGAAGGATCGCCTGTGCATCCGCGAATGAAACCTCAGCCTTCGAACCGGGCACTTGCCACGATCCGGTGCTGAGATCAACCGAACCGGCGCTGATATGCACGCCGACGCTCGATGCGCTGTTCTGTGGAACAAAAATCTCCTCGACGGTCACGAGCGTTTGGGCCTGCACGGTGTACGTTGTGCCATCCGCAAACGCAAGCCGCGCCACGCCATCGGTACCGGTCTGAATCAAATCTCCTTTTTCCAGCGTCATCTGGTAGTCAGCGCTAGTCCATTGCACCGAATTAACTCGCTTGACCTGAACCTTCCCATCGAGATTGACAAACCGCGCGCCGCGAACATTCGCCGAAGTTGACGCGGTATCTTTCGGCTGAAATGCGTGAGAGAGATGCTGCACAATGCTCGCGAAGGAATCTGGAAAGACAAGGTAGCTGGCCGCGGCAAAAAGGATCAGGAAGGCGAAAATATAGAGCAGCACGCTTCGGTAGGTAACGGAATGCCAATACACTTCGACTCGATTGGTCTTCGAATGTGCTTCGTCCGTGAATTTATCGGGTGTCATGCGAAAATTCAGCTGATTTGCGAATCTAGCATACGGGTTGGGGCCTTTCAACACGGCATGCTACAAGTTGCGAAAGTGCAAACACTTGTCCGAAAGTACAGTACGTTTAAAATTGGTAGCTGGGTGCGCGCTCGGGAGCCTTGTCCCGCTCAACAAACGCCCATGACAGGATTGCCGGCATGCAAATCGAAAAACTCAAAGTTGACACCGACGGTGCGCGCGAACTGCTGCGCCATACACTGGCAACGCTCGCATACCGGGCGGCAAAAGCTTTACGCAATGCGCCCGCCGGGTTCGAAAATTTTGCCGTATGCGAAACTTCGCGAACGCCGGGGCAGATTCTTGCCCATCTCGCTGACTTGATGGACTGGGCGGTCTCCATCGCGCGCGGAAAACAGGAATGGCGCGACTCGCCTTCGATTGCATGGGAACTGGGCGTCAGCCGATTTTTCGCAGCGCTCCAGAGCCTTGACCAATTCTTCGCATCCGATCAGCCGCTCTCCGTCCCCTGTGCGGCCCTCTTTCAGGGCGCAATCGCGGATGCGTTCACGCACGTCGGCCAGATCGCGATGATGCGGCGTATTGCGGGCTCGCCTGTTCGCGGGGAAAATTACTTTCGCGCTGAAATTGTGATAGGGCGCGTAGGTCCGGAGCAGTCTGCACCGCATCGCGAATTCGATTAGCGCGCTTCCAAATCTGCGGTGAAGCAGAACTTTTTCCACCCTGTCCGCTCGGACAGTATGAATTTGCATGCGTCACGCTAACTGAAAAAGCACTCCAGCTTGCGCCGCCATCGTCCAAGTGCTACGGTGACGTTTACCTTTCTATCCGCCAAAAAATCAGAAGAGCGCAGCTCTTCTTCAGGCGGAAACCAAAGAAGAGGTACGAGCAGGTTTCCAGGGACCTGTCGCACGGCGGGAGTTTGCGTGGCGAATTGGATTGGTGGCGACCAGAAACTGCCTCAGGGACGTTTAATCCTCGTCTCCTACATGGTTGTGCTTGGGATTCTTCTTCTGCTGCTCGGTTTCTGGAAATTGCAAATTGTTCAGTCCGGGCATTTTGCGGATCTCGCGGAAAAAAACCAAGTCCGCTCGATTCCCATTATTGCACCGCGCGGCAAGATTCTGGATCGCTATGGGCGCGTCCTCGTTGACAACTATCCTTCGTTCAGCATACTTCTTCTGCGAGACGATCCCGCGCAGATCAAAAAAGATTTGCCGCAGATTACCGCTGGTTTGGGAATCACCTCAGCAGACTTGGAAGAACAGCTTGCCGAGGCTCGCGCTGAACCTAAATTCCAGCCGCTGATTGTCAAGCCGGTAGCGAGCGACGCGGACCTGGCATTTGTTGAGTCCCATCGCATCGATTTGCCGGAACTCGAGTTGATGATGGTCCAGCGCCGCAAATATCCTCCCGATGATTTTCTGGCGCACGTCATTGGATACGTCGGCGAAGTATCGCCGGAACAACTCGCGCAAGCCGGCGGAAACCGCTATAAACCGGGCGATATAGTTGGAAAGGCCGGACTGGAGCGCGAGTATAACGATATTCTGACCGGCACAGACGGCATGCGCCGCATGGTCGTGAACAGTGTCGGCAAACCTGTTCGCACTCTGGATGATACGGAGCCGATACCGGGCAAGCCCATTCAACTGACTATTGATGCCGATATGCAACGCGTCGCGGAACAGGAACTGGCAGGAAAAATTGGCGCCATTGTGGCCCTCAATCCACAAAATGGCGAAATCCTCGCCATGGCCAGCCATCCCGCATTCGATCCGAATGACTTTTCGATACGCATCTCCGGCAAAGAGTGGCGAGCGCTCAACGATGATCCCGACAAGCCGTTGTTGAATCGTGCGATTCAGGCGCAACTCGCCCCCGGATCAGTCTTCAAGATTCTCGAGTCCGTAGGAATGCTGGAGTCGGGCGTGCCGCCGCCTGATTTTCATGTATTTTGCCCCGGCTACGGCATGTTCTACGGTCAATTGCGCCACGACTGGGACCCCAAAGGCCACGGTGAAGTTGACCTGCACAAGGCCATCGTTCATTCCTGCGACATTTTTTTCTACAACGTTGGTATGCGCATGGGCATAGATAAAATCTCCTATTACGCCAGCGCCCTTGGATTAGGAAAACTCACGGGAATCGACTTGCCCTCCGAAGAGCCCGGCCTTGTCCCGTCGTCAGAGTGGGTGGAGCGCGTCTACCATCATCCGTGGTATCCGGGCTCGACGATTTCACTGGCGATAGGTCAGGGGCCGATCGAAGTGACCCCGATTCAGTTGGTGCGTTCGGTGAGCGGTATTGCCATGGGCGGAGTCTTCTATCAGCCGCATTTGCTCAAGGACCTTAGCCCGGTCAAAGTGGTCCATTTCCCGATCTCCGAGAACACTGTTGAACAGGTTACTGACGGAATGTACGGCGTGGTGAATGAAGCGGGCGGAACCGGGCAGTTCGGTCTGGCAGTTCTGAAACAGGCGAAGCTGCAGAACATCCAGTTCTGCGGGAAAACTGGCACCGCGCAAACCATCAGCGCGAAAGGCCTTTTGCGGCTTTCCGCTGCGGAGAGAAAAAACTATAGGTACAACACGTGGTTCGTCGGATTTGCGCCGAAACGCAATCCGAAGATTGCCGTGGTCGTGTTGGTGCAAGGCTCAGCACTGGAGGCGGGTGGAGTCGCTGCGCCCATTGCCGCCCGTTTCGTCGAAGCATATTATCAAAAGAAATTGGGCCAGCCGATTCAAGAGTTAGAAGCCAAGACCACACTGCAAAAGACTACGGTTCCTACTCCTTCGGCTAAAGTCGTTTCCGCGGAGCGTAACTGATGGCAGAGCGACGCCACAGTTTCGAGATTGACTGGTGGTTGCTGACCATCGTGATGCTCATCTGCTTGGTTGGGCTGCTGGAGATCTACTCGTCCACGCACGGCGGCCCGCTTCACGGAATGCAATGGAAGCAACTCATATGGATCGGCATAGGCTTCGCGGGAATGCTGGCGCTGTCTCGCATCGATTACAGCGGATTGCTCGACCAAACCCCGTTGCTATATATCCTGTCGATTGCAGCGCTGGCCGTGGCTCTGGTAGTCGGCAGCAAGCATTTTGGCGCTCGCCGGTGGATCGAGGTGCTGGGCTTCAATTTACAGGTGTCAGAACTGGTCAAGTTGATTATAATCATTGTGCTGGCCCGTTACTTCAGCGAGGTGCGGACGGACCGGCTAACGCTTGCGGATTTGGTCAAGATTGGAGTATTGGTAGGCATTCCCGCAGGCTTGATTTTGCTACAGCCGGATTTGGGAACAGCGATGATGCTGGTTCCGGTTGCGATTGTAGGGGCATTTCTAGCAGGAATTGATTGGAAGCATGCAGCGGGCGTGCTCGCGCTTGGCGCCGTCGTGGCCGTTGTGGGATGGCACGGACACTTCCTTAAGCCATATCAGAAGCAGCGTCTGGCTACCTTCCTCAATCCGGAACAGAGCCCTCGCGGAGCCGGTTATCAAATTTTGCAATCGGAAATTGCTGTAGGTTCTGGCGGCTTCTGGGGCAAAGGATTTGGCAAGGGCAGCCAGAACCAATTGGGTTTTGTGCCTGTGCGGTATTCGGATTTCATTCTGGCCGCGTTAGCAGAGGAGCAGGGATTCTTCGGCGTCCTGATTATAATGTTGCTGTACCTGGCGCTCCTGCTTCGCCTGGTAGACAACGCGCAGAAAGCGAAAGACCGCGCGGGAATGTATTTGGTTATGGGTGTAGCTGCAATTTTCGCGTTTCAGGTGTTGGTGAACGCGGGTATGGTGATAGGCTACATGCCGGTCACCGGCGTACCTCTGCCATTTATGAGCTACGGAGGTTCATCAACGATTTTTGGATTTTTGGCTCTGGGCTTGGTGATGAATGTGCGTACCAAGCGCTTCGTAAATTGAGTCTGGAGAGAATTACGCCGGCGGCGCATGGCGCGCCGGTAATCACATTTTAGGAATGAGGAACGCATCGGATGAGGGAAACTAAACTGCAAAATCCGGACTCCCTCCGAGCCTCTTTGGCCTTGCCGAGATTCTCGCATGCGCGCTTGCAGCGCCTGACTGGCCGCCGATGCTCCATGAGGAGTTTTCATGTCGAAGGAAATGGTAGTTTCGGCGAACCCGCACGAGACGCGGGTCGC
>DASYYQ010000112.1:0-35444 GCA_035933545.1 Candidatus Acidiferrales bacterium | reverse complement strand
CGATTTCAATCTGCCCGCGCGATTCAATCTCGAATACGTCGGCGAAGATGGCGCGCGGCATCAGCCTTTGATGGTGCATCGCGCATTGCTTGGCTCGGTGGAACGCTTTTTTGGAATATTAATCGAGCACTATGCCGGCGCGTTTCCCACTTGGCTCGCGCCGGTGCAAGCCAGTGTTCTTCCGGTGAGCGGTAAATTTTCAGATTACGCGAAATCCGTCGAGCAAAAACTGCGCGACGCGGGCGTTCGCGTGCACCTCGACGACCGGAACGAAAAACTGCAGGCCAAAATTCGCGACGCCCAGCTTCAGAAAATTCCTTACATGCTGATTGTTGGCGGCAAAGAAGCGGAATCCGGCGCAGTTTCCGTCCGTCATCGCTCCAAGGGCGACTTGGGTCCGCAACCGCTTGAGCAATTCCTCGCCAGTTTGCAGCAGGAAATCAGCACAAAAAGTTCAAGCTAATTCGCACTTCGGTTGTCTACCCCGTTCGATAAATGCCTAGAGACTTCCAAATTCGCCGCGCTGTGATGGCCGACGTTCCAGCGCTGAGCAGCCTGATTGATGTGTCCGTCCGCGGTTTGCAGACACAGGATTATTCGCCGGCGCAAATTGAACTGGCATTGAAAACCGTTTACGGCGCGGATACCCAGCTCATTGCCGACGGAACTTATTTTGTGGTCGAGACTTTGCCAGTTGGGAAACTGAAGCCGCTTATTGTGGGCTGTGGCGGCTGGAGCAAGCGCAAGACTCTCTTCGGCGGCGACGCCTGGACCCGGCGCGAGGATGATTTGCTCGATCCGCGCCGCGATGCGGCGAAAATTCGCGCTTTTTTTGTCCATCCTGATTGGGCCCGGCGCGGCGTTGGCACCATGATTCTCAACGCCTGCGAAGCCGCCGCCAAAGCTGCCGGCTTCACGCGTTGTGAAATGGGAGCCACGCTAACCGGCGTGCCCTTTTATCGCAGCAAAGGGTATACTGAACTGGAACATTTGGCCGTTCCGTTGGGTGGCAGCGAATCCCTGCCCATTATCCGCATGGCGAAGAATCTGTAGTCGGCCGACGTTTCATTACTTCGTAAGGGCTACGCCGTCCGTTTCTTCCGCTCTTCCATGATGCCCAGCAAATTCTCCTCCGAATCGCGGATCCACATCAGCCAGATATCGCGGTCAGGCAAACTGGCAATTACGCGCGGCTCCTGATGAATTTTCACGCCGCGTTCTTTCAATAGCGAATGCTCACGCTCGATATTGCCGCTGCGAAAATAAACCAGCGAATTTCCGCCCGACTCAAGTACGCCCTTGTTCGCGTCCAGATACAGCCGCACCCCTCCGCAATTGAAAAACGCCATGTTCGGTCCGTGCATCAGGAATTGCAGCTCCAGCTTGTCGCGGTAGAACGCGATGGCGCGTTCGATGTCCTTTGCGGGAATGGCGATCTGCAGAATCCCACTCAATTCGACTCCCATGCGCAATCCTCCTGAAAAAGAAACGTGCTTCTGGCGTATTCGTCACGCGTCGACGAGCATTCGCGCCGGAAACGTACCTCTTGCGAGCCTCTCCGCCAGCCATGTTATACTTCATAGCCTGTCTGTTGTCCGCGCTGAAAAGCGGCAGCGAGACGAATCGCAGTTCCTCTTGGAGGTGGATTTATCGCCGAACGCAGTTTTGGTCCGCGGGTGAATGAACGCATCCGCGCTCGTGAAGTGCGCGTCATCGATGATCAAGGCAATCAGCTTGGCGTCCTCTCGTATTTCGACGCGATGAAGGCCGCGCGCGATGCCGGACTCGACCTCATCGAAATCTCGCCGAACGCCGACCCTCCGGTATGCAAACTCGCCGATTACGGCAAGTTTCTGTACGAACAGAACAAAAAAGCGCACGAAACGCGCAAGCATCAAAAGGGCACACAGATCAAGGAAGTGAAATTCCGGCCTTCCACGGCGGAGCATGATTACCAGGTCCGCAAAAATCAGATTGTCGAGTTTCTGGGCAAAGGTTATAAAGTCAAAGCGATGATTTTTCATCGCGGGCGCGAAATGGCCCATCAGGACGTGGGCCGCGCGAAAATGACGCGCCTGCTGAAAGAAATCGAAGAGCACGCGCTGGTGGAGTTTGGCCCGCGCATGGAAGCGAATATTTTGCTCGCCTTGTTGGCTCCGAAAAAAGGCGCTCCGGCGCGTTCGGCGCCCGCCGCTGCGGCAAGCTGATTCTGCGATTATCGAGTTGCAACATTTTGTGGAATTTGAGCGGTTCGTGTAAATTTCTGCCTGAATTCAAGCGAGGAACGCTGTGCCAAGAAAACCAAGAGCAAAAATAAAACTGAAAACGCATCGCGGCGCCGCCAAGCGCTTCAAAATTACTTCCACCGGAAAAGTAATGCGCCATCATTCCGGCAAACGCCACTTGCTGGGCACAAAAAAGCCCAAGCGCATGCGGCGGCTTGGAAAACAGATCCAAGTCACGCCCGGCGACGCCGCCAAAGTGCATCGCCAGCTTCCTTACGGCTAACGCGACGCGCGCGCGGACCTGGCGCCCTCCGCAATGCTGCCGCGCGAAATCGTTTGGACCTATAGCGAATCTTTGTCATAATCGCCTATCGCATTTTGTGATTTTTGCGTGCCAGGCAGCGCTTCACGGGTGCCTGCCGGCCATCGGCGCTGAACTCCGGCGCGTTTTTAGTAGATTCTTCCTGTGAGACAAACCCGTTGCGCAGACGCTGGTTCCGCGCCTCGATTGTCTCCAGGTTTCGCTTTTTGCATTTGCAGTTGACACCAATCGAGGAGCTTTTTCATGCCACGTGTAAAACGAGGAACCAAGCGCCGCGCCAAGCGCAAAAAAATTCTAAAGCACACCAAGGGCTTTTTCCTGACCAAGAGCAAGCTGTATCGCTCGGCGAAGGAAGCCATGAACCGTTCGCTGCGCTATTCCTATCGCGACCGGCGCGCACGCAAACGCGATTACCGCATGTTGTGGATTCAGCGCATCGGCGCCGCCGCGCGGAACAACGGCATTTCGTACAGCCAGTTCATGCACGGGTTGAAGACCGGGGGCATTGATTTGGACCGCAAGATTTTAGCGGACATGGCCGTGCGCGAGCCGGAAGGTTTTGCGGCGTTGGTAGCGCAGGCCAAGAGCCATCTGAACGCTGCCGCCAAGGCGCCTGCTTCCGCGTAACGTAGCGTCGCCTTTTTCATCGGCACGCACCAGCCTTTCGAGGTCAAAGTGCCAGAGGCCATCGAAAAAACACATCTGCGCTTCAGCCAGCTCCACTGCTCCTCCGACGAGCAGCAGCTCCATTATTTGTTTCACGAGCTTTCTGAGCTGGCCGCACACGAAGCGGAAGCGTCTCCTACTCCGGAGGTTGCCGAAAAATTTCGCGTCCGCTGGCTCGGCCGCCAGGACAGCGTCCTTTCGCGCATCACCGCGAACTGGTTGAAGGAAGCTCCTCCAGAAGCGAAAAAATGGGTCGGGCAGCAGCTCAATTGGTTGCGGCCGATACTCGAAGACCTTGCTGCCAATCTGAAAAAACTCTCCGAAGAAGCGGCGCTGGACGCAGCGGCGGCGCGCGACCAAATTGACCTTTCGCTACCGGGCGTAACGCGCACGCTTGGCACTCAACACCTCGTTCGCCAAACCTACGAAGAGCTGTATCGCATTTTCGCGTCCATCGGCTTTTCTATCGTGGAAGGCCCGGAAATCGAGACCGCCTATTACAATTTCGAGGCGCTCAACATTCCCGAGCATCATCCCGCGCGCGACAACATGGACACTTTCTACATCGCCAACGCACCGGGCTACTTGCTGCGCACGCACACTTCGCCAATGCAGGCGCGCACCATGGAAAAGCAGCAGCCTCCCGTGCGCATCGTCGTTCCGGGAAAAGTCTATCGCCGCGATAATCCCGACGCCACGCACTCGTTCGTGTTTCACCAGCTCGAAGGGCTGGCCGTTGACACGGACATCACTTTTTGCGATTTCAAAGGCACCATCGAATATTTCGCCAAGGAATTCTTTGGCCCGCAAACGCGGGTGCGCCTGCGGCCGAGTTATTTCCCTTTTACCGAGCCGTCCGCGGAATTCGACGCTTCTTGCCACGTCTGCGGCGGCAAAGGGTGCCGCACCTGCAAGCACTCCGGATGGATCGAAATGTTCGGCGCAGGCATGGTGAATCCTGCGGTCTACGGATTCGTGAAATATGATGCGCAGCGCTACAGCGGCTTCGCCTTCGGCCTGGGAGTCGATCGCCTGGCCATGCTGAAATACGGCATCGACGATTTGCAGCAATTTTTCAGGAACGATGTGCGCTTCCTGCGCCAATTTCGGTAAGCCATTTTCGGCGCGCGAGAAAAAATGAAAGTCCTCTACAACTGGCTGAAGGAATTCGCGGACGTCTCCGCGCCTCCGGCCGAGCTGCGCTCGCGCCTCTCCATGGCCGGCGTTTCCGTCGACTCGATCGACGAATCCGCCGCGGGCCCGGTCCTCGACGCGGAAATCACCATCAACCGCCCCGACTTGCTTGGCCACGTGGGAATCGCCCGCGAAGTCGCCGCGCTTTACCGCCTGGACTTGAAGCGTCCTCAGCCGAAAATAAACGAATCGGCGGAGCCGGCAATGCAAGCCGCGCGCGTTGAGATTGAATCTCCGGAGCTGTGCGCCCGGTACACGGCGCGAATCGTTCGCGGCGTGAAAGTTCAGCCCTCGCCCGATTGGCTGCGGCAGCGCCTCGAAGCGCTGGGGCAATCTTCAATCAACAACGTCGTGGACGCCACAAATTACGTCATGCTCGAAGTCGGCCAGCCGCTGCACGCCTTCGACTTTGACAGGCTTGCTGAGCATCGCATCGTCGTGCGCCGCGCCCGGCAGGGCGAAACCATGCGCACGCTCGATGGAATCGAGCGCAAATTCTCGAAAGACATGTGCCTGATTTGCGATGCGCGCGGCGCGGTAGCCGTTGGCGGCGTGATGGGCGGCGCCGAAAGCGAAATCAGCTTCAGCACGAAGAATCTGCTGCTCGAATCCGCGTGGTTCGATCCGATTTCGATCCGGCGAACTTCCAAAGCCCTCGGCCTGCGCACCGAAGCGTCTTTGCGTTTCGAGCGCGGCGCCGACATCGAAATGGCCGCGTTCGCCTCGAAACGCGCGGCGGAATTGATTCAGCAGCTCGCGGGCGGTGAAGTTCTCGGCGGCGTCATTGACGTGTACCCGCAGCTTCATTCGCCGCAGAAAGTTGAACTCTCGCGCAAGGAGCTGCTGCGCGTGATGGGCGCGGATGTGCCCGATCGCGAAATCGAGGAAATTCTCTCCGCGCTGGGTTTTGCGCCAGTGCGTTCGGATACGAATCGCGGCAGCGCGGATTCGCTGGTCGCAGCGTGGAGCTGCGCCATTCCCTCCTGGCGCGGCGACGTCACTCGCGAAATCGATTTGATCGAAGAGGTCGCGCGCCTTTACGGCTACGATAAATTCCCGCCGCGTCTGCCTCCCGCAAAGCTGCCAGCCAAGCGCCTGCCGCACGCACGCGAAGAAGAACGCCTGCGCGAAAGGCTCGTGGCCCTTGGCTATCACGAGATTGTCGCGATTCCGCTGGTCGCTGCGGAGCGCGATGCAATTTTTCGCCCTGAAAATGCGTCGCCCGCTGAAATTGCTAATCCGCTCTCCGAAGATGCATCGCTCATGCGCACTTCTGGCGCGGTTAGCATGGCCGCGACCATTGAATGGAATCTGAATCACGGCCAGAAGAATTTGCGACTCTTCGAAATCGGCAAAATGTATGAAGTGCGCGGCGAAAAACCCGTCGAAACGCGCATTTTGAGCCTCGGCGCTGCGGGCCTGGCGCGCGAACAATCCATTCATGAATCCTCGCGCGAATTTTCTTTTGGCGATTTGAAAGGCAGCCTCGATGAAATTTTTGCGCTCGCGGGCGGAGCGAATTGGCGGCCCGCCAGCCTGCAATGGCTCGCGCCAAATCGCGCCGCGCGCATTTCACTCGCGGCGGCCGGCGAAGGCAAGCCCATCGGCGTTTGCGGCCAGCTCGCGCGAACCGTGGCGCAAAAGTTCAAGTTTCGCCAGGACGTTTTTCTCGCTGAATTGCAACTCGATCCGCTTCTCGAAGCGATCGCTAAGGCCAGCGCCACGCTGCGATATGAGCCCTTGCCGCGTTTTCCAGCGGTCGAACGCGATTTCTCCCTGGTCCTTGCGGATGGCACATCGTTCGCAAGTATTGAGCACGCCATTCGCGCTCTCTCCATTCCCGAATTGCGCCGCATCGAAGCTGTCGATTTATTTCGGGGCGGGCAGGTTCCCGCAGGAAAACATTCGCTGCTGCTGCGTGTCACGTTCCAGAGCGACGTGTCCACTCTCACCGACGCGCAACTTGCCGAATTCTCCGCGCGTATTGCTTCCGCTCTCAGCGAAAAGCTCGGCGCCTCCCTCCGCGCCAGTTAGCCCTCCGCTCCGGAGCTCATCTTGCGCCAGGGCATCCATCTGAAGCAGAATGCCTGCGCCACCTTATGTCCGCGAAATCCTCCAGACTGCTGACGGCCAGTCAAGCCGCGCAAATCCTCGGCATCAGCTATCCCACGTTGAAGCAATGGATTTACCACCGCAAATTGCGCACCATCAAAACCGCAGGCGGCCACCATCGTATTGCAGAAACGGAATTGGATCGCTTCCTCCTGCGCACGCTGCGCAAAGGCGAACTCGTCTGGCGCGAAAGCCTTAAGCACATCAGCGGACGCAATCAGCTCGTCGGCCGCATTCTCAGCGTCAAATTCAGCGGTCTGCTGGCGCAGATCACCCTCTCAATCGGCGAACAACGCATCACGTCCATCATTACCGCCGACGCCGCGCGGCAAATGAGGCTTAAGCAGGGCGATACCGTTGCGGCCCTCATTAAGTCCACCGAAGTCATGATCATCCGCCCGTAAGCGCCATTGCCTCCGTTATCCGGCGAACGGCAAGCCGCTGGCCTGTTCCTGTCGTCCGCAGTCACGCGAGCGCCCAACCGGCAATTTGACCGGCGACACATCTAAAATCTTCTAAAATTCGTATTGCTATAACGATTTGATTCGTATATTTTCGCATATTCATGACGATTCAGGTCTGGTGCCGCGCGACGCTCTTTTTTGGGATTTTTATCGCTTTTCCGGCCTTCGCTCAACAACGTCCTTATAGTCCCTTCCCCGCGAACGACGGCTACTTCTCGAACTCGAACTGGTTCTCGCGCGTCGACAAAATCCAATCTGAGCAGCCGCACTGGATCACTCCGCTCGCCACCGTCACGCCGCGCCTCGAAGAAGAAGTTCGCTACGACATTGACTGGCTCACCGCAAACAACGGAATCACCACCGAGAACTTTGGCGGCGGCAAAGGCCTCGAGCTGATTCCATTCCAAAACGTCGAAGTGCTGCTGAACCCTCCGCCGTATATCGCTCACAATAATCCCGCGATTCCCGACGGCTTCGGCGATTTTTCGTTTACGGTGAAATATCGCCTGCTCTCCGCCAATGAGCAGCACGGCAATTACATTCTGACCGCTTTTTTCGGGGCGAGCTTTCCCACCGGCTCGCACACGAACGGCGCCAAAGCCGCCATACTCACGCCGACCATCGCCTACGGAAAGGGATTCGGTATCTTCGATGCGCAGGGAACTTTCGGCGTCAGCTTCCCCGCTAGCGACACAAATATTCTCGGCAGAACCATCGCCTGGAACAACACCGCGCAGATTCACATCCTAAAAAAAGTCTGGCCAGAGATCGAAGCAAACTCGACGTTTTTCGAGGGCGGCAAAAACAACGGGCTGAAACAGGCGTTCATCACACCCGGCCTAATGATCGGGAAAATCCACATCGCCAAAAGAATCGGCCTGACCTTTGGAGGCGGATTCCAAATTGCGGTCACGCATTTTCATCTGAACAATCACAATGTAATCCTGAGTATTCGCTTTCCATTTTGAAAATTCTCTAAGCAGACGAACGGCGTTTTACTTCATTGCCTGCCTTTCGCGGCGCAACTTGCGCCGGAGGCGTTGATGCCGCACAATGGAGCGCGCCGAGCCAGGAGCGCATCATGAAAATCGAAATTTTCGATCAAACCTATAACGTTCAGTCCGAGAATGAAGAGGATTTGCGCGAGCTGGCCGCGTTCGTGGATGAAAAAATGCGCGCCGTCGCGGAATCCACGCGCCAGGTGGACTCGACGCGCGTCGCGGTGCTCACCGCATTGAATATCGCTGACGAACTCTTCACCCTGCGAAAGCACGTGAAAAAAATCGAAGGCCCGGTGCGCCAGCGCGTGGAACGCTGCGTTCGCCTGGTGGAAAAAACGCTGGAAGCTTCCACCTGAGGAAGTTCGCGGCCGAGCACTTTTCGAGAGCGCAGGTCCTGTTAGAATGAAGTGCGGGGTTGGCCTGCGACGCGCGAGAAGCCGCGATGGCCTTTTTGAACCAATGCTGGATCCCCGGGAGCCCGAATCGCCCTGCCCGTGCGCATGTCCCCGCCCGAGAAATCGGGAAGGGAAAGCCTGAAGGCAGGCTCTGGGCGCCCACCTTGAACAGGGGTTCAGAGGCCTAGCTGCGTACGGCGAAGTGGACCTCTCCGCTTGCTTTTGTTCCACGTGGAACATTTTCCAAGCCGCCGTTCCCAATTTGGGAATTTTTGAGGTCTTCCTTCCCTTGCCCCAAAAAGATTCTGGTAGTCTTTTCGAACCTCTAACCTCTAACATCTAACCCTCGACCATGCGCATTCTTTTCGTCGGCGATATCGTTGGCTCTCCGGGACGCCGCATCCTGAAGGACCACCTTGCGGACATTGTCCAGCAGCGCAATATCGATCTAGCTGTGGTGAACTGCGAAAACGCGGCGTCGGGATTCGGCATCACGCCGCGGCTGGCCGAAGAATTATTCGCCGCAGGCGCCGAAATTCTCACCGGCGGAAATCACATCTGGGACCGCAAAGAAATTATGGAATATTTTCCGCACCAGCCGCGCCTGTTGCGTCCCGCAAATTTTCCGGACGGCTTGCCCGGCAGCGGCCTTTACACCGGTGAAACGCGCGGCGGAATCGGCTATGGCGTTTTGAATTTGCAGGGCCGCACATTCATGGCGCCGATTGATGATCCGTTTCGCGCGGCGGAGCGCGAGCTGGCACGCATTCCGCCAGAGACAAAAGTGATTCTGGTGGACATGCACGCGGAGACCACTTCCGAGAAGCAGGCGATGGGATGGTTTCTCGACGGAAAAGTTTCCGCAGTCATCGGCACGCACACGCACGTCGCCACTGCGGATGCGCACGTGCTGCCCAAAGGCACAGCGTTCATCACCGACGTGGGTATGACCGGCCCGCACGATTCGATCATCGGCATGGCCAAGGAAACCATTATCGAGCGTTTCCTGAACGCTCTGCCGGCGCGCTTCGAAGTGGCGGAAGGCGACGTGCAAATGCACGCTGTGTTGATCGATGTGGACGAAACTTCCGGCCGCGCGCGTTCCATTGAAAATATTGTTGTTCACGCCGACTGAACTGCCAAAGGAGGCTTTCGCATGGCCTGCGCAATGACCCGGAATCTCGCCATCTCAAGTATTGTCTTCGCCGCTTCGCTACTTTCTTTTCCACGCTCTCTGCGCGCGCAAGCGAATCAGGCTTCGCCTGTGCCGACCATGCCCCCGAAAATCCTGAACATCGTCCGCCAGAAATTCATTCCCGGCAAAGCAGGCTCATATACCGAAACGCTGCAGCGCATCGCCGCGCAATACGACAGCCAAAAAATCCCAGTTTATTGGTTCAGCGCGCAATCTCTTACTGGGCCCTCCAGCATGTTTACTCTCAATTTCTTTGACTCGTTCGCGGAAGCTCAAGCAGCCATCGACGCGACCGGCAAGGCGGTCGCCTCCAATCCGCAGCTTGGGCCGATGCAGGAACAGCTCCTGACTTTTATCTCGAGCGAAACGAATGCCCTGGCGGTGCGCCGCGACGATCTGGGTTATCGCTGGAGCGCTATCGATTTTTCGAAGGCACGCGTTCTTCGCGTTGCCACGATCCTTGTCCGGCAAGGACATGAAGCGGAATTTGCCGAAGCCATTCGCGGTCTGCGCGCCGCTTATGCAAAACTGGACGCCAATTCGGCCTGGGCCACCTATCAAGTCACCGCCGGCGCGCCGTCTTCCACATTTGTGATTGTCCTGCCAATGCATTCGCTGAGCGAAATGGACGATTACATACCAAGAACAGAGGCGCTGCCGCAAGCGGAAGGTCCCGGGATCGCCGACCGCCTGCAGCAAATCGCGCGCGACGCTTACCGCTCGTGGGACAGCGAGCTTTTCGTGGTCAGCCCTCCAATAAGCCACGTTCCCGACGATTTTGCCGCCGGCGATCCTTCCTTCTGGCACTCGGCCCAACACTAGGAATAGCCGTTGCGCTGTAAGCACTCGCATTTCAATCGGCGCAAACCTTGCGGCCTTTTCGCGCATCTTATTTCGCCTGACTGATGCGAATTTGAACCAAGGAAGCCGATGAGGGTCAGATCCAGCCATGCCGCACTCGCAGTTGCAGCTCTGCTGATTACCGCAGGCCTTTGTTTCGTCGGGCCGTGCAGCTCCCTCGCCCAGGAAGCCCAGGAAATGGAGACCGAGCTCACGGCGACCGCGCATCTGTTCCCAGACGTCGGCCCGGGCATCCGCGCCATCAAGCGCGACGCGCACGGCCGCTACTATTTTCTTTCTACGGTGGACCATGCGGTGCGCGTCTATGCCGCCGACAATACTTTCATCGGACAAATTCCGCCGTCGGATTCCGGCCCGACCGCCATTCTCTACGGAAGCGATATGGATGTGGACGCTGCCGGCAACGTCTATGTCGCCGACCGTGGCGCCAACAAAGTGAAGGTTTACACTCCCAATGGCAATCTTTCGCTTTCCATTCCCGTGGATTCTCCTACTTCCGTTTTGGCGCTTCCGAACAGCGAGATTGCCGTCGCCAGCCTCAAATCGCGCGACCTGATCACCGTTTATGACGCGCACGGCAAATACCTGCGCGAATTCGGCGGCATTTCCGATCTCGCCGAGCACGAAGAATTCAATCGCTTGCTGAATATCGGGCGTCTTGCCACTGACCCGGACAGCCATATCTACTACGCGTTCACCTATTCGCCAGAGCCCACCGTTCGCAAATACGACGCGTTCGGCTACTCCGCTTACCAGATTTCTTTGCACACTCTGGACATCTATCCCACCGCGCAAGCGGAGCGGCGCAACATCGCCCGCATTGACCTGCAGAGCTCTCCGCAGCCGTTGCCCACGGTGATCGATGCCATTGGAGTGGACCCGCAAACACAGGAAGTATGGCTGGCGCTGGGCGATGACCTGATGAAGTTCGATAAAAGCGGAAACCGCGTAGAGCGCTACCGCACGCTGACCACCAGCGGCGAAGACTTGAATGCCTCAGCCATTCTCATCGAGCCGCATCGCATTCTGCTTGCCGATGACCCGCATGGCATCTTCGAATTCGCTCGCCCTGATCTGCCTCCCGCGCCGCCTGCGAAAACAAAATAGTATTCGTGCCGCCCCTATTGCTTGTCTCCGCAGATGGCGTCCACTTGCTGGCTAAGCGGGTCCTCCAGCTGCACGCCATTGCGGCTTTTTGCAGAGCAAATCTGCGCGGCGGTCACGCCCAGCGCGCCGCGAAAATCCGCGCCATCGAGCATCGCCCCGTTCAGTTGCGCGCCGTTCAGAATCGTTCCGGTGAAAGAAGCTCCGCGCAAATCCGCGTTGCCCAACTTCGCGGCATCCATAAATGCGCCGTCAAAGCGGGCTCTTTCAAGCAGCGCTCCTGTGAAGTTTGCGGTCCCCAAATACGCTGCGCTGAAGTCCGCCTGGTTCAGCTCGGCATTCTCGATGCCTGCGCCGCGCAGATCGCTCTTCACGAAGCTCGCGCGGTCCAGGCGCGCTCCATACAGGATTGCCAGGTAGAGATTCGCGCCATCGAATTTCGCTTCTCCGCCAATCGCCCCGTCGAGCGTCGCATACCTCAGGTCCGCATCCCTAAAATCGGCGCGGAATAAACTCGCTTGCGTCAAATTTGCTGACGCTAAATTCGCTACGCGAAAATCGGCCTCGGTGAAATCGCCGCCGTTCAAGTCGGCATGCGGCAATTCTGCTTTGGCGAAAAAGGCGCGCTGCGCCTGCGCGTAACGCAAGCTGGCATTTTGCAGCCGCGCGCCCTTCACAGCCTGTAAATCACCGGATTTTCCAGACCAAGACGCGGGCGCATCTGAAATGCGCGCCCCGCTTAGATTCGGAAATGGATCGTAGCCCGCCAGCCAAAACACGTCTGCAGGCCATCGCCGAAAATTGCTCGCGGAAAGCTGCGGCGCGCGACTCAGATCATGTGGCGCGCCCAGGATCGCTCCCAGCGACAAAATCACCAGCAGGAGACAGCCCGCCGCGGTCGCCGCAGTGAATCCGCCCATGTGCCACGAATCCCAGACTGTTTTCGCACCGCGACTTTCTGCTTCCGCTGACGCGAAAAGACTGCTCTCGTTCCGCGGCATAAATCCGCTCATCGCCGCGGCCGCCAAAATGAAAAATATCTGCAGCAAGCTCCCGCGCCAGTCCTGTTCCGCCAAATAACGCGCCCACACCAGAAGCAGAGTCGCTGGAACCATCCAGTAGCCGGCCGCCTGCGAAAATATCCGTTGCAGGCGCGCGAACGGCGTTGCTTTGGATTCCATCTCGTGCAACCCGCGCGGGGCCAGCGCCAGCATCGTCCCGGCCACGCACTCGGAAAGCCTCCGTCCATCAGGAAAAACCGCCGGCAACTCTTCCATCGCGTCCCACAACTTCTGCAGATAAAAATGAAATGCAATATAAACACCGGCCAGCACCATCGGCGCCGCCAGATAGAACGACAATATCGGCGCCAGACGCCCTGCAAGCGGTATCGGCACCGCGGCGTTCTTCAGCAGGGCCGCATCCTTGGTGGCCGCAATCACCGCCCACAAACACGCGCACATCACCGCCATCGCGCCCAACAGAATTCGCAAAATCCTGCAGACCGCCACGCTCTTCGCGATCCCTTCAAACGGATAGAGCGTTTCCGGCAGCGCCGCGCCAATCAAACTCGCGCCACCCATTTGCCGCGCTACTAACCCCGTCGCCATCGCCAGATTCGCGCCCGCCAGGCTCGCGCCGCGGAGATTTGTGCTCACCAGATTCGCTTCGCTTAAGTCCGCTTCAATCAGGCACGCGCCGCGCAAATCCGCCACCAGCAAATCCGCGCCGCGCAGATTCGCACGCAGCAAATTGGCGCCGCGCAGCTCCGCGCCCATCAGGTCTGCCCCTTCGAAATTCGCGCCCGCCAGTTCTGCCTTACTTCCGATCTTGCCTTGCGTCTCCAACCACGCGCGGTGCGCCTCGACAATTTCATCCAGCTCCGGATCGCCGAACTTCCTGCACCAATAGTCGCGCGTCGCCGCAGCCCGTACTTCTTCGTCAACCGCAGCGGCGGTTTTGTCGTTTTCTTCCGCGGACGCGCCTATTCGAAAGCGCAGCTTCATCAAAGCGTACCACCTTGTTTTGCCAAGTATATTTTTTGGCGAATCGGCTGCCGGGCGACCCTCAGCGCAAAATCAGCGCCTGTGACGGCGCGCCCCATGCCGCATCCAGCTTAACGCTTTCCACGCCGCCAGCATGGCTCGCGTGGCGTGCGTGACGCGTACAAATTCCCTGTCCTCCCGGTCAGGCAAAATGGAAGTAGCGACGGCGATAGCGATGGTTTCGCGGATCAGTAAAAGCTGATAACTGGAGATTGAATTACTTTATGGGATAGTATTCGCGCTGCTTCAGATGCGCATGGGCATTACGACGTAGCGGTAGCGCGAAGCCTCGTCGGCGAGCGGGCGCATCTGGCCGGCAGACTGCTCGTCCTTCAATTCCACGGAAATAGGGCCGTCCGCGGCAGCCGCGAGAAAATCAAGCAAGTACTGGGCGTTGAATCCAATCGCTATAGGCTCGCCGTTGAATTCCTTTTCGATCGCCTCTTTTGCTTCTCCATACTCGGGGCTGGATGCGGAAATCTCCACTCCTTCCTTCGACAGCATGAACTTCACCGCATGGGAACGCTGGTCCGCGAGTTGCGAGACTCTGCGCAGCGCGTCCTGTAATTCGTTTCTTTCGAGCACCACGGTCTTGTTTACATCGCGCGGCAGCACCGCCTCGTACGGCGGAAACGAACCGGTCAGTTTGCGGGAACTAAGCAGGCGTCGCCCAAACTGGAAGAACAAATGGCTGTCGTCCTGCGCGAAATCCACCTCGGCGTCTTCGTCCACTTTTCCGCACATGCGCAGCACTTCGCTCATGGCTTTTTTGGGGACGAGCACGCGCACGTCTCCCGGCAATCCAGCCAGTTTGTGCGGCATTTCCACCATCGACAGCCGGTGCCCGTCGGTCGCCACCATCGTCAGCGTCGCGGGCGTTAACACCAGCAGCGCGCCGTTTAGCGTATAACGCGATTCCTCCTGCGCTATTGCAAAAATTGTCTTGGAAATCAACTCCGAGAAAAAGTTTGCCGGAATTTTCACCAGCGTGTGCGGGAACGCTGGCAGCGCCGGGAAATTCTCTTTCGACATGCCCACCATCTTGTACGCCTTCCGCTCGCTGACGATCTGTATCCAATGGTTTTCGAGTAGTTTGAAGCGAATTTCGCCATCCGGCAGCAGGCGCACCAGATCCAGAAGTTTTTTCGCAGGAATAGTTCCCGCTCCTTCTTTCTTTACTTTCGCTTCACAGGACGTGCGGATGCTCAGCTCGAGGTCCGTCGCGGTGATGTACAAGCGATTCCCTTTGGCCTCGACCAGTAGATTCGACAAAATCGGAATAGTCGTCTTGCGCTCAATCACTCCCTGTGTCAGCTCGAGCTCTTCGAGTAAGTCGTACTTCTTTACGCTGAATTCCATGCGTGTCCTCGCTCTTTGTGCTGTGCCGTACTTTACTTCTTTTATTTAATTGAATAAACAAAGGAATACAGCAGTAGCCGCCGCACTTGTGAATTCTGAGGAAATCCCTGCAACCGCCTCAATGTCATCTCCTTACGGCTTACCTGTGGCCTGTGTGATTCTCTGCGCCATTTAGGAAAACTCACTACTCGCGGCCACGAGCGCCAATTTCACACAGGATTCACATTAGAGAAATTTTGCGCCTGCGGAAAATTCCAACAAACCTAGCCCAGCGAATCGAGTAGCTTGTTGATTGTCTTGTTCAATTCCTTATCGACGCGTCGGAGGTTCTCGATTTTATGAATGGAATGCAGCACCGTAGTGTGGTGCTTGTCTCCAAATTGCCGTCCGATTTCCGGGAGTGAAGCCGAAGTGAGTTGCTTCACCAAATACATGGCCACTTGCCGCGGGAAGGCAATCGCTTTCGAATTGCTGCGCACCTTCAAATCCTGACCGCGCAGGCCAAAATGCTCTCCGACGCGCCGTTGAATCTGCTCGATGGACACTTTCTTTTCCTGCGTGTCGATCAGGTTCTTCAGCACCTGCTGCGCCGTGCCCACGTTCAGCTCGACGCCCGTCAGCGAAGCATACGCCAGCAGCCGAATCAGCGCGCCTTCCAGTTCGCGAATATTCGATTTAATCGAGCGCGCAATGAACTCCGCCACGTCGTCCGCCAGTTTCACCTGCTCGCTCTCCGCTTTCTTTTGCAGGATGGCGATTTTCGTTTCCAGGTCCGGAGGCTGAATGTCCGCAATCAACCCCCATTCGAAGCGCGAGCGCAGCCGCTCCTCAATCGCGGAGATTTCTTTTGGCGGGCAGTCCGAGGAAATCACGATTTGCTTTTGCTGCTCGTAGAGCGCATTGAAAGTGTGGAAAAATTCCTCGTGCGTTCTTTCTTTGCCGGCGATGAACTGAATATCGTCCACCAGCAAAATGTCCATGGTGCGAAAACGGTCACGGAACGCGCTCATGCGATCAAAGCGCACCGCGGCAATCACTTCGTTGGTGAACTTCTCCGCACTCACGTAGGTCAGCCGCGACGCGGGATTCCGCCGCTTGATGGCGTGCCCAATGGCGTGCATCAAGTGCGTCTTGCCCAGGCCCACACCGCCATACAGGAAAAGCGGGTTGTACGATTTTGACGGCTGCTCGGCCACCGCTTGCGCTGCTGCGTGCGCGAACTGGTTGCTGCTGCCCACCACGAAAGTCTCAAACGTATAGCGCGGGTTCAGTTGGTGATTCGAAGAATCGAAGTCCAGTTTTGCCTGCGCCGGAGGTGCCACCTGTGCGCCTGTCCCCTGCTGCGTGCCTTCATTCTCCGCGCAAATGAATTCCAATCGCGTTCCAGACAGGCCCAGCTCAGCCAAAACCGCCTCCAGCAAGTCCCCATAGGTTTGCGTCAGGCGCTTACGGAAGATCGCGGTAGGCACGCGGACCAACAGCCGCTCGTTTTCCGACGCCTCCAGCCGCGTCGGCCGGAACCACGTCGAGAAGCTGTGGGCGTTAACCCGCCGCTCCATATGCTGCAATATTTTGTCCCAGGAATTCACCGTAACATCAAACCTTGCCGATTTCCACACCCGTGGAAATCCTGTGGAAAACACACTACTTACCCACCGTGTCGTTCTTCGTCTGTCTCTAGGGCACAGTTTTGCGGCAACGATCTCCGCCCCACCCGGACTCCGCGAAACTGCAGAGGAACAGAAAGCCAAAGCCTGCCCGGTATCAGCAAACCCTGCACTCACCCCTGAGTGCGAGCGCGGATTCTGCCTAAAGTCGCGCCGCCTAGCAAGAGAAAATTTAGCAAAAGCAACGCACAGCATGCACACGCGATTCACAGCTTTTCCACAGTTGGATTTTTTTCTTTAGTACTCAAAAAACGCTTGCTTTCTGAATTTAATTTGCTAACGCGCTGCGCCTCGCTGGTGCGCGATTGGTCTCAGCGCGTGAATTTTCCGCTTTCGTTCATCAGTTCCGCATGGCTCGCATCGTGGTTCTACGTTATTCGCTTAAGCATCATTCAATTAATGTCCGTGGTTCCAGTACGCGGCTTTTCGCGAAAAACTATCTCTCTCGGCGGCGGATCAGCCGTAAAAATTCGCTCACATCGCGTGCTCCTGGGCTTTCACTGCGACAGGTATGTGGGCCGGCCCGCTGCTGAACCGAGTCCCGTCGGTTAAATTACTCTATTTTAGCGATTTAGCCCATAAATCAGCAGCCTTTCCTGAGCGGATTTTCCTTGTTTTTGCGGCCTGATTTCGCTACACTCTTTTTGCGCAATTTGGGTCCGTTCGACCTCCAATTTTCTGTTTAAGTCCGGGCAAGACTGGGTCTGAACTTTCCGCGTTCGCGCCAGAACGCGCTGCAGCAAACTCAGATTCAGACGCCTAAAAATGGCCTGCAATGGGCCGCAAAAGCCTTCGCCGCGCGCCACCGGATCCGCCGAATGTCGCGGGATGAAGCAGAAACCCTTCGAGCCCAGCTCGACGTTCGCGATCGCAGCTGAGCCAATGGGCAAGGCAAGTGTCGGGCTATTCTTTCCGCGCGACCGCCTTCCCGATTCGAAAACCAGGAGCAACGCCAAAATGGGTGAAAAAGAGAACGCGCCTGCCAAGGCTACTGGGCACAAGTATGACGCTACTTCCATCAAAGTCCTCGGCGGCCTTGAGGCCGTACGCAAACGCCCGGCGATGTACATTGGCTCGACTGGCGAACTGGGCCTGCATCATCTGGTCTGGGAAGTTTGCGACAATTCCGTTGACGAAGCCCTGGCCGGCTATTGCGACGAAATCAACGTCATCGTCCATGAAGACAATTCCGTCACGGTGATTGACAACGGGCGCGGCATTCCTGTGGACATGCACGCCACGGAAAAAAAGCCTGCCGCTGAAGTGGTGATGACCGTCCTGCACGCGGGCGGAAAATTCGACAGCGAAACCTACAAAGTTTCCGGCGGCCTGCACGGCGTGGGCGTTTCCGTGGTTAACGCGCTTTCCGATTGGCTGGACCTGGAAATCTGGCGCGATGGCCAGGTGTGGGAGCAGAGCTACGAAAAAGGCCATCCAACTTCCAAGCTAAAAGACACCGGCAAAACCAAAAAAACCGGCACGAAAATCACTTTTCATCCCGATCCGTCGATCTTCACGACCATTGATTTCAGCTACGATACGCTTTCCCAGCGCCTGCGCGAGCTGGCCTTCCTCAACAAAGGCCTGAAAATCACGCTGGAGGACGAGCGCAGCGGCAAGAAAGCCGAATTTCGTTTTACTGGCGGCATCGCCGAATTCATCAAGCATCTCAATCGCGGCAAGACGGTCCTTCACGATTCGCCCGTGTACATCGAGGGCCGGCGCGACACCGTGGACATGGAAATCGCCCTGCAGTACAACGACACCTACACGGAAAATATATTTGCCTTCGCCAACACCATCAACACGGTGGATGGCGGCACGCATCTTTCCGGTTTTCGTTCAGCGCTGACCCGCACCATCAATTACTACGCTGGCTCGTATGGAATGCTGAAGGAGCAAAAAGACGAAATTTCCATTACCGGCGATGACGTTCGCGAAGGCCTCGTCGCCGTGGTCTCTGTAAAATTGCCGCAGCCCCAGTTCGAAGGGCAGACCAAAGGCAAACTCAATAGCGACATCAAAGGCCTGGTCGAGCAGCTCGTCAACGAAAAGCTCGGCGAATATTTCGACAAGCATTCCTCGATCGCGCGAAAAATCATCGGCAAGTGCATTGACGCCGCGCGCGCCCGTGAAGCCGCTCGCAAAGCTCGCGAGCTGACGCGCCGCAAATCCGCGCTCGATTCCAGCGGCCTGCCCGGAAAGCTCGCCGATTGCCAGGAACGCGATCCGGCGCGCTGCGAGCTGTTCGTCGTCGAAGGCGAATCGGCAGGCGGTTCGGCGAAGCAGGGACGGGACCGCCGGTACCAGGCTATTCTGCCGCTGAAAGGCAAGATCCTGAACGTCGAAAAAGCGCGCTACGACAAAATGCTTGGCCACGAAGAAATCCGCACCATCATCACCGCGCTGGGCACGGGCATCGGCAAGGACGATTTCGACGCCGCCAAGCTTCGCTATCACAAGGTGATTCTCATGACCGACGCGGACGTGGACGGCAGCCACATCCGCACTTTGCTGCTCACTTTTTTCTTCCGGCACATGCGCGAACTGATCGAAAAAGACCATATCTATATTGCGCAGCCGCCGCTTTATCGCGTCAAACGCGGGAAGATGGACCGCTACATCCGCGACGAGCGCGAATTTTCACGCGAACTGATGAAGCGCGCCACCGAAGAGCATTCCGTCACGGCCAAAGGCGGCAAACAGCTCGAAGGCGGCGACCTGACGCAGTTTTTGCTCAACGTGCAGGAGTACGAGCAAGTCGCGGCAAAACTGGCGCGCCGTTTGCGCGATGCCGCTCTCGTCGAATTGCTCGCCGGCAGCGAACTGGAAAAGAAAATCGACTTCGCCGACAAGAAAAAGTTGCAGGAGCTGCTCAAGCAGATCGAAAAACTCAAATTGAAGCTCGAAGCGAAGCTGGAATTCGACGAAGAGCACAGCCTGCACGAAATCATCATCACCAATGGCGCCGCGCCACGCCGCATCAATTGGGCGCTCGCCGCTTCGCCGGAGTACAAGCGCATTCGCTCTTTGCGCCAGTCCATCGCGCCATTTGACAAGCCGCCGTTCACCGTCGCGCACAATGGAAGCAAGATCAGCAAGGAAAATGCTCTGGGCGTCCTGGCTTATGTTCTCGAAGATGCCAAGAAAGAGTTCAACATCACGCGCTTTAAGGGTTTGGGCGAAATGAATCCTGAGCAGCTCTGGGCCACCACGATGAATGCGGAGACGCGCACGCTTCTGAAAGTTCGTCTCGAAGATGCCGTGGCCGCCGAAGATATTTTTTCTACTCTCATGGGCGAGAACGTCGAGGAGCGCCGCAAATTCATCCAGGAAAACGCGCTCGAAGTGGTGAATTTGGATATTTGAGATGCGCATTCTCAGGCGGATTGATAACCCTGCGGGGACGCGCAGGGTAGAATTTTTTCAGAACCCGGATGGGACATTCTCGTTTGACGAATTCCATTTTGATGAAGAAGAGAATGCGTGGTGTTTTTACGTTCCGCCTGCGCGCTCGTTCCCAAGAACAGCATCGTTTGAGGAAGCCCTCAAGGAAGCTCGGGGTCGAATTAGCTGGCTCGCGCAGTTAAATATCTGATCCATGCTCTACCAGCTGAATTGGCAGACATTGCCGGGGATGAAGGGGATAAGCTGCTCGAATTTTCGGGCGGTGGCGACGCATTCGCCGGACCGCGAGCGCGGCGTGGCGTTCGAGTGCACGAACGAAGCGGAATGCGCCGACTTGATGCTCAAGCTCGAAGCCCATTTCGGCGCGCAGCGCTTTTCGAACAATGCTGCCGCATTCGAAGCGGTCAAGGCCTATGTCTTGGACTGGAGTGCTCAGAAACGTTAACGCCTGTCACATCAGCGGCTTACGGGCATGTGACGGACCAGTCGAGCCACAGAGGGGAATGAACCGCCTAATGAGGTTCTCGTCGCGACGCGAAATTATTAGAAATACCCGTAAGTTGCTGAAAAAAAAGGAGCAGTTAATTTCTAATCATAAAGAAATAGCATGATTTTGAAGCTTCGGGGGAGCTGAATGGCTGACGAGCAATCGCAACAGATCCTGACTCCGGTAGATATCGAATCGGAGATGAAAAAATCGTACCTCGATTACGCCATGAGCGTAATCATCGGGCGCGCGCTGCCGGACGTGCGCGACGGTTTGAAGCCCGTGCATCGCCGCATTCTTTTCGGAATGTACGAGCTCGGCCTCACTTCAACGAAGCCCTACCGCAAATGCGCGAAAATCGTCGGCGAGGTGCTCGGCAAATTCCATCCGCATGGCGACGCGCCTGTTTACGACGCGCTGGTGCGCTTGGCGCAGTCGTTCAACATGCGCTATCCGCTGGTGGATGGCCAGGGTAACTTCGGCTCGATTGACGGCGATCCGCCGGCGGCGATGCGCTACACCGAAGCGCGGCTCTCGAAAATCGCCGAGGAAATGCTCGCGGACATTGACAAGGAAACCGTCAACTTCACGCCGAATTTTGACGAAAGCACGGAAGAACCAACCGTTCTGCCCACGCGCATCCCGAATTTACTGGTCAACGGCTCGAGCGGCATCGCCGTCGGCATGGCTACCAATATTCCGCCGCACAATCTGCGCGAAGTTATCGAAGCCACCATCATGCTCATCGAGGATCCGGAAACTCCGCTGAAGAAAATCATGAAAGCGGTTCCCGGCCCCGATTTTCCTACCGCCGGCTACATTTACGGCCGCGAAGGAATCGAGCAAGCGTACAAAACCGGGCGCGGCACCTTTCAAGTGCGCGCTAAAGCGGCCATCGAGCAGGCCGGCAAGGAACGCGAAAACATCGTCATCACGGAATTGCCTTATCAGGTGAACAAAGCGCGGCTCATCGAGCACATCGCCGATCTGGTGCAGAACAAAAAAATTCAGGGCATTGGCGACATTCGCGACGAGTCGGACCGCGACGGCATGCGAATCGTCATCGAAATCAAGCGCGACGAAGAGCCGCAAATTATTTTGAATCACCTGTACAAGCACACGCAGATGCAGGAATCGTTCGGCATGATTTTGCTGGCGATTGTCGCCGGGCAGCCGCGCGAGCTTGGTCTGGTCGAGCTGATCAAGCTTTTCATCGAGCATCGCGTGGAAGTGGTTCGCCGGCGCACGCAATACGATCTGCGCAAAGCGGAAGAGCGCGAGCACATTCTGGTCGGCTTCAAGATCGCGCTCGACCATCTCGACGAAATCATCAAGCTGATTCGCCGTAGCAAATCGCCGAAGGAGGCCAAGGAAGCGTTGATGGCCATGGACATTCGCGGTGCGCATCAGCCCTATGACGACACGCGCCGCAGCGCCGCAGCCGGATTTACTGAGCGCCAGGCGCAGGCGATTTTGGATTTGCAGTTGCATCGTCTGACGCAGATGGAGCGCGAGAAAATCCTGGAAGAGCTGAAGCAAATTCAGGCACGCATCGCTGAGCTGAAAGAAATCCTGGCCAGCGAGAAAAAGCTGCGCGCGGTGATAGTGGCCGAGCTGAAAGAGATCGACAAGAGCTATGGCGACGAGCGGCGCACGCAAATCGTGGACCGCGTGGAGGAAATCAAGCTCGAAGATTTAATCAAAGACGAGGAAATGGCGATTACCGTGAGCCACGCCGGCTACGTCAAGCGCACTCCGGTGGACGTTTACCGGCATCAATCGCGCGGCGGCAAGGGGCGCATTGGCGCGCGCACGCGCGAAGAGGATTTCGTCGAGCATCTTTTTGTCGCGTCTACGCACACGTATATTTTGCTGTTCACTTCCAAGGGGCGCATTTACTGGCTGAAAGTTTACGAAATTCCCGAAGCCGCTGCGGCCACGCGCGGAAAAGCGATCAACAATCTCGTCCATTTCCAGGAAGGCGAAAAACTCACCGCCGTCGTCGCCGCGCGCAATCTGGAGGAAGAGGGACGTTACGTTTTCCTCGCTACGAAACAAGGCACGGTGAAAAAAACCGGGCTCGCGGAGTTTTCCAATCCGCGCCCGAGCGGCATCATCGCCATTAATCTCGATCCCAATGACGAACTGATTGGCGCCAAACTCACCGATGGCAAGCAAATGATTTTCCTTGCCAGCCATGAAGGGCAGGCGATTCTGTTCCGCGAAACGGAAGTGCGCGCCATGGGCCGGCAAGCTGCCGGCGTTTACGGCATGGATCTCGGCCAGGATGATTATGTCGTTTCCATGGACGCGGTGCAGCCCGACTTCGAAATCATTAAAAAGGAATTCAAAAAAGAGACGCAGAATCTGGACGAACTGGAAAGCGACCAGATTCGCGAATCGCTCACTTCGCTGATGCTGACCATCGCCGAAAAAGGCTACGGCAAACGCACGCCGCTCGCCGAATATCGCGTGACTTCGCGTGGCGGGAAAGGCGTCATCAATCTGAAGACCACGGACCGCAATGGCTCGGTGGTCGCCGCGCTGCAGGTGAAGGAGGATTCCGACGTGATGATTATCACCGGCCAGGGCAAGGTGATTCGCGTGCACTCGGCGGAGATTCGCGAAGCTGGCCGCTCCACGCAAGGCGTCCGCCTGCTGCGCCTCGATGAAGGCGACCGCATCGCCGCAGCCGCGTCCATTTTGGAAGAACCCGAAGTTGCTGAGACTTCCGGCGCATGAGTTGACGCACGCGCTCAGCGGGAGGAGACTTCCAGCGAAATATCGAAGGAGGCAAATATGGCCGCGAAACTCAGTTACGTGATCGAGTTTGTCGGAAACATGGACCGCGCAGTCAAATTTTATCGCGATGTGATGGGATTGCCTCTGAAATTCGAATCGCCGGGATGGAGCGAATTCGCGACCGGCGAAACCACGCTGGGTTTGCATCCCGCTTCCGAAAAAAGCCCCGCTGGCAAATTGGAGATGGGATTCGAGGTGGAAAATCTCGGCCAGTTCTATGAGCAAATGCGGGCAAAGGGCGTCGCTTTTCCAATGCCGCCGAAGAAGCAGGATTTTGGCGGGATGCTAGCGCAGTTTGCGGATTCCGAGGGTGCACACGTCAGCGTCAGCGGAAAATAGCCAAACAGCGATACCCATCCTCGAATGGTAACCGGTCTGGGCACCCACTACTGCGTGGGAGGGGCTAAGTAGTAGCCGGGGCGGGTGCGGACATGCAGGTGAGGTTTCATCACGTTGACCACGATGTTGTGATAGCCGTACGGCGCGTTGCCCTGCGGGCGGTAGGCCAGCAGATAAGATCCGTGAACGTCGTTGCCAATCTCGTTCATGGCTTTTTGAATTGAGCCGTGTTTGAAAGTGTTTTCGTGCAGGCCGCCGGTGCCCTGGCTGGCGATTTCCAGCGAATTTTTTCCCAGCACGTTCGCGCCATGCTCGACGAGCCACTGAATCAGAGGCATGAGCGCCAGGGCGCCATTTCCTCCAGGGCCGTTCCCCATCTGCTCATCTACTACCTGCGGGGTCTGCGCCGTGCCGGGTGGCGGCGGCAGCGGGTAAGTTCCCTGTGGGCTGGCGCGCACCGGTTTTCTCGGTTCTTCCGGCTGGCGAAGCGCTGCGGCCGTGCTGCTTAGGCCGATGGAATAAATGGTCATGTTGCCTAATTGTGCGCGCCGCAGCACCTGGCCCAATTTCGTCTCGCTGCCGCTGTCATTTTTTTCGCCGACGACCACAATCACGCGGCGGCGGTCGGAGGGTTGCGTCTCGAGTAAATCTTCGGCGCGGTTCAGCGCGTCATAAAGGCGTGCGCCACTGAGGCCCGGCTTGATGTGCTGAATGGCGCTGAGCACGAGATCAGCATCCGTGGTCATCGGCCGCAGCAAATCCACTTCATCGTTGTAGCCAATCACTGCCGCTTGGCCGGTGGTGGCCATCACCATTTGCGTAAAAATAATTCCCGCCTTGCTGACGGCGGGCAGCAGCGGCGCGACGCGCGAACTGGTGTCGATAACCAGCACAATCGAAAGCGGGTCGCCGCCCTGGTCAAAATGAATAATCTGTTGCGGCTTGCCATCGTCGAGGACCTGGAAATCCTTTTGCGCGAGGTCCAGCATGGCATGGCCGGAGCCATCGGAGACGGCGACGGGCAGCGTTACTACGTTGACGGTGATGCGATAAGGCTTCTGGCTTTGCAGCGGCGGATTTTGTGGTTGCGCAGCGGGCTTTGGATGCGTTGGGCCTTGCTGGCTCTGCGCGAGTGCAGCCAGCGGAAATACAAGACTCGCAATTGCCAGCATCCTTGCGAGCTTGGCTGCGCCTTTCATGTCTCTATCGTATCTGATTCTGCGCGGCAGGTCGAATGTTGCATGGCATAGCGCGCCGCAGGCCGTCGAAATCCGTTTTTCAGACCGCAACGGAGCGGGAAGTGACCCAATCTGTGCGCAATAGTAATCGTTGTAATAAACGAGAGGGTTGGCAGCGGCGCAGCATCGTAATGAGATTTTAGAACGGCGCGCGGATAATTCACGGGTTGCGAGGCTCGATGCACTAGAATGTTCCGCGCAGAGTTTCGCGGCGCAATTTGTTCAGCACTGAGTTAAAACGAGGGAGAACGCATGACGCTACGCAGCCACCGTCCATCACCTAAGTTGATGTACCGCGATCCGGAATTCATCGAAAGTCCGGCCGCGCGCCCGATGCGCATCATGGCCGAGTATTTCGATCCGCTGACGCGGCTGCGGCGCGAGCACATCGGAGACACCATCGTGATGTTCGGCTCGGCGCGCATCCTGCCGAAGAACCGCGCCATCGCGCGCCTTGAGCGGTTGCAAAGTAACAGGCGCGCGCGGAAGGATCCAGTGCTGCGCTCAGAGCTGCGCGCAGCGAGAGCGAATGTGGAGATGTCGCGTTACTACGAAGAGGCGCGCGAATTGGCGCGGCGAATTACCACCTGGGCGATGACCCTCGGCGAATATCCGCGGCGTTTCGTGATTTGCTCCGGCGGGGGCCCCGGGATTATGGAAGCAGCCAATCGCGGCGCGCGAGAGGCTGGCGGGCCAAGCATCGGACTCAGCATTCAGCTTCCGCATGAGCAGGAATCCAATCGCTACATTTCACCGGAGCTGAATCTTTTTTTTCATTATTTTTTTATGCGCAAATTGTGGTTCGCGCAACTGGCCAAAGCGCTCATCGTTTTCCCAGGCGGCTTTGGCACTATGGACGAGCTGTGGGAAATGCTCACGCTCCTGCAAACGGGCAAGCTTCCACAGCACCATCTGATTTTGATTTACGGCCGGAAGTATTGGGACAAAGTGCTTAACTGGCGCGCCATGCTGAATGCCGGAACCATCAGCGAACGCGAATTCAAGCTTCTGCAGTTTGCAGACACGGTGGACGATGCTTTCGTGCGCATTCGCACCGGCCTGGAAAAGTATCATTTGGTGCCCGACACGGACTGGGAAGGCTAAAGGCGCGGAAACAAAAAAGCGCGGATGAAGTTAAGCTTCAACCGCGCCTCCAAAATTGTTTTTCCCAGCGGCGTTAGTTGTTCGATCCCATCAGCTCGGTCGCGAAGAAGGCCTTGAAACGCCGCTTCTCGTCCTGATCGTGCAACATCACCACTGGCACGATGCGCAGCACGCGCTTGCAGCCGCGGCATGCGGACATCTCCCCGTGCAAGTCCTGCACGAAGCCGTCGCTGAAATGGTATTCGCTGTGCGAACGCCGCGCTGGCTTGCTGCCCACGGTGCCGCAGTGCGGACAGGTGAACTCTAGCCGGTCATCCTGCGGGTCGCGGTTCAATGCCGCGCGCCCCGTATATCGAATTCCCACCGTTTCCGTACTTAGCCTGCTCATGACTGCCACCTCCCTGCCCCCGTTCGTGCCGCCGATTTACGTTATGTAACCCATTGGATGCAGCATGTGGCTTTAATGATGCCGTCATAGCTTCTGCTGCGTAAGTCATTATAAATAATAGTGATATGGCTGAAAGCCGCTGGGAATTCGGTCTTGTCGCCGATTTCGACCTGACGGCTCGAGGTTCTTTCTTTGCGTCATGCCGGCGAGAGGAAACTTCCTGCCCGTTTCGGTGTCAATCCCTTCAGAGATCGCGCGATTCTCCAGATTCTATTCCGGAGGGTGCAGGCGGTACGCAGACCCCCTGTTTTCCCCGGCACCCTCCGGTTTCGAACGGCCCAAAAAGGCCGCGCGAGGAGATTCCCATGCGACCCAGCCATGACGTCGCCGCCGTGCAAAGGGACGATTCCTTCCTTGACCATTGCCTGGTAGATTCCGTCAGCGAAAGCAAACGTAACCGAAAGCCTGTTCGCCGCAGGGCTGTTGCGGTTGCGCTCGTTTTTGAAGCGGCCATGGTATCAGGCTTGGCGCTTGGGCCTTTGCTCACGACCGCGAGATTGGCGCCGGGATCTATGATGATTGAGCGCATTCCGGACCAGATTAGCCCCGCAACAATACGCGCGTCCCGACCGTCAGGAGCGTCTCCTAACCAACCTGCCCCGCGCGCAACACTTTTTTCACCGCCAGGCATTCCGCCAAGAATCATCCGTTCGCCGATACCCGCTCCGCAAACCGCCGCGCCTCTGCCCTCAGATTTTGGCCCGGAAGAGCCGACAGGATTTCCGATCTCGGGAGCCTTTGGCCTCGGCTCGCCGCCCGTTGCGCCCCCAAAGCCCGCCGCGGCGCCGGTGCGCGTTGTGCGCCGCAGCGAAAACGACGAAGAGGGGCAGTTGCTTCGCCGCGTGATTCCCGCTTACCCAGAGATTGCGCGCCTTGCGCGAATCTCCGGCACCGTGGAACTGCTAGTTCTCGTGGGACGCGATGGCCGCGTGAAATATGTGCAGGTACTCAGCGGCAGCCCGCTGCTTGCGGCGTCGGCTAAAGCTGGGGTCGAGCAGTGGCGCTACCGTCCGACGATTCTCGATGGACAGGCCATCGAAGTGGAAACGCACGTCACCGTGCATTTCGTGCTGAACGAATAGGCTTGGCGCAAGTTTCTCTGCGGCAGGCGGACCTTAGCCTGTGCACGTATAGAGAAACACTCAGCATTCCTGCTCTTGCAAACTGTTTTTCGTTCACGCTACACTTATCTCCGGCGATGGAGTTCGCCATTAACCGCCCAGAGGGCTGATAACTCCTACGAATTCACTTAGGAGAACTCCATCGTGGCTTACCTCTGGATTGCTGTGGGTGCAGTTGCGGGCGCCAGCGCTCGCTACTTTCTCAGCGGTTACATCACCAGGATAATTCCTTCCAGCTTTCCGTACGGCACGCTGCTCATCAACATTTCCGGAAGCCTGGCGCTGGGCTTTTTTCTGATTTGGACCAGCGAGCGCGTTCTCGCGGACCCGCGATGGCGTTTGCTCTTCGCCGTTGGCTTCTGCGGGTCGTTCACCACGTTCTCCAGTTATGCGTTCGAAACCTTCGGTTTGTTCGAACAGGGCCAATGGTTGCTGACGGGCGCGAATATCATTGCCAGCAACGCGCTGTGCCTTATTTCCGTTTTGGCTGGCGCTGCATTGGCACGGTGGTTGTAGAATGACGGAACCTATGGCCGTCCAGGTGACCATCTATCTAACCGAGGGCGATTCCTGGCATCATCGTCCCTTGCATTTGGAAATTCTGAGATATTTGCGCGAAGAGAACGTTGCCGGGGCCGTGGTGCTGCACTCCGTCGCCGGATTTCTGGGGCGCAGCAAAGTGCGGAGCGCCCATCTGGTTGAGGCCGGTGGCACGCTGCCCGTGATTGTTACGTTTGTGGACACGGACGAGCACGTCGATCGTGTTCTCCCCAAACTGCGTGAGATGGCCGCGCAACGCCTCATCGTCCGCGAAAACGTGGTCATTGAGCAGGGCAGCCTCGACTGAACAGCCGAGTCCGGCGGTTCTGCTTTTTCATGCGCCAGGATTCTCGAACGGAGTTATCATTTCCCTGCTATGTCTCGTGCCAAAAAGTCGCTCATCATCCTCGGCGTCATTGTTGTGGTGGTCCTGCTAATCCTGATCATCACCCCGTTTTTCATCAATGCAGACCGGTTCCGGCCGCAAATCGAAGCGGCGCTCAGCGACAAGCTCGGACGCAAAGTTCAACTCGGCCACGTCAGTGTCTCGCTTTTTTCCGGCAGTCTTTCTGCGGACCAAATCTCGATTGCCGACGATCCGGCGTTCAGCCACGAGCCTTTTCTCACGGCCAAATCGCTTAACGTTGGCGTGGACGTTATGCCGCTGATTTTTTCGCGCAACCTGCGCGTGCACTCGCTTGATTTCAACGATCCGCACGTGCAATTGCTGCGCACGGCCGCCGGCCAATGGAATTTCGCGACGCTCGCTTCTCCAGCGCCCTCGCATGGCGCTGCTTCGCCGCGCAGAGGTGCGAGTCTTCTTTCCGTTTCTCTCATGGTGGCTCCGGCCAACAACACCTCGAGCAGCGCGGCGCTGAATAGCTTCTCCGTCGACAAAATGAAAATTTCCGACGGCACGATCTCGTTTGGACGCGCCGGTGAGCCTACGCGGCTCGCGTATCAGGATGTTAACTTGTCCGCGCAAAATATCTCGCAGACCGCGCCGTTTCCGTTTCAATTCGACGCCAAAACGCCCAACGGCGGCAAAATTACGCTCAACGGCAATCTTGGCCCCGTGGGAAATAACGACGGCAGCCACATCCCGTTTGAAGGGCGCACCAAAGCCGAAAACGTGCCGGCGCAAGATGTGCAGAACTTGCTTGCGGTGCTCGGTTACGCAATTCCTCAAGGATCAAATCTGAAAGGCGGGACCATCAATTCCGATTTGACGTTGCACGGGCCGCTTGATCGGTTCATCGCGGAAGGCCCGGTGAAGCTGAGCGGGGTCACGCTGGCGGGATTCAGCGTCGCTTCGAAGCTGGCCACTGCGCTCGGTCAGCCGGGCGGACAAGCAGGCAACGACACATTGATTAAAGTGGCGCAGGGCGCGCTGCGCTACGGGCCGCAAGGCATCAATGCGGACGGCCTAATCGTGCAGATTGCCTCGGTCGGCAGCGTCGTCGGCGCGGGCACCATTAGTGCCTCGAACGTTCTGAATTTTCGCCTGCTTGCCAAGCTGGATGGCTCCAGCCCGCTCGCCCAGTTGACGCAGATTCCCATATTCAACAAAGGCGGCGGCATTCCATTTCGCGTGCAAGGCACCGCTTCGAATCCACAAATCACGGCGGACGTTCCCGGCCTCAGCAAAACGCCGCTCAATCAGCTGAAAATTCCGCAGACCGGCAAGCTCGGCGGAATACTCGGCGGGCTGCTCAACAAAAAGAAGAAGCCGCAGTAGCGCGACTGGCTTTCGCGAAACACAAATGTATGAAGAGTTTTCAAGGGTCGAGTTGCTTTGCCAGTCGGCCTTTCACCGCGGCGATGAAACCCTCTTTGTCCTGACGCATTTGCTGGATGAGCGGCTGATTGCCTGTGCGCTCGTGTTTGGCGGCCCACAGCACCATTTCCGTGAGCACAGGCGCGAGGTCCATGCCTTTTTGCGTTAGGGTGTAAATCAATTTCCGTCCATCTGTCGGATCCGTTTTCGCGGTGATGATTCCATCCCGTTCCAGGCGGTGCAGACGGTCGGCCAGAATGTTCGTGGCAATTTTTTCGAATGAGGAGTTCAGAAACTCCGTATAGGTGCGCGCGCCGCGCAGCATCATGTCGCGCAGAATCAGAAGCGACCAGCGATCGCCGAGCATTTCCACCGAGGCGTTCAGCGGGCACGGTGACCGGCGCTCGGCCGCCTGCCTCTTTTTCTTCATAATTTATATTCTAGAATATTTAACTTGCATTATGCAAGTGAAATGGTCTAATGTTTTGCTCGCCTGGTTTTCAATCGGTTTCGAAGCATCCCGAAATTCGATGGCGTGCCGCGACGAGTTTGCGAAAGCGCCAACAAACGGGGGAGTCGAATTCAACCAAACTTTAGAAAACAAAAAGGAGAGCAGTCATGGCACAACCGATAAAAGCCGTTCCCGAAGGACATCCTACGATAACGCCCGCGCTTGTATGCAAGGGCGCGGCGCGGGCCATTGATTTCTACAAGCAAGTCTTCGGTGCCAAAGAATTGAATCGTATGGAGGGCCCGGGCGGTTCGATTGGCCATGCCGAGCTGAAAATCGGCAATTCCAAAATCATGCTCAATGACGAATTCTCCGGCATGGCTATGGCGCCCTCGGGCTGTACCGGCCATTCTCTCTATGTCTATTTCGAAGATTGCGACGCGGTGTTCAATCGCGCCATCGCCGGCGGGGCGAAAGCGGTCATGCCGGTGACGAACCAGTTTTGGGGCGATCGCTACGGAGTTTTCGATGACCCGTTTGGGCATCGCTGGGGCGTCGCGACGCACGTCGAGGACGTAGCGCCGGAAGAAATGGGCCGGCGCGCGAAAGAGTGGATGGCCAAGGCCGCGGGCCGCAGTTAGTCTCGCGCTTCGCCGACAAAACTTTATTTGTGGAAGGGGCGTTCGCTTAGTAAGGCCGCGCGAAACAAAAAGTTCCAGCTCAGCGTAGTGGAATTCAGCAACCGTCGAAAGAAAAGGAGAGGACCCAACATGGAAGCAAAACCCACGCACGAACAAGCCCAGCTTCAATTGCAGCTTTATGACCTGCGCCGCGAGCCGCGTCTGCGGCAAGCGCGCGACTGGTTCTTCAAAAACTACTTTGCCGAGAATCTCGACGAAGCCATGCGCGTGGCTGCGCCAATGACCGAAGGCGGCACCTTCTTCATGATGGTGATCGGCTATTGGGATCAAGCCTGTGCGTTTCTCAATCATGGGCTGCTCAATGAAGATTTATTCTTCGAGACCAGCGGCGAATTTTTCGGCGTTTGGGAGCGCCTCAAACCCGTGTTACCACAGGTCCGGGACCGCTTCGTAAATAAAGCCTTTGCCGCGAATCTGGAAAAGGCGGCGCAGCGCTTCGAGAAGTGGATCGAAAGCCGTTCGCCGGGCCACGTCGCGGCCATGCGCGAATGGCAAAAGCAGATGCGTCCCCAGCAAGCGGCGGCCAGAGCCTAGGCACTTCTCGGCACTGCAGACGCCTGGTCGGACGCGAGCCGAGCCGGGCGTCGTGCGTGCCGTCACGAGAATAGAGAGAGATGGGCCATGCGAACGATTAGGAAAATGGTGGCATCAGGAAGCTTCGCGCTGGTGGCCGTGCTGGGCGTGGCGTGGCCAGCGCAAGCACAGGACGCCAAAGCGCCGTATCCAAAGATGGCCCCGATCGGCCAATATATGATGGCGGATCGCAACGCCGAAATCGCTCTTGCGCGTACCGCTGCGCCCGAGTCCATCTCCCACGACGCCGAGATATTGGTGCTTGGCAGGCATGGTTATGAAACTGCCGTCAAAGGCACGAACGGCTTCGTATGCTTGGTGGAACGGGGCTGGCAAGCCCCGTTCGACACTCCAGATTACGCGAACCCCAAGCTTCGCGCTCCGAATTGCTACAATCCGCAGGCCGCTAGAACCATCCTGCCCCTGACTCTCAAGAGAACCGAACTGGCATTGGCAGGGTTGTCCAAAGCTCAGATCATCGATCGAATGAACGCATTCGGCAGAAAAGAAGTGCCTGCTTTGCAGCCCGGAGCCATGTGCTACATGATGTCTAAGAAAGCGTACTTGACCGATCAGGACGGCCACAACCTGGCCCACCTGATGTTTTACGTTCCACAAGGCACGGCTTGGGGTGAAAATCTGCGTGGATCCCCAGTTCTGTTGCTACAACAGGATGTTCTGGGCGCGCCTAGCCCCATCAGCCTGTACATAATTCCTGTGCGCCGGTGGTCGGACGGAACGTCTGCAGTCGCAGTTGCGCGTTGACGTGGATTTGCGGCATAACCATTTCGCTGGAGCAGGGGAAAATTAGACGTGGGTGTCTGCAAGACAAATTCGGCGTTTCGTGGCAAGTTATTCCTCGGATCCTAGGAAGGTAAGTCAAAGGCACGCTCCAAATGGATAAGATTTGTACCAACGGCCGGAAGCGATCATTGGAATAGTAAGAGCGCAACCAAAAAAACTCGAGGGAGCAAGTCATGAGCAAAGTGCGAGTCTTGGTGGGCACGCGGAAGGGCGCGTTCATCCTTACGTCCGACGGTAAGCGCGAAAAATGGGACGTCGCCGGCCCGTTTTTCGCCGGCTGGCCTGTTTATCACATGAAAGGCTCGCCAGCGGAGCCGAATCGCATTTACGTATCGCAAGCGAGCGACTGGTTTGGCCAGATCATTCAGCGCTCCGACGACGGCGGTAAAACCTGGATGCAGCCCGGCACTCCTCCCGGCGAAGTTCAGAAAGACGAGTTCGGATTCCAGAAAGGCGAAAGCAATAAATTCGCCTACGACACGTCGGAAAAAACGGGCAAGCCGCTCACTACGCACCAATGGTATGACGGCACGCAGCATCCCTGGGAATTCAAGCGCGTGTGGCACTTGGAGCCTTCGCTCACAGACCCAGACACCGTCTACGCGGGAGTCGAGGATGCCGCCCTTTTCAAGTCCACAAACGGCGGCAAAACCTGGGAGGAACTTGCCGGCCTGCGCGGCCACGGCACTGGGCCGAAATGGCAGCCCGGCGCGGGAGGCATGTGCCTGCACACAATCGTTCTTGATCCGAAGGGCCAGCGTATTTTTGTGGCGATTTCTGCGGCTGGCGCGTTTCGCAGCGATGATGGCGGCAAAAACTGGAAGCCCATCAACAAAGGGCTCAAGTCCAACTACATTCCCGACCCGACCGCCGAAGTCGGCCACTGCGTTCACCGCATCGCCATGCACAAATCGCGTCCCAACACGCTTTTCATGCAAAAGCACTGGGACGTGATGCGCACGGACGACGCGGGGGACAATTGGCGAGAGGTCAGCGGCAACTTGCCGACGGATTTCGGCTTCGTGATTGACGTTCACGCGCATGAGCCGGAGACCGTTTACGTGGTGCCGATTAAGAGCGACGGCGAGCATTTCCCTCTCGATGGCAAGCTGCGCGTTTATCGCAGCCGCACCGGAGGCAACGAATGGCAGGAGCTTTACAAAGGTTTGCCGGAGCGCGATTGCTACGTGGACGTGCTGCGCGACGCTATGGCTGTGGACTCGCTCGATAAGTGCGGCGTCTACTTCGGCACCACCGGAGGACAGGTGTACGCTTCCGCCGACGCGGGCGATACTTGGAATCCGATCGTGCGCGATTTGCCCGCAGTGCTCTCGGTCGAAGTGCAGAGCTTGCCATGATTACGGTGGTGCTGCCGCCGCATTTGCGGACGCTGGCGCATGTCAGCGGAGATGTGGAGCTGGAATTGGCCGGAGCGCCGACGCTGCGTTCGCTGCTGGATGCGCTCGAAGCGCGGTATCCGATGCTGCAGGGCACGATTCGCGACCACGCCACGCTGGAACGCCGCGCTTACGTGCGGTTTTTCGCCTGCGAGCAGGATTTGTCGCACGAGCCGCTCGATGCACCGCTGCCCGCTGCGGTGGCCTTCGGCACGGAACCCTTTTTCATCATTGGCGCCATCGCCGGCGGATAGCGTTTCCCCACAGTGCTGCGCATTATGTTTCGATCAGTTGGGCTTTCAGGAGAATACTGAGACAGTCGGCTCGTAGCGACACGTCATACTGACCCTGAATCTCTAAGCGACTTCACGAAGAGCCGACTAGCACTTCGTGGCGCTGCCGCCAGCTTTCATGGCCTTCATAATGAAGGCGTGAATTTCCGGCCGGATCTGATAATTCTCCTGTTGCTTTTCCGGCCAGTTCGCCTGGTCGGCATACATAGCGTTCAGGCCCTTTTGGATTTCGGGATCGCCGCCGGTGAAGCCATGAACCAGCTTTCGCCAGCGCCCAGCCAAGGTCTGCGCTTTCGGGCTTGCCGGATTTTCACCGAGTGAGCCTTCGATGTCCGCGAAGAGCTCGGCCCATTCTTTGCTGACTTTCTCCTGCATCTCGGGCGACCATAGAGCCTTGCGCTCTTCGATTTTGGCCTGCGCATCCTTGCTGTAATACTTGGTGGTCCAGTCGGTCTCGTTTTGCATTTCAATCTCCTTGAGTATTTGTTTGAAGAATTCCCAATCGGGCGCGCGCTTCGACTTCAGGGATTTCTCCGCGTTTTCGATCGCGCGAATGGCGTTTTCGAGCTGTCCGCGCTTCTCGAGCAGCACATGATGCTGGCGGCGAAGCGTTTGGCGGAGAGTGGATTTGTCGTTCAGCAGGCCGTGAATTTGCTTGAGCGGCAGGCCGAGGGACTTCAGCACCACGATTTGCTCGAGCCGCGCCAGATCGGCGTCACTGTAAAGACGATAGCCGTTCGCGGAGCGATGTAGCGGCTTGAGCAGGCCCAAATGATCGTAGTGGTGCAACGCGCGGACGGTGACGCCCGCGAGTTCCGCGAACTGCCGCGCGTGGTAGACGGTTTGAGTCTTTGGTTTCATGGCCGCTGGGAAAGAATGAGCTATGACGTTACGTCATGGTCAAGCATTTTTTTTGTTGCGCCCAATTTTGTGGCTAAAAACGCTAGTTTTGGGTATATTTGTAAATTGCGCAGAGAGCTGGCCCCACCTGAGCGGGTCTGCACGGGAAATAACACATGAATCGAGCCATTGATAAGGTCCAGGAGTCTCAAGTACGCACAGATTTGCCGGCGTTCCGCCCGGGAGACACGGTGCGCGTGAACGTGAAGTTGCGCGAAGAAGGCGAAAAGGGGAAGGAAAAAGAGCGCATCCAGCCCTTCGAAGGCGTGGTAATCAAACGCCGTGGGCATACTGCCGGAGCGAGCTTTACTGTCCGCCGCGTGAGTTTTGGCATCGGCGTGGAACGCATTTTCCCCCTGCACTCGCCCATGATTTCCTCGATTGAGATCGTGCAAAAGGGCAACGTGCGCCGCGCGAAACTGTATTATTTGCGAGGGCTGAAAGGCAAGTC
>DASYYQ010000107.1:0-16100 GCA_035933545.1 Candidatus Acidiferrales bacterium | reverse complement strand
CTTTCCCGCAGATTTGCCCAGCATCCTCGCCGCTGCCGGCATCAAAGGTTTTTCCACGCAAAAATTGACCTGGGGTTCTTCCGCGCCCGTCGGCGGGCCAAATTCTCCCGAAGATACTCCCGTTGGCACGCCTTTCAACGTCGGCATGTGGATTGGCCCCGACGGCCATAGCGTCATCGCCGCGCTCAATCCCGGAAGCTACTCTGGCGGCGTAAGCTACGATCTAACCAACAGCATTTCGCCGCCGGGGATTCGCAATTTCATCGATTGGCCCAAGCGCGTTGAGCAGGACGGCAAAGTCAGCGGCATCTTCGCCGACTATCACTATTACGGTACCGGCGACATCGGCGGCGCGCCCGACGAAAATTCCGTCCGGCTCGTCGAAGAGATGGTCACCAAAAGCATGGGCGCTCTTCCGCCGCACAGCAACAATCAAGACAGCGACGACGAAAACGCCTCTGGCGATCCCACGGGCCCAGAAGTTCGCATGGGCACTGGCCCGCTGCACGTAATTTCCTCCGACTCGGATCAAATGTTCAACGACATTCTCGCCCAGCACCTCACCTCCGGCTTGCCCACATATCGCGGCGACCTCGAACTCACCAATCACTCCGCCGGCTCGCTCACTTCCGAAGCCATGCACAAGCACTGGAACCGCGAGAACGAAAATCTCGCTCGCGCCGCGGAAGCCACTTCTTTCGGCGCAGAGTGGCTCGGCGCCCGCTCCTATCCTCTCGCGCGCCTCAATTACGCCTGGCGCCTTCTTCTGGGCGGCCAGTTTCACGACCTCATGGCCGGTACCGCTACGCCCAAGGCTTACACGTATTCCTGGAATGACGACGTCATCGCTATGAACCAATTCGCGCAAGTCATCCGCAGCGCCACGACTGGAATAGCCTCGCAACTAAATACTGAAGGAAACGGCGCGGCAGTGGTCGTCTTCAACCCCCTCTCGATTCCACGGGAAGACGTGGTCGACGCGCAGGTGGTTTACGAAGAGGGCACTCATCAGGGCATGCGTCTGATCGGTCCCGACGGAAAGGAAGTGCCGTTTCAAATCCAAGAAGTCGAGGCGATGAGTCGCATGAGAGGGGTGCAAATAATTTTCTTGGCGAACGTGCCATCAGAGGGTTTTGCCGTTTACCACATCGAGCCGACGGATGAGCAGATGCCGCAGCAACAGACCTCAGGCGAATTGAAAATCACCAATTCCTCTCTCGAAAACGCCCGCTACCGCATCCAAGTTAATTCCGACGGCGACGTCACCAGCATCTTCGACAAAAAACTCAATCGCGAACTTCTTTCCGCGCCCATGCGCCTCGCCTTTCAAACGGAAAAGCCCTCCTACTGGCCCGCATGGAACATGGACTGGTCCGATCAAAGCAAGCCGCCGCGCGGCTACGTCAGCGGCCCGGCAAAAATCAGCATCGTCGAGAATGGCCCCGTTCGCGTCGCGCTGCGCATCGAACGCGAAGCCGAAGGCTCAAAATTCGTCGAGACCATTCGTCTCTCCGCCGGAGACGCCGGCAATCGCATCGAATTCGCCAACGCCATCGACTGGAAAACGCGAGAAGCCGCGCTCAAAGCCGTTTTTCCGTTCACAGCCTCGAATCTCGACGCAACTTACAACTGGGGCGCCGGAACCATCGAGCGTCCCACGGACAACGAAAAAACCTTCGAGATGGCCTCGCACCGCTGGTTCGACCTCACTGACAAATCCGGCGACTTCGGCGTCACTATTCTTTCCGGCGCAAAGACCGGCTCCGACAAACCCACCGACAACACACTGCGCCTCACGCTGCTTTACACGCCCGGCATCAGCCAGGCTGCGCAAGAGTATCGCGACCAGGCCACGCAGGACTTCGGCCATCACGAATTCGTTTACGGCCTCACCAGCCACTCCGGAAGCTGGCAAAATTCCGACGCTGCCTGGCAGGCCTATCGCCTCGATGATCCGCTGATTGCATTCGAGAGCGACAACCATCCTGGCCCGCTCGGTAAATCATTTTCCTTGCTCAAGGTCAGCAGCAACGACGTTCGGGTCATGGCCTTCAAACGCGCTGAGGCCTCCCGTGAAGCCGTCGTCCGCGTCGTGGAAATGTCCGGCAAGCCCGCGCATGATGTGCGCATCTCCTTCGCCGCGCCAGTCACTGCCGCGCGCGAAATCAATGGTCAGGAATTGCCCGCCAACCCCGCGCATTTTTCTCGCGGCGACCTCATCGCTAATCTCGGCCCGTACGAAATCAAAACCTACGCCGTAACGCTTGCTCCTCCGCGCGTCCATGCAGCTCCCCCGCTCTCGCGAGCCGTCTCGCTGCACTACGATTTGGCCGCCGCCACAAACGACGGCGCAAAGCCCTCCACTGGATTCGACGCGGCCGGCGATGCCTATCCTGCGGAAATGCTTCCTACGCGTATTTCCTATTCCGGCGTAAATTTTGACCTTCCCCACGCGGCCACCGGCGTTTCCGACGCTCTTGTGGCGCGCGGCCAGACCATCCAGCTTCCCTCCGGCCCTTACAACCGCGTTTTAATCCTCGCCGCCGCCGATGGCGACCAGCATGGAACTTTCAAAGCCGGCGACGAAGCCCGAAATTTCACCATTCAGGACTGGAAAGGCTTCGTCGGCCAGTGGTACGACCGCTCCTTCACCATGAAGCCGCAGCCCATCCCAGCCGAACCTCCTGCCTCGGACACCAGTGACACCGCGCAGCGCCTTCGCCGCATTCGCGCTTACTTGCTCAAGCATCCGCGCCAGCTTCCGTACTACTCCGGCGTCACCCCGGGCTTCATCAAGCGCGCTCCGATTGCCTGGTTCACCTCGCACTATCACGATCCCAGCGGCGCCAACGTGCCCTACACCTATTCCTACTTGTTCGCTTATTCCATGCCTGTTGCGCGTGGCGCGCGCACTCTCACTCTGCCCAACAACGACAAAATTCGCATCTTCGCTATCACGGTCGCGCGGCAGCCGGACTCGATTCGCACCGCGCAGCCGCTCTACGACACCACTGCCACAATTACTGCTGCAAGCGACCTGCAAGGATCCCAGAAAGAAGCCGCACAATACGGAAGACTGCGTCGGTGAAATCCAGCTCCGAATCAGTTTCGTTTGCGGGCGACACAGCCTAGACGCGATTCATCGGTTGCAACTGGGCGCTATGCGGTTTGCCGGCTAAGGGCCCGGGGTTCGCGCCCGCCCTTCCACAAAATTGGCAATGAGCGCAATGGAGTGCGAATCCCATTTTCGTCGCGTTCCCGTTTTGACCAGTGGCCACGATATGATGTAGACGAATCTTCGAATCGAGGAGCTAAGCGATGGCGGGAGAAATAACTAACGAGGCGGTCGAGAAATATATCTATGGCATTTTGCCAGCGCGCGACGCGGTGGTCGCCGAAATGGAAAAACAGGCCACGGCGGAGGACATTCCCATCATCGGTCCGGCCGTGGCGCGTATGCTGTATCTGCTGGCGCAAATTTCCGGTGCGAAAAGAATTTTCGAGATGGGTTCGGCCATCGGCTATTCCACGATTTGGCTGGCGCGCGCTGCGGGACCGAAGGCGGAAATTTATTACACGGACGGCGATCCGAAAAATGCCAAGCGCGCTAAAGAGTTTTTCAAAAGGGCCGGAGTGGAACGGAGGATTCGCGTGATGACCGGAGACGCGCTCGATTTGCTGGATCGCGTGCGCGGGAACTTCGACATGATTTTCATTGACGTGAACAAAGAGCAGTATCCGGCGGCGCTGAAAAAAGCGCTCCCGCGCCTCAAGCGCGGATGCCTCCTGGTGACCGACAACACGTTATGGTCAGGCCGCGTGACACGTGAGGCGGACAGCGATGCTACGCACGGCGTGCAGCAATTCAATAAAGCAGTGTACGCCTCGAAGGAATTATTTCCGGTGATGATTCCGCTGCGCGATGGCGTCACCGTTTGCCGCAAACTTTAGTTGCAGCGTTACGCTCCCATTTCATTTTTCGGCGGCGCAGCCGGGCAGACGGAAGGAGCCGATGCGCGTGCTGTAGGCTTTTGCGCCGGATTTGAGATAGTCGCCAACATACCAAAATGTGCAGTCGTCGCTCGGATCCATGGCCGTGGTGGTGTAGTCCTCCCAGCGCAGCGTATTCGTTTGCGATGCTTCGCCGTTCGCCAAAATGCTTTCGTGAAAAGTGAGCAGTCCTTTGGGGTCAGAGGCCACGCGCGCGGCAAACCGCTGGCCCGGAAAGTTCGGCGCACCTCCAAAAGAATAGCCGACGCCGATGTCGCCGTTTTTATCCATGTCGATGCTCGGCATCCAGCGATAAAATTGATCCGGCGCGTAAGTTCCCTGCTGGTATAGGACTGGATCGCGTTTTGCATCAAGGCGGAATTCGTACCAGCGCACCCCTCCCCCGCCCGCTTTTGTGGCGATGGAGTGCGCCGCGACAATGTATTCGTGGTCGCCGATGCGGCGATACACGAGCCGCTGCATGATTTTGTCGCCTTGCGCATCAAGGCGCACGTCGGTGCCCGGCTGCGGAACGCAACTGCTTAGCTGCCCGTCGCAGAGATAGTGATACGGTGCGACGGGAATTTTCGCCGGCCCAACGGCTTTGGTGTTCTGCGGATTGCGCCAGTCCACGTGAACTTTCCAGAAATAGAGTCCATCGTCCTCGAAGATTTTTTTCAGCTGCGTGCCTCCCGCGGCCATCATGATATTTGGCGCGCCCACAGGTGGCAGGCCGTGGCCATCAACGTCCGCGTTGTTCAGGAAATTCACGCCATCAATCACGATGCACTGCTCGGTAGCGGGAAGGCCGCGCAGCATTTTGTTGCGATCGGCGATGCAAACGTGCTTTTGAATGACTGTGTCTCCGGTGCTGGTGGGAACGTAGTAGCCATCCGGCCAAACAGCGGGACGCGGATAGTCGGGGAATAAAGTGCGCTCGAAAGCATAGCGATAATATTTCCCCAACGGATCGCTGGTAGTGCTGACGGCATAGCACATGGCGAAAGTCCCCTGCGCCTCGGAAGGATTTGCCGGCGGCCCGCCCGGCGGTCCGGGAATCGAAGCGTGGCCGGGCTCGGCGGGTTCGCCAGTTTGCGAAACGCCACGTTTACGTTTTTGAGGCGGAGGTATGGGGCTAAAAATGGGCATCACGATGAGCCAGCGACTCGCAAGTTGATCGTAGCGAACGACGGCGTCGCCGTTGTCGCGCTCCTGGCAAACGCCGCCTAAGCCGGCAAAAATCATGTTCGTGGGCACGGGCCCGTAAAGCACAGTTCCGGTGTCGTTGTAACGCGCGCCTTTTTTGGTGAACACTGCGAAGCGTGCGTTGACGATTTGCACGATGTTGTTTGGCCCGACGGCGAGGCTGTTGTCAGAGGGATTTCGGTAGAACGCAGGACGTTGCCCGCTTTGCGGGCCTTTGAATCCTTCGCCCAGGCCGTCGAAGCTTTCGAGTACAGGAAGCGCGGGCCGCTCGCCTTGCGACGTTTGCTCGACGGCGGCGCCGGCTTCAGAAATGGTTGGCTCAGCAGGAGGCGCCGGAGGATTTTGTTCCTGAACGGCGTCAGGCGGCGTCGCCGGTGACAGGCCGCAGTCATCCGCCACTGCACAATTAAAATAAGGCGTCAAGGCCGGCGTGTTTGCCTCACGAAAGTTTGCCAGAGGCGCGGAAACGTCGAAGTGCAGCGCGCGGTGCACCGTGACAGCACCGACAGTAATTTGGCGCGCTCCACTGCGCGAGATTTGCGTTGCGCTCAACGCGAACAGGCAAATGGCAAGCACGATGGCGACGCCGGCTTCGGTTACAAGTGCAGGTGCTCGATTCATTTTCTCTCCACAACCTATTTTTGAAAAACGCGGGTAATGATACACCGATGCGTTAACCGCGGCGGAAAAGATTGGAGAGAAAGAATTTCAGATTGGCCGGACGCTCAGCGAGGCGGCGCATGAAATACGGGAACCAGTCAGTGCCGAAGGGAATGTAAACGCGCAAACGATAGCCTTCACGGATGAGCTGCTGCTGCAAATCGGTGCGAATTCCATACAACATTTGAAATTCAAATTGGTCGTTATGGATTCCCTTCTCTGCGGCGAATTGTTTCGTGGCCTCGTGCATGCGCGGGTCGTGCGTGGCAATGCCGTGATACAGGCCGCTGGTAAGAAGGATTTTCATGACTTTGACGTAGTTGCCATCCACATCGGACTTTTTCGCGAAGGCGATGCCGGGCGGTTCTTTGTACGCGCCTTTGACGAGGCGCAACTGGATGCCGGCGGCAACAAGCTCTCGCGCGTCCTGTTCAGTACGGAAAAGATAGGACTGCAGGACGGTGCCGACGGAATCACTTTTGGCGCGCATGCGCTTGCAGATTTCAATGGTGCGTTCGGTGTAAGCGGAGGCTTCCATGTCGATGCGCACGAAATTGCGATGCGCGGTGGCGCGCTCAATAATTTCGGCGAGGAGGCTTTCGCAAAGCGGCTGGCTGATGTCGAGGCCGAGTTGCGTCAGCTTGAGCGAGACGTTGCACGTGAGGTTCTCCGCGGCGATGCGGTCAACGATGGAAACGTAGACACCGGCGGAGCGGCGCGCTTCAGCTTCGCTGGTGACACTTTCGCCAAGGCAATCGAGCGAGGCGGGACATCCCAGGCGATTGACGTCGCGAACCGCAGCGACAGCTTCGTCAAGCGATTCTCCGGCGACAAAGCGGCGCACCACGCGGCGGCTGAGAGAATTATGAATAACAAAACGGCCGACGCGAGGACTATGCGATAGCGCGAGGAGGGTCGAGCGCAGCATTAGGCGGCAAAAAGAATAAATTCTTTGCGGCCGGAAAGCAACGAAAAGGAGGGACAGGATGAATTTACGTTTGCAACTCGGCCGCGGGGTAAACCGCTCTCCCTCAAGATCGATGGATAGGCTATGTTCAATTACTTGGATTGCGCTTCGAGGAATTTTTCGGCGTCCATGGCGGCCATGCACCCGGACCCTGCGGCTGTAACGGCCTGGCGATAAACGTGGTCCTGAACGTCGCCGGCGGCAAACACCCCTTCGACATTGGTGCGGCTGCCATGATGAGTCTTGAGGTAGCCGTTGGCGTCCATGTCGAGCTGCCCGCGGAAGATTTTCGTGTTGGGTTCGTGGCCAATGCCGATGAAGAGGCCATCTATGGGAAGCACGGCCGTTTGATCATCATCCAAATAGCGAAGTTTCACGCCTTCGACATTTTGCTTCGCAGGATCGAGAATGTCTTCGACGACCACGGGCGTAACGAAACGGATTTTTTCGTTGGCGCGCGCGCGGTCGAGCATGATTTTCGACGCGCGAAACTCGCGGCGGCGATGCAAAATGTTGACTCTCTTCGCGAAGCGCGTTAGAAAATTCGCTTCCTCCATCGCGGTGTCGCCGCCACCAACCACGGCGATTTCCTTGTCGCGAAAAAAATAGCCGTCGCAGGTAGCGCAGGTGGAAACGCCGTGGCCGATGAGCTGGCGTTCGGATTCGAGGCCAAGGAGGCGCGCGGAGGCGCCAGCGGCGACGATGACGGCTTCGGCTTCGAAAGTTTCCTTGGCGGCTTCGATCTTGAAAGGACGCTTCTTTAAATCCACCGAACTGACTGCGCCAGCGCGGAATTCGGCGCCGAAGCGCTGCGCCTGTGTGCGCATGAATTCGATGAGCTCAGGCCCAAGGATGCCCTCAGGAAAACCGGGGAAATTCTCAACCATGGTCGTCAGGGTGAGTTGTCCGCCTGGCTCGAAGCCGTCAATAACCAGAGGCTTCAGATTGGCGCGCGCAGTGTAAATCGCGGCAGTGAGGCCGGCGCAGCCGCTTCCGATGATGACCACCTTGTGCACAAAACACTCCTAAGTTATTGGACTGTATCGACGCTCGTAACGATTCAACGCGAAAAGGAAGAGCATTGTAGCATGCTAAAGGCGAGAGTTTGAGCGCAGGGCTGCCCTCAAGGGGCGAGATGTAGACAAATCTCCGGTGAGCCGAGCAAAAAGGTCCTCGCGCGCAACCAGAGGGCGTTTGAGCCAAGGCAGTTTTAGCCGGCCGGCGCCGCAAAGCTGCTCCGGGAGGACCATGCTTGCTCGATGCAGAAATAGCTGACGAAGACTAGCCTTTCTTCGTCGGTTTGGTTCTCTTGCTTTTCTTGCTTTTCTTGGTTTTGCTGTGCTTCTTGGAATGGTGACTCTTCTTCATGTGCGATTGAGATGAGATGATTGCCGTCGCCGGACCGGCGCCCTTCTTGCCCGAGGCAAAGAGCGCCGCTGGGGAAAGCAGGGAAAACGCCATGAACAGAGTCGCGAATTTAGACCGCATGAGTTCCTCCTAAATTAGGTTATGAAACAAACAGAAACACCGATTCAGATGTAGGGAGGGTTCTGAAGGCTGCCCGGTTTCAGCCTCCCCCCTGCCCGCAGGACGGGAGCATAATCCTGAAAAGAATACAAAGCAACCGAGATAATTAATATTACAGTGATATAACACAATTGTAATAAGCACGAAAACACTCGAACACACGATACGTTCATTGGCTTATGCTTCTAATCTTTAGGGGATTTTGAACTACACACCAGGGCTTGCGGCATCCTATACTCCTGCACGCCTTTGGACGGTGCAGCGCCGACCGCATCCGTTCAAAGAAGTAGAAAGCGCGAGATGGCGAAAGGAGATTCCACGATGCTGAAGGAATTCAAAGAGTTTGCAATGAAAGGAAATGTGATGGACATGGCCGTGGGCATCATTATCGGAGCGGCCTTTGGAAGAATTGTGACTTCGCTGGTGAACGACATCATTATGCCGCCGATTGGTCTCGCACTGGGGCACGTGGACTTCAACAATCTGTTTCTGAATTTGACGCACAAAAGCTATCCGAATCTGGCCACAGCAAAAGCGGCGGGCGCGGCTACCATTAACTATGGCGTCTTCGTGAACACAGTGATTGATTTTGTGATTGTAGCATTTGCGATTTTCTTGCTGGTGCGGCAGGTGAACCGCTGGACGAAGAAACCGGGGCCGCCTCCGGAAGTTACCACCAAGGACTGCCCGTATTGTTTGTCGAAAATTCCGGTGAAGGCGAGCAAGTGCGCATATTGCACGGCGCAAGTGGCGGCGTAAAGGTAGCGAAGAAGAAAAAGCAGCACAGGAGTTCAGGAGATGGTGGGGCGGCGGTCTTTAATTTCGCGCAAATGCTGGCGCAGGCGCTCAAGAACCTGGCCGTCCTGCCCCTGAGACATCTCGCGCTCCAGTTCCGTAAGAGCAAAATGAACAATATCGTGATGGTGCAGTTCCTCGCCGGATAGCTCACTGCTCAATTGCAGCCATATATTGTGGAGAAGATCGATTTCCTTGGGAGTGAGGTGCGGAGAGTGCGGCCCAAGGTAAAAAATTTGCTCCTGCCCACCCGGCGTAAAAATGTCCAAGTTGAGCCGTGGCCGCGGCTCCGGCAGGCGCTCCCAAGCAAGACCAACCTCGCGGGCTTGCTGTGAAACGGGCATTTTGGAAGAGCTGCCCACGACGATGCTGCTCGATTGAAGATTCACGGCAGTGCGCATGATGCCATCCCATACATCGTTGGCTGCGGCGACGGCAAGGCGCACCGGCTTGCCTTCTTTCTCGGCGATGGCGAGGACTTTTGTGAACAGCAGTTGCTCGATAGTGCTGAAAAGCTGATCGGGACGAAGGCCGTATTCACCGGATGCAGCGCGGCGGAGCAGGCGGATATGCAGTACCACGACATCCTGTTCACCGGCTTTGAGACGTTGCAGAGCAGAATGCAGGTGATAGAGCGCGTAGTAATTGCTTACCGGCACAAGAGTGTTGCCGGGGCGAACGCCAACGTTCTCCGGCGTAAGGTCGTTTTCCTGAGCCAAATTGAACTGGTCAAGTTCCGCACCAGCAGAAGCATCTCTTCGGTGGTAGTAATGTTCTGAAATGGTGAAAACAACGAACAGCGCGATGGTGAAGCTGACGCCGGAAATCGTGGCGACCTGCTTGGTAAACAGATTGATGATGGACAGCGAAAAAAGAGTCGCCGTGATAAGGGCCAGGCCAAGCGGGATTTCGGTTTTGCCGATTTTGAAATTCAAGGGAACCTTGAATTCGCGAGCCTCCGGCTCAGTGAAGCGCAGCACCAAAACCGCGAGCCCCTTCATGGAGAAACTCCACATCACGCCGAAGGCGTAGGCTTCGCCGAGGACGAACATGTTGCCGCGGCTGAGGATGATGGCCAGCACCTGGAGAACGGTGACCAGATTGATTATTCGGTGCGAGGTCCCATAGCGCGGATGCGGATGGCGGAACCATTCGGGCAGAATGCCATCCTCGGAAACGCGGCTGAGCACGCCGTTGGCGCCTACGATGGCGGTGTTGACGGCGCCGGACAGCATCAGAATGCCGACGAGCACAACAAAAGCCTGGAAGCCCAGGCGCAGGTGATAAGGGCCGACGAAATTCATGGCCAAGCCGCTGATGAGATTGGCGAAGAATTGCGGCCGCACCGCGTTGGGGATAATCATCGAGGCCAGAAAGGAAACACCAGCGGTGAAAATGACGCTGTAAAGGACGATGACGACGCCGGCTTTCTTCAGATTCTTGAGCTTGGGATGTTCAATTTCGCGATAGACCTGGGCGAGGGTTTCTTCACCGCTCATGGCCAGAACGGAGTGGCCGAGGCCGATAAGAATGCCGATGAATCCAAAGGTGTAGGGCAAGCGCGACCAGCGGAGCCATCCGAGCGCGGTAGGAGCGAACGTCAGATGCGAGGGGATGGGAGTTGGAGGAAGGTGGATGCCGCGAACCCAGAGAGTGTAGCCGGCCCACATGAGCATCAGTACGACCATCACGGTGGTGATGTACATGATGCGCAGGGCTTTTTCGCTGGACTCGGGGACGCCTTTGACGTTTTGCCACCAAAAATAAATCGTAACGAGGATGGCGAAGGCGGCGGCCGTTTCGTTCGCGGAAAGAACAATGTGCACATGAGCGGAAGCGAAAGCGTTATTCAGGAAGCCGACGAGGTATTGTCCAGCAGACACGCCGCTGATGGGGCCCGTCAGGATGTAATCGAACATCAGGGCGGAGACGGACATCTTCGCCAGCTTGCCGCCCATGGCTTCTTTGACCACGCGGTAGACGCCGCCGCGAACGAACATGCTGCAGCTTTCGATGTAGAGGAGCAGAACGCAGGCGGCAAAGAGCATTACGGCCAAAATGAACCACGGGGCAGACTGGCCGATGGCCTGCTCCGCTATTGCGCCAGCATAAAAAGCGGAGGAACCAAGATCGTTCAAGACGATTGCCGCCGCGCGCCACAGCGAAATAAAGCTGAGCATCGCGGTGGTGGCGACCAAAACGTTGGTGACGGGCCGCTGGGTGCCGGGATTTAAGGGATTCGAGACCATGAAAGGCGCGGGAACTGACTATACGTTGTTTGACGCTAAAAATAAATACATAGCAACCTGCACCGTTTCGAAGAGTTATTACGAGGCATGATCGACGCCAAATTCGCGAGCGCAGGCGTCGCAAGGGCAGATTTCACGAAGGTGAGCGAAGCTGAAAATTCCGGTGGAATGGCCATCGGTGAATTCGATTTGAACGGCGTAGTTCCCCACCGCCGAAGCAGCGCGCGCGCTAATTTTGGGCTTGAACATGGGCAGCGCGGACGAACCGCCGGCGGTTTTGGCGTCGATTTTGCCGTGCTTGTCGTGTTCTTCACGGCAGGTGGCGCAAGGACAATGCTCACGCAAGTAAGAAAAATCATAATGGCTGCTGTGCGCGTCGGACCAGGTGATATCCACGCCCTCGCCGGTCGAGACGCGCACCTTCACGTCCATGGGCTTTTTGCGGATGTCGAGCGGCAGCGGCATCAGGCGCTCTTGTCGAAAGATTTCTGCGCCTCGGTGCAGCACGGCCCCGGCGGAATGGGCTTGCCATGAGGGCAAGTTTTTGGATGGCCGAGGAAAGAGCAGATGCGCTCGTCCAGTTCAGGGCTGATGATATGTTCGAACTTGCAGGCTTGGGAATCGGCCTCGGCGTTCGCAATCGAGAATGTGTCAGTGAACAGGCGTTCGGCGAGTCGCCGGCGTCGAACCACATCACGCGCGCGCCGCTGGCCGCGCTCGGTGAGCTCAACTTCGGAATCCTGCACCGCCACGAGGCCTACTAGAGCGAGACGCTCAATGGTGCGTTCTGGATCAGCATCGAGCGAATGGAAACGCGCAAGCCGGGCGCGTTTGCCAATCTCCGCGCAAATCCACAATTCTTCGAGCACATGATCGAAGCGCGCTTCATCCTCCGTAGAATAGACGGTGACTTGCGCCAGGCGCCCGTGAGCGAGTTCGATGCGGCGGTCCGCCAGTGTGCCAATCGATGGGTCATGCGTGACCATCAGAATGGTGTGGCCCTGCGCGTGAAGTTCGCGGAGAAGATGGATGACGGTTTGTTCGTTGGCTTCATCGAGATTGCCGGTGGGCTCGTCAGCTAGAATTAGCTTGGGATGATTTATCAGCGCGCGAGCGACGGCGACGCGCTGCTGCTCGCCTCCGGAAAGTTGCGCCGGAAGGTGCGTCAGGCGATCGCCCAGGCCAATGCGGCGGAGCGCTTCGGCTGCCTCCGCTTCGTCCGTGGTGCTATGGAAATACTGGGCAAGCATGACGTTTTCGAGCGCCGTGAGATAAGGAACAAGATGAAATTGCTGGAAAACGAAGCCGATTTTCTGCGCGCGGAAACGCGTGAGGCCCAGTTCGTCGAGGCGGCCGACGTCAACACCATCCACAATCGCCGAGCCCTCTGTCGGCGTATCCAGCCCGCCAAGGATATTGATGAGCGTGGTCTTTCCGGACCCGGAAGGGCCCATGATGCCGATCCATTCGCCGGACTCAATGGTGAAGGAAACGCCGTCGAGCGCGCGGACTTCGCCGAAAGTTTTTTTCAAGTTCGTGACTTCGACGAGTGACACTCGATTTATTCTCCGCTATTCTCCGCGCAAAATAACTGCCGGCCGGACATTTCCCAGAAGCCGCAATGGCAGCGCGCCAGCGAGTGACACAATAAGCATAAGCGCCACCGTAGCCGGAAAAACTTCCCAGCGGGGCGTGATGCTTGCGCCGAAAACGCGATGGCCCATCCATATGGACAAAAACATTCCCAGCACATAGCCAAGAATGCTGCCGGTGACGCCTAGAATGCCTACTTCAGCCAAAAAAATACGAAGGACTTTTTGCATCGAGCCGCCGAGGGCTTTCATCAAGCCCACATCTCTGCGGCGCTCCATCGCCAGCGCAGCCATGGTGGCCAGAATGCACAGCGCCGTCAGCACCAGAATCAGCAGGCCCGTTGAAACAATCAAAAAGCGAATGCGGCCGAGGAGCTTGCCTTCCGCTTCGGTGATTTGCGGAATCGGCTTTACCGCGAGAGCCGAAAGCGCAGACTGCAGCCGCGACTGTACGGCGCGAATTCCTTCAGGCGAACCAGGAACACTCAGCTCGATGAGCTCGATTTTGTTTTCGGCTCCGGCGAGCTCTTGAGCGACCGGAAGATTCACGAAGATTTGATTATCCTCGGAACCTCCCGCGTCGATGACGCCGCTGACAGTAAGATTCGCGACATGGCCTTCGTTCGCGAGCGCGATTTTGCCTCCCGTGGAAACACCGAACGTGCGGCTCACGTTGCGCCCAATAAGACAGCGAGCAAGATCGGCGCGTGGCAGAGATGAATCACCGGAAATTTGCCACGACGGAGACATTAGTGGGATGCGGTCAATCCAGGTGCCCGCGACTACAACGTCGCGATTCCCCGCGGAAGCCGCCTGCGCAACTACGTAAAGATACGGAGCAGCAATCACGCCGGCAGACTGCGCGCGTTCGATCGTTTGCATAGCGGAGGCGTCAATCAGCGCCGGCGAGTTTTCGCTGGCCGCAGCGGTTGTTTGCGAGGAAATGACCAGATTGGCGCCGAGAGAACGAAATTCCTGGCTGAGTTTGCGGTTGATGTCTACGTTTAGATTCAGCAGAGCGGAGATAACCGCGCCACCACTGGTCAGCGCCAGCAGCGCCACCGCCATGCGAACGCGATTTCCTCGGAGCAAATGCCAGAGGAGGCGTTTGAACATTACTCGCCCCTCAGAACCGGAGCGGGTGAGAGGTGCGCCGCACGATACAGCGGAATCCAACTGGCGACGACGGCAATGAGCGCAGCAGCGGCGAGTATTATAGGCAACACAATCAAGCGCGGGGAAGTGGCAACACCGAAAACACTTTCGCCGAGTTCTCGCGCCAGTCCTGCGCCAATGGCAAAACCGACGCAGCCGCCGAAGATGGCGATGAGCAGCTGTTCGGAAAGAAACAGCGCGCCCACGAGAAGGTTAGTCGCGCCCAAAGCCTTCATCAGGCCCAGTTCGGAGCGCCGCTCCATAGCGGTAGTTGCGGACGTGGCGGCGATGGCCAACGCGGCGGCAATCAGCGCGGCGACGGTGATAATCCAAAACAGCAGGCCGACATGAGCAAGAACGCTGCCTTCCGTCTCAGCAATGCGGCGAACTGTTTGCACCCGCGTGCCGGGGAAAACCTGCTGAATCTCATGCGCGATGGAGCTGATGTAGGGAGTGCAATACCAGCGATCGAATTCCGCGGGCGACATCGTGTTGGGATCGCGGCGGGAGAAGGCATCTTCCGGCGTGGTGAGCGCGCTGACGGAGAGTTCGCGGAATTCTCCAGGCTTGCCAGCAAGAGTCTGCGCTAGCGCCAGCGGACAGACAATTGCGTCGTCCTGCGAACCGCCTGCGGAGACAATTCCGGTCACTGCGACTGAGGTGCTTCCCGTCGAGCTGGGCGCAGACAAATTCAAGCGATCGCCAGTGCCGATGTGATTGTCTTGTGCCAGCGACGCTCCAGCGACGCACTGCGCTGAATCTTCGTTGAACCATTGCCCGCGAATCTTCCACCACGGATCCGTGACGCTGGCGCCAGTGACGAACATGGAAGCGCCATCTTGCACAGCGACCGAGTGCTTATACCACGTGCCAATCAGCGTGGCGGAAAAAGGCTTCCGGATGCCAGCGCTCGCAGGCTTAATGTTGACCGGAACGTACAAAAATGGCGTGAAGCCCAGAATGTTGTGACGCCAGAAAATGGATTTGAGTTCAGGCAGTTTCGAAACGGAAAGATAAGCACCCTGCGCGACCGGACGGTAATCCACACCGCCGATTTCGACGGGCAAAGTATCGGCCTGCGGCGTGACCAGGAGATTCGCGCCAAAGCTGCGAAATTCACGGGCGAGCTGGGTGCCAACGTCAACCGCCACCGTGAGCGTTGCTGTAGCCACAGCCATGCCCAGCACCAGCGCCACTCCAGTGAGGAGTTTGCGCCGCGGATTGCGGGAAATGGACTCTTTCAGCAGCCGGATAAACATTTTGTGTACGCAAATCGAGACATAGTCATTTTCATTTCGCAATTTCCGAAGTAGCGCCGGAAATCGCGGATAAGTCTATGACGATATTCCCGTCCTCAACGTGCGATGGAAATCCAATCGGGTTGCAGCCGCCGGGCAAACCAACCTCCGCAATATTTATCGGCGCACCACAATTGCGGCAGATCAACATCGAACCCTGCTGCCGATAGCCCTTCGCTCCGCAAATCTGGCATGCATCAAGCGCTGTGGCGTATTGGCCATTCGGCTTGCGGAGCACCATGAAGCGAATCAAGGTGTTTTGCACATCCACAGAATAGAAACGGACTTGGACGCCGTCCATCGCTGAGAGCGGCACCCTAACGATATTGCCGACGGCGACAAGCCTCTGAGCTTCAGGCGGTGCGGCAGAGGCGCGCGTGTAAACGAATTCGGCGGTTAAAGAAAAAATCACGACCAGGCAGAGAAACGCTGTTGCTGCTGTCCAAATGCTGCGGCGGCGATGCTCATGCTGGCGAAGGCGCTTCTCCGCAGGATTTTCGGCATTTTGCACCGTCGAGGTGCGAAGCGCGAACCATTCGCGAAGCACAACGATCGTGGTAACCGCCAGAATCACCACAAAGAAAAAATATTCGTTGCTGACAATCGGGCCAACGATAGCCATCTCGCGGGCGCTCGAAGGCAGCCATCTTGCTTCGCTCAT
>DASYYQ010000094.1:0-7546 GCA_035933545.1 Candidatus Acidiferrales bacterium | reverse complement strand
GCCAGAAAAAATTCGGCGAAAAACCAATCCGCGTCTTTGACTTGCACGACTCGCGCGGCATTCTCGGCCATTGCCCTGCGGTGAACCGTTTCAGCTTCGGAAGGAAATGGGGAACGTCATATGAAAATTCTGAGTGGTGTGATTCGAACAATGTGCAACGTTCGCTTTGTGCGTCTCGCCGGCTTCCTGGTCGCGGCCGGCGCGCTCGTCGCTTTTCTGGCGCCTCGCTTTGGCGCCTGGGGCTCAGCAGGCGGCTCGTCCACAATTTTCAATCAGCAGCCCTTTGCTGATCCCAGCGGCTACGTAGCCGCGTACAATTCCGCGGGCACGATCGACACCAGCTCGAATAATCCGTTCTTCGCCAGCCTCGGCACCAACGGGCGCACCTGCGCCAGTTGCCACGTCGTGGCCAACGCCATGGGCTTGAGCACGGCACAGGCTCAGGCTGAATTCAAGCAAAATGGCGCGTCCGACCCGCTCTTCGCCATGGTTGACGGCGCCAACTGCCCAACGGATCCGCCATCTTTGGCCAGCAGCCACAGGCTGCTTTTGCAGAACGGCCTGATTCGCATTTTTCTGCCGCTGCCCGCAAGCATGCAGTTCTCCATCAGCGTTGTGCATGACCCGTACGGCTGCGCGCTGTATAGCGATCCGAACACCGGCGCAGAAACTGCTTCCGTCTATCGCCGCCCGCTTCCCGCCACGAACCTGAATTTTCTCAGCGCAGTGATGTTTGACGGCCGCGAAACGATCACGCCGCTCACGAGTTCTTCGACCTTTCAGGCCAATCTCGTCACTGACCTCGCGCATCAGGCGCTCGACGCGACAACTGGCCACGCGCAAGCCACCACGCCGCCAACCAGCTCGCAGCTTGCCGCCATCGTGAATTTCGAATTGGGCCTGCATTCCGCGCAGGTCTACGACAATTCCGCAGGCTGGCTTAACGCGGCTGGCGCGCAGGGCGGCCCACTCTCGCTGAGCGGTCAAAATTATTATCCCTTGATCAACGACGTACTCGGAGCCGATCCCACCGGCGCGGCCTTCAATTCCAACGTTTTTTCGATTTTCGCGCCCTGGCTCAATCTGAGCGACCCTTCCTTGAGCAAGCCCGCGATCGCCGCGCGACAGGACATTGCCGCCGGCGAACAAATTTTTGATACGTTTCCATTGACCATCACTGTGGTTCGCGGCCTGAACGACAATCCCGCACTCGGCACCGTGCCGGTGGCAACAATTTCTGCCACGTGCTCGGCGTGCCATGACGCGCCCAATGTCGGCGACCATTCCGCGCCCCTCCCGCTCGACATTGGCACCGCCCATTCCGAAGCGAACGAAACGAATCCGCAGATTGCCAACGCGCTCGCCCAGTTGAGCGCGCCGGATTTGCCCGTTTTTGAAATTGACGGCTGTCCTGACCCGTTCAATCCCGGCCAAACTGCTCCCATCTTCACTTCTGATCCGGGCAAAGCGCTGCTCACCGGCAAATGCGCGGACGTCAATCGCATCAAAGGCCCGATTCTCCGCGGGCTCGCGGCGCGCGCGCCCTACTTCCACAACGGCGCGGCCGCAACGCTCGATCAGGTGGTGAATTTCTACAATCAGCGCTTCCAGATGAATCTCACCAATAAGCAGAGGAGCGAACTGGTCGCTTTCCTGAAGTCTCTGTAACAGTCGTGCGCAACAGCCGTCGAGCTTGCCGGCAGTAACTGACACCAGTTCGCTCGTCCGATTCATGGCATTGCGCCACTGCGGTGAAAACACAAAAAAGCCTCGCGGGCCGGATTCTAGTCTCTCGGCTGCGAGGCTCTTCTTTTCTCCTGCGCGGAGTTTCCTGAAAATTGAAGCTTAGTTCTTCGACGCTTTGGCCACGGCTGCGGCTTTGCTTTCCGCAGCTTTTGCAGCGCTCTTCGCGCGGCGGCGCCGCTTGGCCTTCGACGGCCGGCCCGCAATTTCGCCCACCACTTCCGCCGACCAAATGCTGGTGACGAACTTCTTCATCCCGTGGTCGTCAAACTCCACCGTGGTCCGCTCGGAATCCGACTCCGTTACCGTGCCAACTCCGTACTGCCCATGCCGAACAGTTTGTCCTGCGTCCAATACTTGCACGTAACCCTCCTTAAAAAGTGCACTTCGCTAAGAAAACGCACCGCCATGACAAGGTGGTTCTGCTGCCAAAACCGACAGGGCCGGGCTCCGCGAACGGCGCGAGGCGCATTTACCGCAGTTGCTCTTCCGGGCAGAGGGACTGGACCGAAAGCGCTGACAATCCATACTATTAGATGCCAAAAACTCAACCCGCGAATCGGGAATTCCTCATTCCCCGTAGAAAAATGCCCTACACATGCTGCCACGCCCGTTCAAATCCACTGGAAAGAAATCCTTATAATTGCAAAGCGGGTGAGCCAGCCATTTCTGACGATTCCCACCCGCAGATTCAGATTTTAGAGGCCGACGACGGCTTCCGCCTGCAGGCCTTTAGGTCCTTTCTTTACTTCGAATTCCACAGCCTGTCCCTCGTTGAGGGTTTTATAACCCTCCGATTGGATCGCGCTGTAGTGCACGAAGACGTCCTCACCGCTCTGACGTTGAATGAACCCATAACCCTTGCTGGCGTTAAACCACTTGACGGTTCCTTGTTCTCTAGCCAACTTCTTACTCCTTACTGGGAAGAGCTATTTGCGCTCGTCGTCGCCTCTCGAGGGCTGGTTGCTCAGAATCGCTTTCGCGCCTGAGCAGGCCAAAAAAAAAGCCGCAAAGGGTTTTCCCCCTGGCAGCCTTAGCGAAATCTCGAAAAAGCAGTCACAAGAGCCACAAACGCAGATACATTATAACATGGGCAAAACACTGTAGGCCAACACTTTTTTTCACCCTTCTGCGCCGCTCGGCTATTCACCTTCGTTCGGAATACAGCTGAATGAGCTGGTATGAAAAATGCATTGTTTTGCATCCGACGTTCCAGTACCCGCTCGTAAACCACGTGGTTTCAATAGGCCACATTGGACTGCCAATTGCTCTGTACCCTATCGGAGCATCCGCCTGTGCGGGCTCCGATTTGCTCCGTCGGCCCGGGGTTCTAGGGGGAGTTATGCGAAAGCTTGTAGCGACCGTCGCAATTGTTCTCGGCTTTTCATTCTGCGCAGTTCCTGCGGCGATGGCGGGAACCGTAAATCTGTCAGTGAGCACCGTCAATCCGACGCAGACCGTATTCACGATTTCCGGCACGTACACGTCAACTGCGCCGACATTTGGCGCGATCAGCGCGCCGAGTGGAGCGTATTCCTTCTCGTTCACGCTGGACACCAACCCATCACTCGCGCCATGCACCACTTGTGGCGCTCCCACCTACTCCATTGATTCGGGCCAGTATGACACTGCGGACGGTCTCTTCCTGATGTCCGGTTCCGGGATTAATTTCACCCTGAATGGCACAACCAGTACTCTCAACATTGCTTTCCAAGTTGAATTTGACACTTTCTCCGCTCTCGGCGCGGGCGCCAATGCCGCCTCCTTCAATCCCGGCACGCTGGGCAATCCTGGGGGCTTGATGATCTGCTTCGATAACAGCGGCTCTTGCTCAAGCGGCACGTACTGGGACATCGTCGGCCAGCAGCTTTTCAGCGGCAGCGTCTCGAGTCCCACATTCCTCAACGTTGGCAACGTAGGAGTTAATCAGACCTTGAGCGGCTATGAAGTCAACAACGTGGGTCCATTCCCGTTCGGCACAGCGCCCACCCCCGAGCCGGCGTCGATCTTTCTGCTCGGCACTGGCCTTCTCGGTCTCGGGTTCATCACGCGCAAAAAGCTGCGCCTCACTTAAGCAGTCTCTTTCAAACGTTTTTTTTTGCTCCGAGCCGGGCTCCCCACAGCCCGGCTTTTTCTTTCGCCGCGCGCGTTTGTCGGACATAGCTCCCGCTCCGTCATCATCTTGGTCCAAGCCAGGCTCTTCGTGAAGTAGCTTTTCCTGCCGCCTCATGAATTCGCGCTTCCCATCGCGGCCGGAGCCCATCGTCGGCGCTCGCCGCACTCCATGTACGGCAGGAAGCATTTCAGTGTAGAATCCGTTGCTTCGCACGGGACGCATTTGGCGGCGAATTTTCGTTTCCGAAACGAGCCGTAAAATGAAGAAACGCATTCATATCGTTGGTTTGTTCTTTGCTATCTTGAGCTGCGCTGCGCCATCGAGAACAGCGACAGGCGCGCAGAAAAGCGCCAAAGCTTCCATGCAAGAGGGGCGCAAAATGACAATCCATCACGCAAAGGGCTGGTTTGAGCCAACGCTGACGCCACAGCCGCCGGAAGACAAAGCGGAGGGCTCCACGCTCGCGCGTATGTCCATCTCCAAAAAGTTCCACGGTGATCTGGAAGCAACCAGCGAAGGCCACATGCTCACGGCGCTCACCGACGTGAAAGGATCGGCAGGCTACGTTGCTATCGAACGCGTCACCGGCACACTCCATGGCCACAGCGGCAGCTTCGTCCTGCAGCACATGGGCATATTGAATCGTGGCGCCGCGCACCTGACCGTCACCGCGGTGCCTGATTCCGGTACTGGCGTACTCGCAGGAATCGTCATTTCCAACTTCGCGATCAAGATCGACCCGAATGGCAAACATTTTTACGAATTCGATTACACATTGCCGGAAACACCGTAGGAAACATTTCGCGCCTGAATTTCGTTTCTTCTTTCATAGGCAGGCGGGCGCGAAGAGAAAAGGCGAAAGTTTCTGCAGAGGAAGAAGGGGAAAATGAAATCAGCGAATCGAGTGCTTCGCAGTTCAATTTTTGTCGCCGTGGCTGCTCTTGCCGCGCTGGGCATGAACGGTTGCGTCATCGGCGGAAATGGCCCGCTCGAACGCGTCGGCGAAACGCAAACCGAAAACATCTCCGTGCCTGTGAGCGGCGCCAAGCAGGTCCACGCGCATCTGCAAATGGGCGCAGGCGAGATCGACATTTCCGGCGGCTCTGCGAAATTGTGCGACGGCTCGATCACTTACAATGTCCCCGAATGGAAGCCGGACTTGAGTTACAGCGTCAACGACGCGCAGGGCTCTCTCATGATCATGCAGCCCGAATCGCATCACAGCACTTTTGGCGGCACGAAATACGCCTGGGATTTGCACTTCAACAATAAAATTCCGCTCGAACTCTCCATCGAAATGGGCGCAGGCGATTCCAAGCTCCATCTCGCCGACCTGCAGTTGCGCGACCTCAACGTGAAAGTCGGCGCCGGCGACGCCACCATCGACCTCACCGGGAATTGGAGTCAGGACGTCACCGCTACTCTTCAGGGAGGCGTCGGGGACCTCCGCCTGAAGCTGCCGCGCGGCATGTCCGTGCACGTTACCGTGCAGGGTGGGATTGGTTCGGTGGAAGCGCCCGACTTCAAGCGCAATGGCAGCGAATACGTGAACGACGCTTACGGCCAGGGCAAGCCCACCATCAACGTCAGCATCTCCGGCGGCATTGGCGACGTCCACCTCGAACTCGCCGGCTCACCCCGCGGCATCGTCTAGCGCCGTTGCCTTAGCGTTTGCCTCTGCCTTGTGTAGCGCAGAACTTCGCTTGCCCGACGCTCTTTGTCGGAGCGGCTTTTGCGAAGATCTGCGGATGTCGAGTTGCTCAGCCTTGTCACTCGTCACTGCTTTTCTTCGGCGGCTCGGGCGTCAGCGTGAAATTCACTCCGCGGTTGTAATTCATGTCCACCGTTTTTTGCAGATCCACACGCGACATGGGGATGCAATGTTTCACGTTGTACGTAGTGACGTAGCACAACTGGTTGTTGTCCATCCAGTACGAAGTCACGCCGAATACAACTCCGTCGGTGGTCACAATTTCCGTCACCGGATTTTGCTGCGTGCCCGCCTGCGGCTCGGAATAGGGCACCGGCAACGGCGCGGGCGCCGGCATGTAGTATTCGCCGGTGAAATTTTGCGACTGCAAATTCAGCGGCGCCGTCTCGATGGCATTCCACGGCGGCGCGGGCGGCTGTTCCGGCGGCGAATAAAACCAACCGTTGCCCAGTCCCAAATAGCTCCAGCCCCATCCGCCCGGCGCGAACGCCTGAAACTGCGCAAATCCCCACGGCGTGAACGCGCACGGCTCGAACACGCCGTCGAAAAAGCAATTCGGTCCAAAGCCGAATCCGAACGCAGGAAAACCAAACGGGCCAAATCCTGGGAAAAATGGCGAACCAAATCCGAATCCAAATCCGAACGGGAAGCCATCGTCAAAATCAAAATCGCCGTCGAATGCAAATCCGCCGAGCCCCAATCCGCAATTTCCAATCGTTTGAAAGCACGGATGCGCTTCGAACTGCAAAGTTCGCGCCGGTGTTGGCGTCACTCCCATTACTGCAAAGGGCCCGCCCACGCGGCGATTCGCGTCGAACAGCCTCCTCAGCGGCGGCGCTTCCATTCCGAGAGCGAGCGGCCGCGACGCAATCACTGGGCGAAACAGAGGCGCCTTCGGCATCGGCACGATGGGATGAAACTCGGGCCGAATCGGCCGCTGTACCGGAAAATGTGAAACGGGAATCGGATGGGTCATCGGAATCGGATGGTAGATGATCGGGCTTTGCGCGGGCAAACGAATTGGCTGGGCCGGAAATTGCATTGGCTGCGGCCCGTGCATGGGATTGTTGCTGAGCGGCGGGGGAACAAAAACTGGCCCCGCTGGACGCGGCCCCTGCATCGGCGGCACAAGGATGGGGCGCGGCGCTTGCGGCATCGGTGCGGGACGCGGATTCTGCGCCGGGCGAGGCGGCACGTACGCCGGCCGCGCTTGCTGCTGTTGCGCGTCCTCGTAGGGACGGGGCTCGCCCCGCCCGGGCGACCCAAGGGTTGCACCTACGGCCCCCGCGTGTTCGCCTTGCCCCGGCGGCTCTTGCCACAAATAATTGTCCGCCGCGAACGGCCTCGTGTTCACCAGCTCGTAGCGCACCGGCCCTGTGCCGTTCAAAATCACTTGTGGGCGCTGCGTGCCCAACGTGATGATGTGCGCGCCTTGAAGCACGGAAGTTGCAGGTGAGATTGAAGTTGCCGGCGCTTCGAAAATCATCTGCGTGAATCGCGCATTTGGCGCTGCGGGTGGTCCGGCGCCGCGGCGCGCGGCACCCCCGGCAGGGGCAGGCATTTCGGCACTCTCGAAAATCGGCCAACGAGCGCTCGAATGCGTTCCGGAAGAATGTTCCGAGGGGGCCACGGCGCCGCTTCCCGTCGAAGACGATGCGCCGCTGCTGCTTCCGCCTCCGTCGAATCTGGCGTACGACACGCTCGATCTTCCCGTGCTTCCACGTGTGCCGCCGCTCGCTGCGCGCCCGCCGCCAAAGTGCGCGCCGCTGCTTGAGGCGTGTGCGGCACTCGCGGACGCGTGCCCCCCGCCGTGGCTTTGCGCGAACGCCGCCGGCGCCATCACCGCAAAAAATAGCGAGATAACGCAAGTGACGAAAATGCTGCGAAAAGAGGGTGGTACGGGTGCGTGGGTCATGAAGGCCTCCCGTGAGGCGCGGCTACTCTATGGGACGCGTCCCGGCCTGCAAAAGTTGCGT
>DASYYQ010000080.1:0-58636 GCA_035933545.1 Candidatus Acidiferrales bacterium | reverse complement strand
GTCACTGGGGCGCGAGTCCATGGACATCATCTGGCCGGCGCGTTCCATCCAGATGAGCGCGTAAAAAGTGTCGTCTTTCAGTTCACTGACGACCACCTTTTGCACGTGAACGTCGAGGCCGAGTAAAACATTCTTCAGCAGGTCGTGGGTCATGGGACGCGGCGTCTGAACTTTCTCAATTTCGAGAGCGATAGCGTTCGCCTCGTAAATTCCCACCCAAATGGGCAAAGTACCAGCGCCTTGCACAGCCTTGAGGACTACGACGGGCATATTGGTCACCGGATCCATCATTAAGGCGCGGACTTTGACTTCGCGTTCCGTTTCGCGCTTCCAGGATTCGACGGCCTTTTGCTCGCCTCCCTGGCCCCAGCGCCCCTTTTCGGTCAATCGTTCATGCAGCGCCTTTTCGGCTAGTCGGTCACGGAGCTCTTCCGCCGGCGGGTTGCGCTTTTTGCGCTCTTCTTCTTCCGCTTTGCGCTGCTCTTCCAGTTTGCGCTCTTCGTTGCGATCCATGGGGCCCTCCCTGCGGACCGGGTTAAGCGAGGTGCGCGCCGACGAGGCTGTTCGGCCCGGCTCCGGCGATCTTGACTTGACAGTATTGTCCCAGAAGATTTTCGCTGGGTGAAGTGAAATTTACGATGCGATTGCTTGTAGTTCTTCCCGACCACTGGCCGCGGGACTGGTGATGGCCGTCAACGAGCACCTCAAATTCCTGGCCGAGAAAGTTTCGATTTTGGGTTAGCTGGATTTCGCGCTGGCGCTGCTGCAAGATGGCAAGGCGCTGGCTCTTGATTTCTTCGGGAACCGGGTTAGGCATATCTTTCGCAGATGTGTTGGGACGCGGGGAATATTTGAAAGCGAAAACGCCGTCAAATTTCACTTCATCAAGAAGGGACACGGTTTCCTCAAACTCGTTTTCGCGCTCGCCGGGAAATCCGACGATGATATCTGTGGTGATGCTGGAAGGGCGCCGAGCGTCACGAATCCAGGAGATTTTGCCGAGGTACTGTTCGCGCGTGTACGTGCGCAGCATCTTTTGAAGCACGCGATTCGAGCCGGATTGAACGGGAAGATGAATGTGATCGCAAATTGCAGGCGTGGAATCGATGGCTTTGACGATTTCGCGCGTGAAATCGTTGGGATGCGACGTGGTGAATCTCACGCGGCGAATTCCGGGAACGGCAGCGACTGCGGAAAGCAATTCCGCGAAATTCATGCGCGCCGGCGAAGGATCGCGATAGGAATTCACGGTTTGGCCGAGGAGTTGAACTTCGGTGAAACCACTTTCGACAAGACGCCTGACCTCGTTCAACACAGAAACGCTGGCGCGGCTGCGCTGCGGGCCGCGTGTATGGGGAACCACGCAGTAGGAACAGGCGTAATCGCAGCCTTCGATAATGGTGAGATAGGCGCGGAACGGATGGTCGCGGCGCGTGACTTCGGTCTCGAAAGTTTCATCGGTGTCCAAGTCCAGGCCAGTGACGCGTGAGTTCCCTGCTTCCAGCTCCGCGAGCATCTCAGGCAACTTACGGTAGCTGGCTGAACCGCAAACCATGCGCACCCACGGAGCCCGCTTGAAAATCTGTTCGCCTTCCTGCTGGGCAACGCAGCCGAGGACGCCGACGATTTTATTTTCTCCGCGTGACCCGCGAAAATCGCCGAGACGCGTGAAGACTTTTTGCGCAGCTTTTTCACGAATGCTGCAAGTATTGAACAGAATCATGTCTGCAGAGTCAGCAGATTCGACCTGGCGATAGCCCCGGGCAAGAAGCACGCCGGCAACTTTCTCGGAATCGTGGACGTTCATCTGGCAGCCGAAAGTCTCAATGAAAAAGGACGGAGCTTTCGGAGCGTCGGAATTGGCGAGTTGGCGAGTTTGGCCGCCGAGAAGCGTTGCGAGAGGAATGTCGATGCCTGAAGCCATAGCCAACTCAAAGTCTAACACAGGGCATCTGAACGCGCAGGCCGGCGAATTCCGATGAAAATGTGTCGTTATAGATAACAGCAAAGCTAGATTACGGGCGATTCATTTGACCGACTCTGGGGCCTATGCTACGGTAATTTTTCGGTTTCGAGGATGCTTCCTCTGAGGAGAAAAACATTTCGTACGTCGCGGTAATGCTGGTTGGACGGCTTGGCACGATTTTCATGCAGACAAACTGGGTCGCGCGAGTTGTGCTGCTGATTCTGTTGTTCCTCTCCCTTTTCTCGTGGTCCATTATTTTCCAAAAATACCGGCTTTTCGCAACGGCCGAGCCGCGCACGCGCAGGTTTATGCAGCTTTTTCGGACAGGCCGCGGGCTGCCGGATCCCAATACGTTGCGCGCAGGATCGAGCGGTTCGCCATTCGTGAGCGTGTATGACGCGGGTTACCGTGAGCTGGAAGCGCAGCTTTCTGGAGGGAATCCGCATCCTACTGGAAAGCTGAAAAATCCTCGCGCCGTGCTGGTGGAAATGCAACTGGCATCGACAGATGAAGTGCGGCAGATGGAAAGCTGGATGCCCTGGCTGGCGACGATTGGCTCGATTGCCACATTTATCGGACTTTTCGGCACGGTCTGGGGCGTGATGGATGCCTTCGCGGGTTTGGGCGAAGCAGGACAATCGAGTTTGCGGGCGGTGGCGCCCGGCATCGCCGACGCGCTGATTACCACGGCGGCGGGGCTTTTCGCAGCGATTCCCGCGGTGATTGCGTACAACATTTATTTACACCGCATTCGCGATTTCGCGCTGCGGATGGACAATTTCGCGACGGAGTTCGTAAGCAAAATCGAGACACTCTACACCTGATTGCCATGGCGCAGATACAAAAACAGGCAGGCGGGACTCTTGCGGATATCAATATTGTCCCGTTTGTCGACGTGATGCTCGTGCTGCTGGTGATTTTCATGATTACCGCGCCATTGCTGGAGTCGGGAATTCAAGTAAACCTGCCGCAAACAAAGACGGTAAAAGAAATTACGCAAGCGCAGATCATCGTCACGATTGACCGGGCCCAGCGACTCTATCTGGGCAAAGAACCGGTGAACATTCATCAAATCGGACAGAAGGTACTGGCGCAGGACAAAGACCTGGCGCACACGCCGGTTTACGTGCGCTGCGACGAGGCGGTGCCGTTTGGCACTTGGGCCATGGTCGTGGACACCTTGCGGCAATCCGGCATCAACAACATAAGCGTGGTGACCAAGCCGCTCCATAGCGGTCCGCGCACACAGTGAAATGGAAATAACGTTTCCGTCTCAATCCGCTCCCAAATTCAAGGCCCAATGGGGCTATTCAGTGATGTTTCATGTGATTTTGTTTGGTGCGTTGGTTTCTTCGGCGGTGTTTTCCCGTCAAGGGCAGAGCTGGGGCGGAGCTGGAGGCCAGGGGACAATTAATATCAACCTGGTGGGAGCGGTGCCGGCGATTCCGCTACCCAAGCCGGACGTGGTGACGAATAACCGCGTCGTCGACACCACCAAGGGGCTTTATCAGACGGAAGTACAGCCGAAGCTGCCGCCCGCGCCAGAGCTAAAGGTGCAACCGCCTCCGGATGAATCGAAGGCTATTTTTTTGCCAAAATTCGACAAGTACAAACAGCCTGAATATTTAGGCAAGCCGTCGAAGGCACTGCCCAATCCGATTCCACCACCGAAGAACGCGATTCCCTACGGGAATGGCGGAGCGCCGCAAGTGCCGACGTCGACGTTCATGCTGAATGAAAGCACGCGCGGCGGCATGGGAATTTCCGGTAGCAGCGGCGGGAGCTTCGGCTCACAATTCCCGTGGTACGTGGAGGCGGTGCAGCGCCGGGTGAGCAGCAACTGGTTGCAGTCCACGGTGGACCCGACGGTGTCGTTTGCGCCGCGATGCATTGCGACTTTCACCATTTTGCGCGATGGCACAGTGACAAATATTCAGATCACGCAATCGAGCGGGAACCAATCCGTAGATATGTCGGCGGCGCGAGCGATTCAAAGCTCGAGTCCGCTGGATCATTTGCCGGCGGGATATCGCGGATCTTCGGTGAACGTAGAATTTTGGTTCGATTTTCACAGGCAATAGGCAAAAGATTGGCGCCGAGCGGGCATGTTGCGATGAACATTACTACGCTCGCCTCCAAATAAGGGACAGGTTACAGGGATGAAGAGAATCTTTGAGATTTGCGCGGTAGTCGCAGCGCTGGCGATGTTTGCCGCGCCGCGCGGGATTGCCCAGAATTCGCAGGATTGGTTCAAGACTGGCACGGGGCTTGGCGTGCAGAAAGTGAAGCTGGCGGTCCCGGAATTTGCCGCGCGGAATGCGCAGACTACGCCGCTCGAGCAAGTGTTTCATCAGGTCCTGATGGATGACCTGACTTATTCGGGCATCGTGGACATGGTAAGCCCGAGTTTTTATCCATTGAACGCGCCGAGCGTGCCGAACGAACTGCAGGCGCAGCAATGGAGCCAGGCGCCCGCGAATGCCATGATGGTGGCGTTTGGGAATTTAACGGCAACGGGCAATTCCCTTTCGCTCGCAGGCTACCTTTACGATGTGCGGCAAACGCCATCGCTCTCAATCCTCGAAAAAATCTACAATGGCGCCGCCACGCAGGACGGGGCTCGGCAGCTTGCACATCAATTTGCTGATGATATCATCTCGCGGCTGAGTGGCGGCGTGCCGGGAATCGCTGAGTCGAAGATCGCGTTCGTGAGCAATCGCAGCGGGCACAAGGAAATCTGGGAGATGGATTACGACGGAGCGAATCAGCATCAGCTGACGCATCTGGGAACCATTTCACTGACGCCTCGGTGGTCGCCCGACGATTCGCATATCGCGTTCACATGTTTCGAGCCGTATCGCAAAGTTATTTCCGCGCAGATTTGCATGTATTCAATGCTGACGAATCATGTGGGCTATTTCCCGCGCTTCCCTGGCACGAATTCATCTCCGGCGTGGTCTCCCGATGGAAATGAACTGGCGTTCATGGCCAGCGTGAATGGCGATCCGGAAATTTACATCTCGGATCCTTCCGGACGGAACATGCACCGGCTGACGTATGCGCTGGGAGTGAGCACCGAGCCAACGTGGAACCCAAAAACCGGGAACCAGATCATATTTGTGAGCGATCGCGCCGGTCTGCCAGATCTATTCCAGATGAATTCAGATGGGTCGAACGTGCAGAAGATACCACTTTCTGCGGCGACGGGAGTGGCTGCGGCAGATTTGCCTGCGACAGGATACGTGGTCGATCCAACATGGTCGCCCAACGGCGAATTGATCGCGTTTAGCTGGCGCAGGCCAGCGGGAAATTATGATATTTACGTGATGGACCTGGCGAGCCATCAACTGATTGAGTTGACGCGCGATTCAGGGCAGAATGAACGGCCCAGCTGGGCTCCGGACGGACGGCACATTGTGTTCCAGTCGACACGCAGCGGCTCGCTGCAGGTATGGTCAATGCTGGCGGATGGAAGCGAGGCGCGGCAACTGACGACCGCAGGCGCAAACGAGTCGCCCAACTGGTCGTGGCACTAAATGGGCATTAGGCAGGCGCTAAGAGGATTCGACCCAAATTAGACTGAGCTTATCGGCGGTGTTTGAGTATCATGCGGCGCCGCAAGCCGAGAATTGTGCGGGGCCGGGGCTGTGTGGGCGCGAATCAAGCGTTAATTCATCGCTCATACGAATGATCTTTTTTGAAGTCGGCCAGAGTGCAGTTGTGTTATTGAAGTGTGTTCTAAATGGAAGGTTTTTCTGGACGGTTCAATTATTTTGCTTTGAATGGGTGCCCTAGTTCCATGAAACACTATCTTGAATATATCGGCCCTGATCTGTTCTTCTCGCGCAGCCCAGGGCGCGAAGGAGGAATTGGAATGCAGAGCAGTACTGTTCGCAGAGTCACGCTTCTTGTCGGGATGTTCACGACGTTGGCTTTTCTCGGTGCCTGCAAGAAGAAACAACAACCACCGCCGGCACCACCGCCGGAGACTGCGCAACCAGCCGCAGCGCAACCAACGGTGACACTTAACGCTTCTTCTACGTCAATTCAATCCGGCCAAAGCACCACCTTGAATTGGACGTCAACAAACGCCAGCGACCTGGATTTGCAACCAGGCGTCGGCAAAGTAAACGCGGAAGGCTCGACGAACGTCAGCCCGACGCAAACCACTACTTATACCATTACCGCGACTGGTCCAGGCGGCACGGCAACAGCAAATGTCGAAATAACGGTTTCAGCGCCTGCACCGGCGCAAGAGCAGGCCGCTCCGAATGTGGCCGATTTGTTCAATCAAAACGTCAAGGATGCGTTCTTTGATTACGACAAGTCGGAAATTCGCGGAGACGCGCGGGACGCGCTGCAGAAGGACGCCGAATTTTTGCGTTCCTATCCGCAAGTCAGCGTAACGATCGAAGGGCATTGCGACGAGCGCGGGTCGGAGGAGTACAACCTCGGCCTCGGGCAGCGGCGAGCGGACGCAGCGAAGCAGTATCTGGTTTCGCTCGGGATCTCCGCTGATCGCGTCAAAACAATGAGCTGGGGTAAAGAGCATCCGTTCTGCACCGAGCACAATGAAACGTGCTGGCAGCAAAACCGGCGCGCTCATTTTGTGATGGCCCAGCAACAGTAGTATTCTGCAATCAGGCCGGGGCGTCACGGCGATGGCCGCGGCGCCCGGCGCAACATCAGGGAGGTTGATCATGCGTGCGAAAACTGTCGTCCTCTTTTTGGCAATTCTGCTTCTGGGAGCGATGGGCGGAGCCATGCTCGCGCCGCCTGCGGCCGATGCGGTCTCGCGGGAAATCATCCAGATTCAGCAGACGGTGAATGAAATTCTGCAAAATCAGCAGGATCTCCGAACCGATTTGGACACCAAGACGGCGTCCATGCAGACGCTCGTGCAGCAGTCGCTGGATGCTTCAAACCATTTGAGCCAGACGATGGGCGCGCTGCAAAAGACTTTGCAAGATGCGTCGGCGAACAATGGCGCCAACAACAATTCGATCGCGCAGCAGATGCAGGGCGTCTCTGACAACATGCAAGACATGCAGGCTCGCATCCAGAAGCTTGCGCAGCAGATAACGGATATGCAGAACACACTGCAGCAAATCAATGCGCATGTGTCCTCCAGTCCGGCGCCACAGCCTTCAGCGGGCGCTAATCCGGGCGCGTATGGCGGACAGAATCCGGGCGGGAGTCCGGGAACGGCTCCGGCGACTCCGGACAGCCCAACACAGACACCAGTGGCAGCCCAGCAACCTGCGCCGTCGAGCCTTCAACCGATTTCAGGCGATACGTTGTACTCGAACGGAGTGCGCGATTCGACAAGCGGGCATTATGACCTGGCGCACCAGGAATTCAGCGATTATCTCAAGCATTTTCCGGATGGCCCTTTTGCGGCCAACGCACAGTTCTACCTCGGCGAGATTGCCTATGCGCAGGGCCATTACGAATCGGCAATCTCGGCATATGACAAGGTCATCGTAAGTTACCCGCGCAGTTCTAATGTGGCGGCATCGATGCTGGAAAAAGGGCGCGCGCTGATTCAGACGCATAAAACAGCTAGCGCAGCACGGGAATTTCGCGAGCTAATGCGGAAGTTCCCTGGATCGGACGAGGCCAGAAAGGCCCAGTCCGCTCTGAGCAGCATTTCGCCCTCGCAATAATCCGCGGCCCGAAAGGGACACGACTACGTTTCATTCCGCCTCGCTTCAGGTATACTTCCCGCATCAAATTCTCACTGGAAAGTGCGAGGACTCTTGCATGTCAGTGAACAAAGTGATTCTAGTCGGAAGGCTGGGGCGCGACCCGGAAACGCGGTTCACCGGCGCAGGGCAGGCGGTTGCAAACTTTTCGGTCGCCACGGACGAATCCTATAAGAGCCGCTCGGGCGAACGACAGAAGCGCACGGAGTGGCACAAGATCGTCGTCTGGGGCAAGCAAGCGGAAATTGCCCAGCAATACCTGAAGAAGGGGTCGCTGGTCTTTATCGAAGGACGCATCCAAACGCGAGAGTGGCAGGATAAAGAGGGCCAGAAACGGACCAGTTTTGAGATCGTAGCTACAAATTTCCGAATGCTGGGAGGCCGCAGCGAAGGAGCCGCGGCGGGTATGGGCGGCGGCGCGGCGGCGGAACACGAGCCCATGGGCGGAGAGGACATGTCCGGACCTGAACCGCAAATCTCCGATGAGGATATTCCGTTTTAATTTTTGCAGTGATTTATAGAAGTGCTACTTTTGCTCTGGGCTTCCCTGCTCCGCTTCCAGTGCATCTTCTGCATCCTCGTCCGCTGTGGATTTCAACGTAGGCAGAACGAGCCGGGCGATCAGGCGTTTTTGGATGCGCGTATCGCGGCGCATCTTGCCGTCGCGAAACTCGAGGGCGCGCTGCGCGTAGGCGGCAATATCGGGCTCGTGGGTCACCAGGACGACAGTAAGGCCCTCGTCTTCGTTGAGTCGCTGCAAAATGTCCATAATCTCAACGCTGGTGCGGCTATCGAGGTTCCCGGTAGGTTCATCAGCGAGCAGAATCGAGGGATGATTGACAAGCGCGCGAGCGATAGCGACGCGTTGCTGCTGCCCGCCTGAGAGTTGCGCAGGATGGTGCATGGCGCGTTCGGCAAGGCCGACGCGCTCGAGCGACTGCTTGGCGCGCGCGACACGCTCCTCTGGCGGAATTCCTGCATACAAAGTAGGCAATTCGACGTTTTCGAGCGCTGTGGTGCGAGAGAGCAAATTGAATTGCTGAAAAACGAACCCGATTTTGCGATTGCGAATGTGCGCGAGCTCGACTTTGCTGAGCTTGGAAACGTCCGTGCCGTCCAGGAGATACCGGCCCTTCGTGGGACGGTCAAGGCAGCCAAGTATATTCATGAGCGTTGATTTGCCGGAGCCCGATGCGCCCATGATGGCCACGAATTCGCCGCGCATGATTTCGAGGGTGACGCCGCGCAGGGCGTGGACCTGCACTTCGCCGAGGTCATAGGTCTTATGAACGTTGTCGAGGGTAATGACAGCGTCCGTCGAAGGCGCTTTGGTAACTTCAGATTCTTCGGGAATGGTCGCTCCATATGTCATAGGATTCATTTCGGGCTTCGCGTGACGCGCTATGATTATTTTTGGTGCTCCTGATCGCGACTCTTAAAGAAGGCGTCGAATTTCGCGCGCTGATCGGGCGTCAATATAGCGCGAATATTCTGCCGGCCTTGCTGACGGACTTGATCGATTTTTGGATCCCATTCAGCATCGCGCTGCATGTACAGGGCGCGAAACTTGGAACGGTCGTCTTTGATGATGGCATCGAACTGCTTTTCCTGAGCCGGTGTCATCTGCAACTCGGCTTTTAAGGCTTTAACCACACTGTGATGCTGGCTAGCAAGCACGTGGGCGTCCCACATGTGCGTCCCTACGGAGCCGAGGGCGATTCCCAACACAAACAGGACGATCACTAATATGATAGCTTTTCGTTTATCGGTCATGTTTATCGCTCAAAATGCATTTATCCTTCATAATGCCGAACGCTAACAACTATGGCTCGTAATGATGGTCGGCGATGGCCAACAAGACGTCATCGTTATTGGCCGGGGCCGTTGAAACGGGCACTGTAAAAATATCAGGCTGCTGCACGGAAACCGTAGTGACTTCAGCTGGCATCTGATGACTGACTCTAATTCCGTAGGCGAACAGAAATGCCAGGGCGAGCGTCGCAGTAAAAGCAAGGCGCCAAGCCAGAGCCTCAAAAGGTCGCCAGAAGGATCGCTGCTCACGCATCCAGCGCTCCGCAACGTCAATGCGCGCCATTACCATGTGGGCAAATCCCGGACCGGGATCCGCGACCGGCTCAATGGCGGATAAGAGCCTGGCTGAGACGCGCGCGTCGTCCAGCGCTGTTCGGCAATCGCCGCACGCATCGAGATGCGCGCTCAAGCTCTCAGCCTCTGTGCGAGGAAGCTCGCCATTCAGATAGTCTTCGATAAAAGGTTCGAGCTTGCTGCAAGTTTCCCGATTATGTTCGGAGCTCATAGGTTTTCCGAACCTCCGCGTTTGCTGCTGTCATTCGTAGCATGAATAACTTTCCGGCGATAATTCGTAGCCAGACGCCGCCGAGCGCGAAAAAGTCTGACTTTCACCGTGTTAACATTCAGGCCCAGCATCTGGCCGATTTCCTCCACCGCAAAACCCTGCGTCTCTTTGAGCACGAGCATGGTGCGGTCCTCTTCGCTGAGATCGCTGAGAAGGCGTTCCACGATCTCCCGCATCTCTGCCCGTTCAGCCGCATTACTGGCTTCAGCGCCGACGCTGACAAACTGCTCGACGTGCCGGGCCTGCTCTTCGCTTAAATCCGCCTCGTAAGTCAACGGCCGCACCTTCTTTTTTCTCAAATAATCCCAGCACTCGTTGACGGCAATCTTATAAAGCCAGGTCGAGAATGCCGAGCGCATGTCGAAGCGCCCAATTGAGATATAGGCCTTCAGGAAAACCTGTTGGGCCACGTCTTCGATGTCTTCGCGCCGGCGCAAAATACCGCCAACGACCGCGCTGATGCGCTGCTGATGACGGCGCACAAGCTCTTCAAAGGCCGTAGAAACGCCTTTCTGAGCTTGCATAACCAGTTCCCGGTCGTCCGGCTTGCCGGTCCGGGCTCTGGCCGAAACTGCAATCGCAGCTGCGCTTGCTGCCACGTATTTTGGGACGTTATCCATATTGATTTGGTTACATCCGTTTTTAGCGCTTTCCGTAGCCTACCGTGGCCTTTCAGTTAGCTCTTGCCCTAGTCAATCTTTCGTGTAACAATCGTTTCATGATAATCGGAGAGCGTTTGCGCGTATTGCGCGAGTTCAAGAAACTATCGCAGGGCGACATCGAGAAACGTACCGGCCTCCTCCGGTGCTACATTTCAAGGGTTGAGAACGGCCACACGGTGCCGGCCATCGAAACCCTGGAAAAGCTGGCAAGAGCTATGGAAGTTCCGCTCTACCAGCTATTCTACGACGGAGAGGAGCCTCCTCAACTGCCAAATCTTCCAAAGCGTAAGTCTTCGGACGATATTGCATTCGGCAGCTCGGGGAAAGAGGCTCGCTTTCTCGGGCGTTTCCGGCAAGTTCTCGGGCGTATTGACGAAGCAGATCGGCGCCTTCTGTTCTATATGGCGCAGAAGATGGCCACCCGATAGGGCGGCGGAATCTGTCTCGCACAAGCTGCTTATTCCCACTCGATAGTGCTGGGTGGTTTTGAGCTGACGTCGTACACTACCCGCGTAACGTCGCGGACCTCGTTTACGATGCGAACAGAAATTCTCTCGAGCGCTTCCCAAGGAAGGCGTACCCAGTCCGCGGTCATGGCATCCTCGGACTTTACTACGCGCACGGCGATAGTGTATCCGTAGCTGCGGTAATCTCCCATCACTCCAACGCTTCGTATCGGCAGCAAAACCGCAAAAGCCTGCCAGGTGTCGCTATATAAGCCTGCTCTGCGAATTTCCTCGACAACGATAGCATCAGCGGCGCGGAGGATCTGAAGCTTCTCGGCATCGATTTCGCCAAGGAGGCGCACAGCCAATCCGGGGCCCGGAAACGGATGTTTCATAATGATCTCGTCAGGAAGGCCGAGATCCCGGCCGATTTTTCGGACTTCATCCTTGAAAAGGTCGCGCAAAGGCTCGACAAGTTCAAAGGGGAGATCCTTTGGCAGGCCTCCGACGTTGTGGTGTGATTTAATGACCGCCGACGGCCCCTTCACAGAAACGGATTCAATAACGTCAGGATAAAGCGTGCCCTGCACGAGAAAGCGCATAGCAGAATTCGATGAGGACGCCAAATGCCGCGCTTCCTCCGCAAACACGGCGATGAACTCCGCGCCGATTCTCTTGCGCTTCTCTTCCGGATCGCTGACGCCTTTGAGGCGAGAGAGAAAGCGCTCGGATGCATCCACTCCGCGGACTTTCAAACCGAGGCGCTCGCGAAGCAGTTCGAGCGTTTCCTGGAATTCATTTTGTCGCAACAATCCTGTATCGACGAACACGTTAGTCAGCCGGTCACCAATCGCGCGATGAACGAGCGCGGCGGCGACCGCAGAATCCACTCCGCCGCTCAGAGCGCACAATGCCTGCGCATCGCCCACTTGTGAACGAATCGCTGCAACCGTTTCCGAGATGAAAGAGCTGCGGTTCCAGTTTTTGGGAGCATGACAAACTTCGAAAACAAAATTGCGCAGGATTTCAGAGCCACGCTCGGTGTGCAGAACCTCGGGATGAAATTCCACGCCGTAAAGATGGCGGGACGGGTCTTCAATAGCGGCAACGGCGTTATTGGTGCGGCCAACCGTCTCAAAACCCGCGGGCAGGCCGATGACATGGTCTCCGTGGCTGTTCCAGACTTTCAAACGTTCCGGAAGACCGTGGAAAAGAGTAGAGTCCCTCTCGCGCTCCAGAGTGGCGGGACCATATTCGCGGCGCTCGGCCCTGACGACGTTTCCTCCGAGCGCATGAGCCATCCACTGCATCCCGTAACATATCCCGAGTACAGGCAATCCGAGATGAAGAACTTTGGCATCGCACGCTGGCGCGCCTTTGTCGTAAACAGAGCTGGGACCACCCGACAAAACCACCCCGGAAGGATGCAGGCGCTTCAATTCGCCTATGGAAGCATTGCAGGGCAAGATTGCGGAGAAGACTTCCTGCTCGCGGATGCGCCGCGCGATTAATTGCGTGTATTGTCCACCGAAATCGAGGACCACTACTCCGCCCTGCACGCTCATTGCACATTTCCTTTGCAAGATCTATCGAATGACAATATTCACCAATTTGCGGGGCACCACGATTATCTTTACGATGGTCTTGCCTTGCAGTAATTGGGCGATTCGCGGATCGCGCACTGCCCTTTCAGACACTTCATCGTCCGTCAGTCCGTCGTCAATAAGAATTTTGCCGCGCAGGCGACCATTGATTTGCACAGGAATTTCGAACTGGTCCTCCTTGGACAAGTCATCGCGCGACTCCGGCCACCTCACGCGGCCCAACCCGCCGGAGTTTCCCAGCATCTCCCAAAGCTCTTCGCAAATGTGCGGAACAACTGGAGTGAGCATCAGAACGAGCAATTCTATAATGCGTTTGACGACCTCGGAACGCGCATCCCGGTCGAGCGGCTCCTGCGAGTGAATTTCATTGTAATACTCCATCAGGAGCGCGATGGACGAATTGAAATGCCAGCGGACTTCGAAATCGCTGGTTACGCGCTTGAGCGTCTGGTGCGCTTTGCGAAGCAAGAGCTTTTCTTTTGGCGTGGCGTGAGCAAGGTCTACTGTGTCGCTCAAAACGCTGCTCACATTCCGCAGGTTTTCGGCATAGTGGTCAACGAGACGATACAATTTGTTGAGAAATCGCGCGCAGCCTTCAATTCCCTCTTCGCTCCATTCCAAATCCTTGGCAGGAGGCGCGGCAAACAGCGTGTACATTCGCGCCGTGTCACAACCGTATTTCTGCGCCATTTCGTCCGCTCCGACGACATTTCCATGGGATTTGGACATGGCGCGGCCGCCTTTTTGCACCATTCCCTGAGAGAAAAGCCGGCGAACGGGCTCGTTGTGGCGAATGAGGCCCAAATCGCGCATGACCTTGGTGAAAAAACGCGAATAAATCAGGTGGAGGATAGCGTGCTCGATTCCTCCAATGTACTGGTCGATCGGAAACCAGTATTCCACCTTGGCTGAGTCGTAAGGCGCGTGATTATTGTGCGCGTCCGTATAGCGATAGAAATACCACGACGAATCGACGAAGGTGTCCATCGTGTCAGTCTCGCGCCTTGCGGTCGCGCCGCATTTTGGGCACTTTGTATTCACAAAATCGGCGGCGCTAGCGAGCGGAGATTGCCCTTCGCCGGTCAGCGCCACATTTTCAGGAAGTCTTACCGGCAACTGATTATCGGGAACAGGAACCACGCCGCACTTTTCGCAATAAACAACGGGGATAGGAGTTCCCCAATATCGCTGGCGGGAAATTCCCCAGTCCTTCAGGCGGTAGGTCGTTTCCGCTTTGCCGAAGCCTTTCGCTTCCGCATCCGCTGTCATTTTTTCGATGGCCGCGGCGGAATCCAAGCCAGTATACGGGCCCGAAGCAACCGAGCGCCCATATTCGGTATAGGCGGATTCCATTTGATCGGCGCGCAGAGATGCGCCGTGGAGGGACTGCACGACAAGCTTCAGCGGCAGACGATACTTCTCCGCGAATTCGAAATCGCGCTGGTCATGGGCGGGAACGCACATCACCGCACCGGTGCCATATTCCGCGAGAACGAAATTCGCCACCCATACGGGAACGCGCTCGCCTGAAAACGGATTCAGCGCGAAGCGGCCAGTAAACAAGCCTACTTTTTCTGCGGTAGCGAGATCGGCGGCTCTCAAATTCACTTTGCGCATTGACTCCAGGCGCTCCTGGGTTGCGTTGTTGCCCGGCATTCCGGCAATCAATTCCGGCAAATTGGGGTGATGAGGCGAGAGCAATACCGCCGAAACGCCATAGATCGTGTCGATGCGGGTTGTGAACACCTCGATCGCAGTGGCGGGCAAATCCGCAACCGCAAAGCGCACGCGGGCGCCAAAAGATTTGCCAATCCAGTTTTTCTGCATGACCAGCACGCGTTCGGGCCAGGCATCTTGCAGTTCCGCCATGTCGTCGAGCAGCTCATCAGAATATTTTGTGATGCGCAAGAACCACTGCTCAATTTCCTTTGCCTCGACTGCTGTCGTTTCATGACGCCAGCAGCAGCCGTCGACAACCTGCTCATTCGCCAGCACCGTTTGGCACTGCGGACACCAATTGACCTTGCTCCGCTTGCGATACGCCAGGTTTTTCTCGAGCATACGCAGGAAAAACCACTGGTTCCAGCGATAGTATTCCGGTTCACAGGTGGAGATTTCGCAACGCCAATCGTAACTGAAGCCGAATCTTTTGCAGACGGCCTTCATTTGTTGAATGTTTGAATTTGTCCACTGGCGCGGCGGAATCCCGTTCTTGATCGCGGCGTTTTCAGCGGGCAGGCCGAAGGAATCCCATCCAATGGGATGAAGAACGTTCAATCCGCTCATGCGCTTGAAGCGCGCGACCGCATCTCCGATGGAGTAGTTGCGCATGTGGCCCATGTGGAGCGTTCCAGAAGGATACGGCAGCATCTCGAGAACGTAATATTTGCGGCGTTGAGGATCAGCATCGGCGTTAAAAGCGCCCTGCTCTTCCCAGATTTTCTGCCACTTGGCTTCCACTCGCTGCGGATCGTACTCGCCCAATTTATCGTTCACCTTTCCGCCGTCTGGACTTTCGCTGCGGTCGCTTTGCGCGCAGAACGCCAGATCTGCTGCGCCCCATCCTGTCCCGACGCATCGCAAAACCATCTCGCGCTCCGGGAACGCTGCGTGGCGTTAAGCCGACAAGCCGCCATAGCGCATCCACGTTCCGGCGATCGTCTCCTGGGCGGTCAATCGGTGTTTCCAAAATGAAGGCGCGGCCAGCGAGCAACGGATGATTCAGGATCCTGCGGAAGGCGTCGCGGCCGATTTTGCCTTTGCCAATATGCTCGTGACGATCGAGATGCGAACCAAGAGCGCCCTTCGAATCATTGGCATGAACAACAAAAACGCGCTCAAGGCCGACGGTTGCTGAGATCTCGGCGAGGGCGCCCTCCAGGCCTTCTTCGCGCCGCAGATCGTGGCCCGCAGCAAAAAGGTGCGCCGTATCCACACAGATGCCGAGCGGCAGAGCCGGGCACAAATCTAAAATAGCCTTCAGCTCCGAAAATCGCGAGCCCACTGAAGTGCCCTGCCCAGCTGTGTTTTCGAGCAAAATCCTCAACGAACCAAAATTGAGCGCGCGCGCCGCCTGTTTCAATCCATCGGCGATTAACGCAATTGCTGCAAGTACTTCTGCCCCGCAAGCGCAACCGGGATGTGCCACGAGGAAATCTGCTCCCAAGGCGATGGCGCGCACAATTTCATCGCGAAAAGCTTGGATCGAGCGCACGCGCAAAACGGGCTGGCAGGAGCCAAGATTGATCAAATAATTGTCGTGAATGACGAGCGGGCCCAATTTCAATTCTTCACGGCGTTCTCGAAAGCGTTGCGTAGACGCCTCAGCCATTTTTGAGCCGCGGGCACCTCTGCTCCACATGCGCGGGCTCGCCGAGAAGATTTGCAGGGCGTTGGCGCCGAGGCGGTTGGCGATTTCTAGCGAAGAAGTGATGTCACCGGCAATAGATGTGTGGATTCCGATGCGGATGCTGCCGTCCGTCCATGCGGGAGGAACTGGCGTTGCTACAGGTTCGGGACGGTATTCATCGCTGGGGAGATACGGCTGCCTTGAACTGTGCTGTGGCTCTTCCATTCCCTCTAAGTGGTCTTCGGTAAGAAGCGAACATTCATTCTAATGGATTCGTTCAACTTACGCAATGACGGCCCAAATGCGCTTGACTGCGTCTGAGTTGTTGCGTACACTTTTCGTCGAATATGAGTCCCGCAAGCGCGCAGTGGCGATATTATTATTTTAGCTTTACCTACCGCTATCCCTACAGGGTAGCGGCCACGGTGGAGCGCAAGCGCGCGACGGACTCGCAGATGTAAACGCAAGCGCAAAAGCTCACTGAAATTGGCCGCAAGCCCTGAAAAGGGTTTTGCGGTTTTTTTTTTGCTTTGGAGATGGCGTCAAATGCGAAGACGAAAGGCCAACACGAGGAGAACCAAAATGACACTCAATGATCACCGAAGGCGAATTGACGAACTGGATCGAGAGCTGGTACGCCTGCTAAACCGTCGCGCGCAGATGTCCATCCAGCTCGGTCAGTTAAAAAAGGAGACAAGATTGCCGATGCGTGACGAGGCGCGCGAGGAGCGAATTCTCCGGCAAGTACAGCGAGTGAATCCGGGCCCGCTGGACGAGCAGGCGCTGGCCACGATATTCAGCGCCATTCTCGCGGAATCGCGGCGTATCACTATGGGAATGATCGCGGAGTCGCTAAGCGAGGTGGCAGAATGAATTCCCTGGAAAGTGATGGCGGCTACATCGATGGGGCGAATTGCAGGGCTGCTGCTGAATGCAGTAAACTCGTTAGTTCGCTTCAGCGTTCAGCAGTCACAGGACACGTGCGGAAACAGGGGAGCGTTTTCCTTTTCACCGGGAGATTGACGCAATGCTGGTTGTGATGCAGTCCCATGCTACCGATGAGCAAGTTCGCGCGGTCTGCGAACGCATTGAATCTCTGGGCTTGCGCGCTCATCCCATTCCAGGCTCGAATCGCACGGCGATTGGGATCACGGGAAATTCAGGCGCGATTGATATCGGATCGCTGGAAGCAATGTCCGGCGTTGTGGAATGCATTCCCGTCAGCAAGCCTTATAAGCTGGTCAGCCGGGACGCCAAAGAAGAGAACACCGTCATCAAAATTCGCACGCCAGGCGGCGAGGCATCCATTGGCGGAGCGAACCTTGCGATAATTGCCGGGCCGTGCGCGATTGAGAATCGGGAACAAGCGCGGGCGATTGCGTCGCACGTAAAAACCGCAGGCGCCCATCTTTTTCGCGGCGGAGCGTACAAACCGCGAACGTCTCCGTACAGCTTTCAAGGGCTCGGCGAACCAGCGCTGAAGGTTATGGCCGACATCCGCGATGAGTTTGGCCTGGGAATCGTCACCGAGGCAATTGATAACGAAAGTCTTGATTTGGTGGAGAAGTATGCCGACATAATTCAAATTGGCGCACGCAATATGCAGAATTTTTCGCTACTGAAGCGCGCAGGAAAAGCATCGAAGCCGATCCTTCTGAAGCGCGGAATGTCCGCCACGCTCGATGAGTTCCTTATGGCCGCAGAATATATTCTGTCGGAAGGAAACTACCGGGTAATTTTGTGCGAACGCGGGGTGCGTACGTTCTCTGACCATACGCGCAACACGCTGGACCTGAGCGTCATTCCCGCGGTGCAAATCCGGAGCCACTTGCCGATTCTCGTGGATCCCAGCCACGGGACCGGACGCAGAAACAAAGTGCTTCCCCTTTCACGCGCGGCTATCGCAGTCGGCGCGGACGGGCTAATCGTCGAAGTGCATCATGACCCCGACCACGCGCTCTCCGACGGCGCTCAATCCATCATTCCTGACGAGCTTGAGCTGCTGATGAGCGAAGTCAGGTCCATTGCCACAGTTGTTCATCGCACGCTCAATTGACGGCCTACTGTGCCAGCCACTCCTGACATTTCTAACGCCCCACGACGCAAACGCGGCTGGAATATTCGACTGGCGCTGGTTCTGTTTTTCCTGCTTGCCATTGCGGCTCGCGAAATTGCCCTTGAGCATCGTGCTTCGTTCCTCCGTCCCGGCCTGCACCTGTTCGCGTATGTAGCAAATACGACTGACGGGACGCTCACTGCCGTCAATCTGGTCACGCTTCGCGCAGTGGCAAGCATACCCGTAGGGCCTTCGCCGAGCGGCATTCGCGCAAATCCAAAGCGAGACGAAATTTGGGGCGTGAGTACCGCGGGCGGATACGTTTGGATTTTTGATACAAGGAAAAACCAAGTTGTCGCGCGGATTCCGGTGGGACTGCAGCCGTATGCCGTGGATTTCTCGCCCGACGGCGCGCACGCATATGTGGCGGCGTCTGGGTCCGATACGGTCGCGGCGATTGACTGCGCCTCGCGGAAAATTGTTGCGCGTGCCCACGTCGGGCGCGAGCCTTGGATTGCTCGCGTTACGCCCAACGGCGAAATGCTCGTGGTGACGAATCGCGCCGATGCCACAGTTTCGCTCCTCAACGCGGCAACGCTCGCGCCTGTCGCAAGCGTTCACGTCGTGTCTGACCCAGAGCAGATTCTAGTGCTGCCAAACGGTACCAAGGCTTACATTTCTTCGGGGAATTCCAATGAGATATCGATAATCGATCTGCGCAAACCGACGCTCATTGCGAACTTACAACTTGGAGGAACTCCGGGAAGTTTTGTGCTCAAGCCGGATGGCGGTGAATTGTACATACCGTCGGCGGACGCGCACGGGCTCATTATTGTGGATACCTGGACGAACGACGTGTCAGGTTATCTGATGTTAGGTTCAGCGCCGGACGATGGCGTCCTCTCCCCGGACGGCGCGTCGCTCTACGTGTCAGACCCAGGAGCGTCCCAAATTGTCCCCGTTGACATTGGGCAGCGTCAAGTGATGCGGCCTATTGGCACCGGACGGGAACCCCGAGTTCTCGCGTTTGCGCCTTTAGGGAACACGCTGCTGGCGGTGGATGGAGGATCTGACGAGCTTGCCGTGATCCGCACGCAAGGCTGCTCTCAAGCATCGGGAAGCCCGGATGGATGCCTGATTGCCTTGATCCCGGTAGGCGACAATCCTCGCGACCTCGCGATCAAACAGTTCTGATTAAACTGTCCTATTGCACCGTCACAGTCAGATTGACCGTGCGGGCCGCGCCGGAGACAGCCGCGCTTATGGTAACTGTGTAGGTCCCCGGCGGAGTGCCGTTTAGTGATGGGGCGCCACCCGTTGTGCCGCCGCACGAGGCAAGCATAAAGCCAGCAAGCAGCGCGAAGATCGGCGCAAATCGCGACCAGCGATATTTTCGGACGACTATCGCGAGTAGCGCAAATGCCAAGAGGAAAAAAGCCAGGAGCATCGGAAGATGACCATGCGGCGGGCCGGGCACAAAGTGCGGATTCCAGGGCACGGCAGCTGCGCGAGCCGCCGAAGTGACAGTCACCGTGAATGCGGCTGACTGATTGGCAGCAACGGTTACTTGGGTCGGCGCAATGGTGCAAGTCGCTGCAGGGATAGGATCGGCGCATGACAGCGCCGGCGTGCCGGAAAATCCCTGATCAGTAATTTGCATGTTGAAAGTGGCCGTTTCGCCCGCGGTGATTGTCACCGACGTGGAACCACCAGCAATTGCGCCTAGTTGAAAATCAACCCCAGTGCCCGCCACCAAGGCCACCTGCTGCGGGCTTCCGGCTGCATTATCGGTCACGATCAATGCCGCATTGCGTGATCCGACTGCGGTAGGCACAAAATTCACCTGAATGGCGCAGGCTGAAGCCGGGGCCACGCTGACGCTCTGACCGTTTGCTGCAACACAACTGCCAGAAACCGCAAAGTCGCCCGGATTGATGCCCGTCAGCCCTACCTTTGTAATTACAAGTGGGCCGTTGCCTGTGTTACTGAGTTGGACAGGTTGATTTCCTGCCGGAGCGCCTACGAGCGCGTCGCCAAACTGCAACGTGGACTGCACGAAACTGACGACAGGCGCCGTGCCCGTGCCGTTCAGCCCCAAAATCTGTGGTGATGGTACGAAGTCGTCAGAAATAGCCAAAGATGCCGAGCGAGGCCCGGTCGCGGTCGGATCGAAAGTCACACTAATGGCACAGGAATGTTGTGCGCCTAAAGTTGCGGTAGGCCCGGCTGGACAATTGTTAGTTTCCGCAAAATCAGCGGCATTGGTGCCGGTAATGGAGATGCTCAATATTGTGAGCGGGCCACTGCCGGTATTTTGCAAAGTGATGGTCTGCGGGGCGCTTGGAGGAGTGCCCGGATTTTGCCCGCTGAAGGTGAGACTTGCCGGCATGAGGCTGACGCCCGCAGTTGTGCCAGTTCCTGTTAGCGCTAGGGTCTGAGGGGACGCGGTCGCATTATCAGCCACCGAAATATCAGCAGTCCTCGAACCGGTTGCCGTCGGCTTAAAAGCTACAGAAATTGTGCAACTTGCATTTATGGCGATCGTGCCACTCGGCGCAAGCGGACAGGTATTCGTTTGCGAGAAATCTCCCGGATCTGCTCCGGAAATGCTGATGCTCGAGATTGCAAGTGGCGAGCTTCCATTGTTTGTCACTGTAACCGATTGGGACGCCGTGGCGGATCCCACGTTCTGGCCGCTAAACACAAGTGACGGAGGAGAGAATACGATTGCGGGCATTGCCAAGGTTTCTGTTCCGGAAAGCGGGATAGTGACGGTTTGCGCTGCTTGATTCGTATTGTCGAGGAGTGAAACAACGGCTTGCGCGGCGAGCGTCTGAGGCGGGTTCGGCTCATGGGGCGCGAATTGCACCACGATTGTGCATGTTGCTCCGGGCGAAACCGATGATGTGCAGGTCGAGCTGCCGAGCAATGAAAAGTCCTTCGCGTCTGCGCCCTGAATCTGCGATGAGCTTATGGATAGCACGTCGGCTCCCATGTTGGTGAGCGTCACGGTCATCGAGTTCGGATCTATTTGGCCATCCGCGGTATTTGGGAAACTTAACGAAGTGGGCGCAAGTGTTATCCCTATGCCGGTGCCCGTACCGTTCAGCGCCAAAGCTTGAGGGCTGGCAATTCCATCATCGCTGACCTGTAGCTGCGCGCTTTCCGAGCCAACGGTCGATGGAGTGAACGTAATCGTGAACGAGCATGTTCCAGCTGGCGCTACCGGTGAATTCGCGAGGCACGAATTATTGGTAAGCGAGAAATCGGTGCTGTTGGCGCCAGTCACGGTCATGTTCGTGATATTCAGCGGTGCGCTGCCGTCATTGGTGACAAGAATGTTCAGCGGCGGCGATGTGGCGCCTTGCGCGAAGCTGCCCATCTTCACCACGGATGGATTAAAAGCCACGCATCCGGCCGGATTCGCGCTCGCATTTACCGCGGTCAAGAATGCGTCAGATAGCGCGGGAGTTGCAGTGCAGCTAGGGCAGGTCAGTTGAAAGCCTGTATTTGGGTTTCCCGCCAACGGATAATCAGGCGAAAGCGTATCTCCAAAGACGAGGGCGCCGCCCGAAGCGTCGATCGCGATGCCATTTGCCTCCGCAGTGACTGTGCCACCCAGGAAAGTGGTGGAGAGAAGTGACGACGCTCCGCCGACCGACGGGTTGAATTCCGCAACGAATGCATCCTGTGTACCGCTAAATCCCTGCAGCGGACAAATGACAGGAAAATTGGCCGATGTTGTCGTTCCGGCCATGTAAACCTGCGAAGGGGAAACCACAGCCACGCCTTGTGCCGCATCGGGTCCACTTCCGCCCAGGTAGGAAAGATACTGAACCACGGGCGCTCCAGTGGACTGGTTTATTACGGCGAGGAAACCATTACTATTGCCTGCAAGGGATGACTGAAAAGGAGGGTTAGTAGCGCCCGTCGGAGGAATCAAATCGGGTGATTGCGTTACGCCAACAATGTAAGTATTGGGCGGCGTCGCAGCGTCCAAGGCAATCGCTGTGGACTGATCCGAACCGCTTCCCCCAAGAAGGCTTGCGTAAACAAGAGCAGACGAGCCCACCCTAGTAGGATCAATCTCCATGACAAAAGCATCGAAGGCGCCCCCCGCATAACCTGCCTGAAATGCATTCAAAGACGGAAAAGCAGCGGGCGATGACGTAAAGCCGGTAATGTAAACGTGCCCGCCCGCATCCACAGCCAAGCCGGTGCTTCCAACCTGCGCATCGATTCCCAGATAGGTCGAATAGAGAAGCGACCCAGGTGTGGTGACCGTAGAGGACCCTGGCGCAAATTCGGCAAGAAAACCATCGCTGGCGCCTCCGCCATAAGCGGGCTGAAAAGCGGTAGTCGAATTAGCAATCGGAAGATCAGTCGAGGTCGTGTCGGATGTTACAAAAACATCGCCGGCGGTGTCCGTGGCGATTCCGCCGGCATTTTGCGTTGCTTCCGCGCCGCTTCCGCCAAAATATTTTGAGTAAACGGGCGCGCTGCCGGTGCCGTTCAGTTCGGTCACAGTAAGGTCTGAGGTACCATTCAGTACGCTGTTGTCCGTAACCGGGAAATCAGTTGAGGTCGTCCATCCAAGCACGGCTAAATTCGGAGGAACGGTGGAATTATCCACCGCGACTATCCCGCCTCGCTCTGAGCCTGAGCCGCCAATGAAGGTAAGATACAATAGAGACGCAGCCCCCGTTTGCGCCGGGTCGATTTTTGCAACAAACAGAGCAGAGCTACCAATTGCACCGCCGTCAGTGACTGGCGTGGAGTCGCCCGGAAAGCTCGGCATGGTCGTTGTTCCGCCCACATAGACCGCCCCTGCAGAATCCACCGCGACGCTATCGCCCTTCTCTTCTCCGGCGCCGCCCAGGAACGTCGTGTACGTAACCGAAATAATCGGATCAATGATGACGGGCAGCGCCGTGCGATGTTTTCCGATCGCGAATCCAATGTCGCCATCGCTGAGCATCCGATAACCGCCAGAAATTCGCTTGAGCGACCCATCTTCCGGCTGGTACATACGCGGCCGCTTCATCACGAGCGTATGAAATGAAGTGTGCATCACAAGATCGCCTTGACGGTCGAGGACGAGCCTGGCGCCTCTGATCCGCAACTCAATTTGACGCAGGTCGGCGCTACGCTGCGCCGTCAAGTCGTATTCCAAACCTGACGCGCTTCCATAAATTCGCGCTCCTACGCCCGGATAAAGAGTTGGATATACAACTGCGGCATAATTCGCAATGTTGGTATGCCATTGGGCCGGATTGCGGCCGAAAAGGTAGTTCGTCTGAACGCGCAGCTCGTTTTCACCGACCGCCTTCGCACCTTGCTCCGCACCAGCAAATTGAATCTGCAACGTGTTTTGCCCGACGTTGGAGGAGCGCTTGCTTCGCTTCTGAGCTGCTGCCCACGAGAAATAAATGCTGTCTTTCGTGAGGAAAACCGATGCGTTGCGCGCACGTGCGGTGAACTCAACCTGCGAGTCGCTCTGGCCGACGTTAGGCTCAAATGTCCAGGCACCTACACCAAGGCTTTGAGCAACTTGTCGATTCGACGCCGTCGAAAATGATATGCGCGCAGCCTTAGCTGGAGCTGCAGTGGTCCGTCGAGAGGAATATCGCCGTGGCACGAGGAAAACCGCCGCAATACCGCACAACATCATTGCCAGACAAACCAATGCTCCGCGCCGGCGCAAGCTCCGGAATGCGTATCGCAGATAATAGAAAAATGTGTTCACTCTGGTTGGATACCGTTCTTGCGTTTTAAACGAGAAAATACTAGCGCACTATACATGCGCGCAGATTTATGTCAATGATTTACTTACAAGGAACTTTAAGCAGAGGGTAGTCCTGGCTTCGGCTCAATCGGCCAAGCGAAGAAATCTTCTCCGAGCGGCAGTTCGATAGAGCCTTCGCGCGGCAACAGGTCTAAAGGCAATCCCCCACTCCAAAGCGAGATGCTCAACCGAATCGCGCTTTGCCCTTCGAGCGAAAAAATGCCACGCGCGAGACCAATTTCGAGCACTTTGCCGACGGCCGCACAGAAATAGCCTTCGGACGCCGCAATCATGGCTCCTCCCCGTTCGGCGCTGCAGCCAACCAGCTTTCCCTGCAGCAAGCGAACCGACAGCTTTATCTCCGCACCAGCTTCGAGAGTCAGTCTGAATTCGCAATCGCCGAGCAGCCCAAACGCCTGGCGGGACGGATCGATGCGAATGAACATCCGCTCCCTGCTGAAACCATAAAACAGCTCGTTCAGGAACTGCGCCTGGCCGTGCATGGCTCCGCCTCGGCGGCCACGAAGATAGTACCCGGCGCCGAGCCATTCAAAATATGACGTCACGCGCCCATCCACGCTTGCGTCGATCCAGCCGTTCGGCGGAACGGCGCGAACGAGCAGCGAGGGGCGTTTAATAGCCTGGCTGATCTCTTGCGGTACAGGCAGCCTTAACGCCAGGTAGATTTCAGCAAGATGCTTACGATAAAGCTGATCGAATTCCTGATCATTTAAAGAGCTATGTTCAGGGCCATACCACCAGCACCAATCGCTTCCTTCCGCTGCCAACAACGCGTCACGGGCGCGTTGCAAATCAGGCATGGCGGTGTTGTGGATCGAGTAGCCGGGCGCAGCAGCCCGCGCCTTGGCGTAAGCCTCGCGCGCGCCGCGCAACAGCTCCCATGCTCGAATATCCTCGGAGTGGCCGATCCAAATATCGAAATTCGCGTTGATCCAGGATGCTGGAAATATTCCTCCCAGAGTACCGATGTGTCCTGCATGGGCGATCGCTTCGCTCGCCGTGAGCGCGCAAATTTCCGGATCGTTCGCAATACGCCCATAAAGCTGCTTCAAAAACTCACGCCCGTTTCCTGGATAGTATTCCCAGGCATTTTCACCATCGAGAATCACGGACACCGTCGCTGGGTGCTCGTGGCTGGCGCGATCGCCTATGGCGCGCAACCTTCGATGAAAGTCCTGTGCGGCTTCTGCCGCGTCCATGCGCGAATAGACAAAACCAATCAGGTCAGAAAGATAGTGGTCGCGAAAGAAGCCGTAAATCTCCTTTCCGCCGCCGTTGAAGCGCCATGGGGAATACAATTCGCACGCATTCTCCGGAATGCCATCCCGGTCGCGCCAAAAGCCAACGTTGCGGGTGCGGCCCAGCACGCCTTCGTCGGTGGCAAACCAGCGAAAGCCCAACTCCGCTGCGATGTTCAACACTTCGTCGGACACAGAGCCTTCTGAAGGCCATACCCCTTGCGGCGCTGCCCCAAAAAGATTCTGATGGTACGCCTGCGCTTGCGCGAGTTGCTCGCGAGCATCCTCGGGAAAGCGGAACGGGGGCATTAACGAAGGAGTGTACGAATTCGCAACGCCCGCGATCTGCGAGTCGCACAGCAGAGGCAAAATGGGATGGTAAAAGGGAGTGGTGGAAATCTCGATCTGCCCGCTTTCGGCGGCGCGGCGATACTCCGGCAGGACTGAGCCCAGAAGCTCCGCCTGCTTGGCGCGAAGATTTTCTTTGTCTTGTTCTGAAAAATTCGAGCCTTGCCGCGAAAGGCTGGAAACCACAGGATCGAGGGCGAGATATTCCTCATCCATCCAGGCAAGTTGAGACAGCAATTGCAAGTCACGCCAGTCGCGGATACTAAATTGCGCGATGGCGCGTTCTTGCCCCAGCCGCTGCGACCACTGAAAAAGCTCTACGAACCGCGGCCAACGGCTCATCAAACGTTCATGATTCACCTGAAACGCGCGATACAGAATCCGTTGCTTGTCGGAATCTTCCAGTTTTGCGGCAGGCTTGAACGCGGCATCGAACCACGGTTCCTGGAATCTGCCGCTTGCATATTCTTCAATTTGCGCCGCAAGCGACGGCACCATGTTGAATGTTGCGTGGACATTGGGGAAAGGCTCCAGGGCACGCACCATGCCCCAATAATCTTTCAGTGCATGCAAACGCGTCCACGGCAATACATATTGATTGGTCTGCGGATCGCGATATTGCGGCTGATGCATGTGCCATAAGAGAACCAGGTGCACGCGGCTCATGCTGGGCGAGACTCCATTGTGTTCCTCGCGCTCATGCTAGAATTCCTTGCTCGCCGATGCGCATTCTTGATCGATACGTTTGCCGCGAAGTTGCCTCCAATTTCCTGCTCGGCCTTGTCGTGTTTACGTTCGTTTTTTTTGTGCCACAACTTGTGCGGCTGATGAGTCTGGTGGTACAGCACGCTGCGACCTTCAAGGAAACAGCGACCCTCCTTCTCTGTTCGCTCACGCCTGTTCTAATTTTCACGCTGCCGATGTCCATGCTGGTGGGCGTGCTGATTGGCCTTGGCCGCCTCTCCGCGGACAGCGAAATCGTAGCCTTGAATGCCTCCGGAATCGGACTGAGGCGCTTGCTTGTTCCCGTTGGCGCGATCGCCGTAACTGCTATGGCTCTTACTTTTTGCATCACGCTATGGCTAGGGCCCTATTCCCTGCAAACTCTCGAATCGCTCGAAAATCGCTTGCGCGTAACGCAAGCCTCTGTCGCAATTCAACCGCGTGTTTTTGACGAACGTTTTCCGCATATTGTCCTCTACGTTCAGGATGTTGGCGCGTCCGGGACACGGTGGCGAGGCGTCTTCCTGGCGGAATCCAATTCGTCTGCGGGTTCGAAAGTCACCGTGGCAAAGAATGCCATTGTAATCGGTGATGCGCGGCAGGGCAAGCTGACACTTCAGTTGAATGATGTTGCGACGCATGAATTCGACCCCAAGAATCCCGCACGGTATAACCTCTCGACCTCCGCTGTTGAATCCATCGATTTGCCGGTCGCGAATCCGTCTTCGGCTGCAGCAAACAGCCGCAAAGTGTTGAGCGATCGCGAGCGCAGCATCCGTCAGTTGCTTTCCGTTAAGAATGACGGCATGCGCGACGCGCGTGTGGAGTTGCAGCAGCGCTTCGCTTTTCCGGTTGCCTGTGTGCTTTTCGCGTTGCTTGGCGTTCCTATGGCAGTGCGTCCGCGGCGCGGCGGGCGGGCCGGCGGATTCGTAGTGGCAATTCTGCTCATCTGCGGCTACCACCTTTTTTTTGTCACCGGCGTTCATTTTGCCCAAGACGGGATTCTGCCTCCTGGAATTGGTGTGTGGACGGCGAATATCGTCACCTTCGCGGTCGCCGTAATTCTCTTGCGAAGGCTCGAACAAATTCGTCCGGAGGCGCGCTGGCTTGATCGCCTGCGCTCCGAAATTTTGCGGATAAGAAAAAGCCTGCGAGAGGGGCGGCATCCATCTGCGGTGGCGGTCGGAGCGCGCGTCCCTTTGCAAATCGAGCGTTCGCGGCCCTTCGAGTATCACACGCGTGCATTTCCGCTAATTTTCGATCTCTATGTGCTGCGCACGTTCGTTTACTGGCTTGCGATCATGCTGGCCTGTTTTATGATTCTGTTTGACGCCTTCACGTTATTCGATCTGTTAGGAGACATTGCAAAAAATCACATCGCGCTCTCCATTGTAGTCAGCTACTTTCTCCATCTGGCGCCCATGATGGTTTACCAGCTTGCGCCGCTCGCTGCGCTGGTCGCCACGCTTGTCACTCTGGGCTTGCTTGCGAAGAACAACGAAATTACGGCGCTAAAGGCTTCCGGAGTCAGCCTGTTTCGGCTTTCTTTGCCGCTGATCCTTGCGGGAGCGCTATTGACGTCCGGGATGTTCCTGCTTGATGATACATTTCTGCCCTACGCAAACCAGCGCCAGGACGCGCTCCACGATCAAATCAAGGGGCGTCCCGCGCAGACTTATTTTCAGCCGGCTCACCAGTGGATATTCGGCGAAAACGATAAGATCTACAACTATGAGTTGTTTGACCCTTACGATAATTTATTTGGCGGGCTGAATGTTTTTGAACTCGATCCCTCGACTTTTCAGATACGACGCCGCATTTACGCGACGCGCAGCTATTGGGAGCCGAACATCAATTCTTGGGTGCTGGAGCGCGGCTGGGTGCGGGATTTTTCTGGGGCGACAGTTACGACCTACAGTCCATTCGTCGTGGATTCCTTTCCGGAACTCTCTGAACCCCCGACTTATTTCAAGCGCGAAGTTTTTCAATACAATCAGATGAATTGGTGGCAGCTTCGAAATTATATTCGCGGGCTGCAAAAGGCCGGTTTCCAAACCTCTCGCCTGTCGATCGAATGGCACAAGAAGTTCGCTTTCCCGCTGATGAGCACAGTTATTATTCTTGTGTCTATTCCGTTTGCACTGCTAGTCGGCACGCGCGGAGCAGTTGGAGGCGTTGCGCTCGCTATCGGCATCGCCATTGCCTACTGGGCGATTGCCGCGCTTTTCGAAGCGATGGGGGCAGTCGGACAACTGCCCCCGTTCCTGGCCGCATGGGCGCCGGATGCTATCTTCGCGTTTTTTGGGTTGTACTTCTTTTTGAAAATGCCGACTTAGGCGACCAGCGAGTTGCTCACGCCTTCTTGAGCACTGCGATAAAGCAGCCGTCCGGACATCATTGTCTTCCTTGGGACCCCATCCCGCCGCAAATCCCAATACCAACAATCATTGCCCCATCAGTTCCGAGCCTTTGCGCGCTTGCCATTCTTTTTCGCTGATTTTTCCTCTATTACCGCCTGAGCCGCGGCGAGGCGCGAGATGGGGACGCGGAAAGGAGAAGCGCTGACGTAGTTCATTCCCACCTTGTGGCAGAACTTCACGCTAGGTGAATCTCCGCCATGCTCTCCGCAAATGCCTACTTTCAATTTTGGTCGCGTCTTCCGGCCCCTTTCAATGGCCCACTTGATCAGCATTCCTACGCCCTCTTGATCGAGAGTTTGGAACGGATCGGCCGCGAAAATTCCGGCCTTCTTCTCGTCAACATACTCCGGCAGGAATCTGCCTGCATCATCACGTGACAGACCCATGGTTGTTTGTGTCAGATCGTTAGTCCCAAAAGAAAAGAACTCTGCGATTTCCGCAATTTGGTCCGCGAGCAGCGCGGCGCGCGGAAGCTCAATCATAGTGCCGACGAGATATTGAAGCTTCACTTTATGCTCTGCAATGATTTTATCGGCGACTGTTCTTGTAGCCTCTTCCAGAATTTTCATTTCTTTTTTGGCCATCGTGAGCGGATGCATAATCTCAGGAAATACTTTAACTCCACGCTTCTGACATTCAATCGCCGCTTCAATTATCGCGCGCACCTGCATCTCTAGAATTTCTGGATAGGTGATCGCCAGCCGACACCCACGGTGTCCAAGCATGGGATTCGCTTCATGCAATTGTTCAACGCGACGAATCACTGTTTCTACCGGTACGCCGATTTTCTTCGCCAAATCCTGCTGCTGTTGCCTTTCGTGAGGAACAAATTCGTGTAGGGGTGGATCAATTAGTCGAATGGTCACCGGCAGACCATCCATAGCCCCAAAAATTCCGATGAAATCGCGCCTTTGGAATGGCAATAATTTGTCGAGCGCCCTCTGCCGGCTCTCGCGGGTATCCGCGACAATCATTTCTTGTATAGCTAACTGCCGCTCGATGCTTTTCTCCGGCTGCTCGAAGTCTTTGAAAAACATGTGCTCAGTTCGGCAAAGGCCAATGCCTTCAGCGCCCATTTCGCGCGCACGCCGCGCGTCAAAGGGTGTATCTGCATTTGTGCGCACTCCCAGCTTGCGCACATCGTCGGCCCAGCCCATCACCACGGAGTAGGCCTTCGGCGGTTCCGGTCGCGCGAGCTCAATTTGCCCTTCGTAAACGGCGCCTTCGCTGCCATCAAGCGTTAGCCAGTCGCCTTGCGAAACCGTACGCCCGTTCACATGCATCACTTTCTTCGGATAATCAATGTCCAGCACTTCGCAGCCTACGATGCAGCACTTGCCCCAGCCGCGCGCCACCACCGCAGCATGGCTCGTCTTACCGCCCGTCGCCGTCAATATTCCCTGTGCGACGTGCATCCCGCCCACATCCTCAGGGCTTGTTTCGCGCCGCACCAAAATTACCTTTTCCCCTCGCGAAGCCCAATCTTCTGCTTCGTGCGCCGTGAACACAGCCTTGCCGCCCGCCGCGCCCGGAACTGCATTCACGCCCGTGGCGATTTTGCGTTTGGCCAACTCTTCCCTTTTCGTCGATGGCGCAATCACTGGATAGAACAGCCGCTCAACATCATCGGGCTGGATTCGCTCGATAGCTTCCTCGCGCGTGATGAGGCCTTCATTGGCCATGTCCATCGCAATTCGAAACGTCGCCGCGGGCGAACGCTTGCCCGTGCGCGTTTGCAGCATGTAGAGCGTTCCATTTTCGACCGTGAATTCCAAATCCTGCATGTCGCGATAGTGCCGCTCGAGCGTCTTCCTTACGTGTTCAAGCTGCTTGTAAACCTTCGGCATCAGCTTCGCCATTTCTTTCAAGTGCATGGGCGTGCGAATTCCGGCCACCACATCCTCGCCCTGCGCGTTGACCAGAAAATCTCCGAAGAAGTCCTTCTCACCCGTGGAGGGGTCGCGCGTGAAACACACGCCAGTGCCGGAGTTGTCGCCGCTATTCCCAAAGACCATTTGCACCACGTTGACGGCGGTACCAAGCAGGCCGGTAATTTTCTCCACGCGCCGGTAAGTGACCGCCTTCTCTCCCATCCAGGATTCAAACACAGCGCCTATGGCGCCCCAGAGCTGCTCCTGAGGATCCTCAGGAAACGCCTTTCCGGTTTTCTCCTCGAAGTAATCCATATAATCGCGCACGAGCTGTTTCAGTTGATTGGCAGGAATTTGCGTATCGTCTTTAACATTCAAGCGATTCTTTAAGCTCCTAAGCTTCTCTTCGAGTTCCTCTTTGGGCAGCCCAATCACGACGCTCGAGTACATCTGTACAAATCGTCGATAAGCGTCATAAGCAAACCGCTCATTGCCAGTTTTCTTGGCAAGCCCTTCCACGGATTTAGAGTTCAGTCCAAGATTAAGAATGGTCTCCATCATTCCGGGCATGGAGCGCGCGGAGCCGGAGCGTACGCTGACAAGCAGTGGGTCATTCGGATCGCCGAGCTTCTTCCGCGTGGCCTTTTCCAGACGCGCCAGATTTGCCTTTACTTGCGCGGACAATTCCTTTGGGTATTTCCTATTGTTTTTGAAATAGAAGTCACATGCCTCAGTAGAAATAGTGAAACCTGCGGGAACCGGCAGTCCAATTCGCGTCATTTCCGCCAGTCCGGCTCCTTTGCCGCCGAGCACGTCCTTCATTTTCCCGTTGCCTTCCGCTTTCCCTGCCCCAAAAAAGTAAACGTATTTCACAAGTGTCCTCGTTTTCGTATGATTTAGTTTTAGCTTGCGTCGATTTTGTCGACGCGCCGACAATTAAGAGCTGCCAGGGCGAAACATTCCAGCTACTGAAGACCGGACGCTCACTTCTCCTCTGCAACCATTTCCGAAAAATCCGCAATCGTCGAAAATTCCTTTAGCAGTCCAGCAAGGAGGGCGAGGCGATTCCTTCGGATTGCCTCATCCTTATCCATCACCAGAACGTCATCGAAAAATCGATCCACTGTCGGTCGTAATTCCGAAATGGCTTCAAGCGCTTCTTTATATTCGCCGGCGCGCTTGTGCTTGCCCGCTCGCTCTGCCAGAGCACGCGCTTCGCGCTGAAGGTCTCTCTCCGCAGCAAGTTGCAACAATTCCAAATTCACGCTGCCCCCGCGCCCGCCATCCGGCCCGGCCTTTTCGAGAATTTTGCGAATTCGCCGAAAGGCAATCGCCAGCGGCGCGAAGTTCTTCGAGTGCCGGATGGCCTTCAGCGCCAGCACGCGATTTCGCACGTCCACCAAATCATCTGCCCCCGCAGCCATGGCGGCATTGACTTCGTCATAACCAAATCCATATTTTTCGCGAAGCAAATATCTGGCGCGATCACCAATGAAATCCAAAACCTGTTTCTCGGCTTCGCCGCCGACGTCGATTTTCGGTGGATTGGCCTTCAGCGTCTGAGCGCTCGCAGAGACCGCGGCCGACAGGGATAAAGGAATGCCGCGTTCAAGTAAAATCTGAACTATTCCCGAAGCAGCTCGCCTCAGTGCGAAGGGGTCACTTGAGCCTGACGGTATGATTCCGATCCCAAAGCATGCCACAAGCGAATCAAGTTTATCGGCGATTGAAACAGCGCACCCCGTCAGATTTCTCGGAATGGAATCTTCTGTGCCAACCGGTTTGTAGTGTTCGTAGATTGCCCACACAACTTCTTCATCTTCTCCTTGAACTCTGGCATAGAGTCCGCCCATGACTCCCTGCAGTTCTGTAAACTCGCGCACCATTTCTGTAGCGAGATCACACTTTGAAAGTTGCGCGGCTCGGTCAGCGGCACCAACATCCGCGCCGTGAATTCCCGAGTCGAACCAGTTGCCTGCGATTTTGCGTGCGAGATGCCGCATGCGCTCCGTCTTGTCGCGGTAGCTGCCTAGCCGAGATTCAAACGTAACGTGCGCCAATTTTTCGTTATAGTCGGCGAGTCGACGCTTCTGATCCGCCCGCCAGAAAAACTGCGCATCGGCGAGCCGGGCGCGCAGAACCCTTTCGTGTCCCTGGCGCACCAGCCCCGCGCGGTCTTTGTCCAAATTGATCACCGCAAGAAAATGAGGCTCAATTTCTGCCTGGCGATTCTCGACGGCAAAATATTTCTGGTGGTCCCGCATGACCGTTACGGTCACCTCGGAAGGCAGCTCCAAATATTCAGCGTCAAAGTCTCCTCGAATCACCGTCGGATATTCATTCAGGTAAGTCACCAGCTCCAGCAGGCCCGCATCCTCATGTAGTCGCCACTTCCCTTTTGCGACGATGCTGCGAATTTCGCGTTCGATCTTCTTCTGGCGCTCGGCAGGGTCAACCAGCACGAAATTGCGGCGCAGTTTCTCGACGTAATTCTTCGGGCCGCTGACTTGAATCTTCGAACGCCCAAGAAAGCGATGGCCCTCGGTCGCGTTGCCTGACCTGACCATCTCATATTCGAACGGAACTACTTTTCCATTCAGCAGCGCGACAATCCACCGCACCGGCCGGATGAAGCGCGCTCCCTTTTTACCCGTCCAATACATAGAACGAGGAAAAGTGAGTTCGTGCATAACGCCCGGCAGAACCTCTGCAAGAATCTCACGCGCCGGCCTTCCATGAATCACGCGCGCTGCCGCCAAGTATTCTCCGCGCGGAGTAATCGTCGTATACAGATTCGACATAGGAATGCCCTGCTTCTCAGAGAAACTCTCCGCAGCTCTCGTCGGCTGGCCGACATTATCAAAGGCAATCGACTTCGGCGGTCCCAGGACCTCCGTGCGCTCGTCGGCTTGCTGCAGTAGAACTGCGCTGCACATCGCAGCCAATCTACGGGACGCACCATATGTCGAAAGCGGCTCGATAAAAATTCCGTTTGCGCTTAGATGCTTCTCAAGTAATACTTTAAGCTCATCTGCAGCCTTTTTCAGTAGTCCCGCTGGGATCTCTTCACATCCAATCTCGAACAAAAATGCGCCACGATCCTTCATCGGCGCACCTGCTCCACTGGGCGTTGGTTTGCGTCACCGAGTTCCGCCAACGATTCGCTCCATCCATGGATCACGCAATAGTCTCTGGCCACTTCGCATGAGAGCGCACGCACTCGCGCAATCAGCACCGCTCTTTCGGTAGTGGAAATCGCTCCGCGCGAGTCCAATACATTGAATAAATGCGAACACTTCAAGCAAAAGTCGTACGCAGCCAGTATCGGTGCCACTTGCTTCCCTGCTATCCCTACCGCTGGCCGCTCGCGCCGCGCCAGAATCGCCTTTGCTTCCTTCTCGCAAAGATCAAACATTTCGCGTGTGCGCTTGGGGTCAGCCCACTCGAAACTGTATGCAGAGAATTGCTGCTCCTCCGCCAAGCGAATGTCTCCATAAGTCGACGTGTTTGACCAGCGCAACTGAAACACGCTATCCACGCCTTGCAGGAACGCGGCAATGCGCTCGAGCCCATAGGTCAGTTCGCATGAAACCGGGTCAAGATCCATTCCGCCCGATTGCTGAAAATAAGTGAACTGTGTAATCTCAAGTCCATCTAGAAGTACTTGCCAACCCACGCCCCAAGCACCGAGCGTCGGAGATTCCCAATTGTCTTCTTCAAATCGAATGTCATGCTGCTTCAAGTCAATTCCAAGGACGTGCAAGCTATTCAGGTAGAGAGTCTGCACATCAACTGGCGAAGATTTAAGTATCACTTGAAGTTGCGAGTGCTTGTACAGGCGATTCGGATTCTCCCCGTAACGCCCGTCCGCAGGTCTTCGACTGGGCTGCACATAAACCACGCGATAGGGATTTGGCCCAAGCACACGAAAAAAAGTTTCCGGATGCATAGTTCCCGCCCCGACCTCCACATCGTAAGGCTGCTGAACAATGCAACCCTGGTCAGACCAGTAGTTCTCCAAAGCAAAGATCATGGCCTGGAGGGATAGTCCCGGCTGTTTCCGTTGGCCTGTTGCACTTCTCATGTTTTCCTTTAACTGCTTCGCAGCGATCGGCATTGGGCTCAAGAAGCACTCTCCAGAATTTCGCGCGCTTTCAGTTTACGTTCAACCTGGTGCTCCACCAAATCCAATAGGTATTCTGTCAGCACATGCAGCGCAGGCTTGGTGAAGTCACTGGAGCTTAACTTGTCGAGACTTTCATTCAACATTTTTTTCGCGGTGGCCCTGGCACTTTCCGGGAGAACCCGCATTCCCGGCACACGGCACTTGACGCACAAAATACTCGGACCCGAAGCGCTCACATAAGCAGTCGGCGCCAAACTCTGACCGCAGCGGGCGCAACTTTCGAACGAGCCGAGCCATCCTCCGAGGCGGACCGTCCATAGGGCGAAATATGCCAGGGGCAATTCTATCTGCTTGTCGCGCTTGATGCTCTGCGCTGAAAGCAAAAGCAGTCGAAAATATGGATCTGCAGGCTCGCGTTCCGGCAGAACAGCCTCGGCAATTTCAGCAAAGAGCGCTAGCGCCACTCCCGCCGAATAATCGCGAAACACGGTGACAAACGATTCGATCAGCTCGCACTGGCCAATGCGCACAAGCTCGCGCGTTTCGCGTTCAAAGAACCAAATACGCACGTACGACATGCGTTCGAGCGTCGAGCCGAATTTGCTCTTGGTCTTGCGCGCTCCGGCAGCCACGCCGCGCACGCGACCCATTGTCCGGCTGAGAAAGCTAACCAAGCGATCGGCTTCGCCGAGCGGATAACTCTGCAAAATAATGGCTTCCGATTCACGAGGCGGCATTCGGCTTGTCGGCGGGCCGACTTTTCTGTGCGCATCAGCACTTGAGTTGCGCGCAGCAAGAAAGAACTATTATCACAGCCGTGCATCGCACGCAATCAGTCAGCCCATAAATCTTTCCGCTTTGTCGCGGTTCCGCTTCCCAATCGCCCACGGCTCCACTAAAGTACGTGCCTATGCCCCATCGTCAGACGCGAGTTCGCATGGTTGACGTCGCTGGTGTGGGAATCAACGCGACCGACACCGTAATTGAACTCCCGCACTTTCCACAATTTAATTCAAAGCTTGAACTTTGTTCGACGGCGATTTGCCCGGGCGGTCAAATCGCAACCGCCCTGATTGCCTGCAGACGCTGGGGACTATCGGCACGCTATGTCGGTTCAATCGGAGATGATTCTGCCGGCGCGCTACAGCAGCGCGAACTCCGTGTGGCTGGCATCGAATCTCATCTCATTCGCGCCAAGAATTGCTTGAGTCAGCTTTCGTTCATCCTCGTCGATCAAAAGTCAGGCGAGCGCACCATCCTTTGGAAGCGTGATACCAGGCTGACTTTGCGGCCTCATCATCTGCAGCAAAGTTGGATAACGAAATCAAGGATCTTGCTCGTCGATGGCCATGACGTCGCTGCCGCAGCCCACGCGGCGCGATTGGCGCGTTCTGCGCAAATTCCTGTCGTCGCCGATATCGACAATGTTTATTCTGGAGTTAAAGGGTTACTTGAAAGAACCGATTATCTCTTCGCATCGCGGGAATTTCCCGCGCGCATAATGAACAGCTCCCGTCTTCTCACGACTCTGCCGCGAATTTTAAATCGCTTCGGCTGCAAAGTCGTAGGTGCTACCTTAGGTCGCCTCGGAGCACTTGCCTGGGACGGCACACGATTTCATTACTGCCGAGGCTACGGCGTCGATACTGTGGACACCACCGGCGCTGGCGACGTCTTCCACGCCGGCATTGTGTACGGCATTCTGCGGCAATGGCCACTTAAAGTGGTGCTTGAATTTAGCTGCGCGGCATCGGCTTTGAACTGCACTGCTCTCGGCGCGCGTGGAGGAATTAAATCATTACGCGAGATTCATAATTTCATGCGCAAAGCCAAGCGCTCTGAGTCAGCATTTTCGGCAAAACAACTCGCGTGGAGCGCCCGCACTTAAAGAAACACTCGATGATCCCTCTAAAAAATCTGCGGCCTCGCGTTCACTTCCCAACCGTCACGCTAGGACTGATCATCTCTAACTTTACTGTGTTCTTTTATCAAATTGCTTTGCCTCCGCAAGCCCAGCAGGCATTCGTCATGACCTATTCGCTCATCCCGGCGCGCGCGCAAATGGCACTGGCTGGTTCACATTTCACTTTAACTCAGGGATTCGTGCCGTTTTTTACCATGATGTTCCTCCACGCCGGCTGGCTGCACATCATTGGCAATATGTGGTTTCTGTGGCTTTTTGGCCCCAATGTAGAGGATCGCCTGGGGCATCTTCCTTATCTCGGCTTTTATATTCTCTGCGGCCTCGGCGCTGCGGTGGCGCAGACCCTCTTCAGCTTAGGCTCTACGATTCCCTCGCTCGGCGCGAGCGGAGCGATTGCTGGGGTGCTTGGCGCGTACATTGTTTTCTTTCCTTCGTCGAAAATCCTCACGCTTGTGACTTTATTTTTCTGGTGGTTTTTCGCGCGCCTACCCGCAGTCCTTTTTATCGGACTGTGGTTCCTTATACAATTCCTGAGTGGCCTTGGCTCGCTTGGCAAAGCAGCGGAAGGCGGTGTCGCCTGGTGGGCGCACGTCGGGGGATTTCTGCTCGGAATCCTGCTGGTCTCCGGGATGCGCCGAAAACCGGACCGCGAATACGAGTATTATGCCTGAGCTCCGGCCCCTGTCAGGCCTTGCTTGGAAATACGCTCGGCGAGCCAGTCTCCAAGCTCTTGCGTGCCCATTTTGCCGCCAAGATCCGGGGTAGTCTTTCCTTCCCGAACCGCGGCTCGCACTGCGTTCTGCACCGCAACCGCTTCGCGTTCAAGCCCCAGATATTCAAGCATCATAGCCCCAGCGAGAGCGGAGCCTAGCGGATTCGCAATATTTTTCCCGGCAATATTCGGCGCAGAGCCGTGCACAGGCTCAAAAAGCGAGACTTGTCCAGGATGGATGTTTCCCGACGGCGCCAGCCCCAGCCCTCCCGACAGTTGCGCACCCAAATCACTGGCAATATCGCCGAACATGTTACATGTGACGATCACCTGGAACTGCGACGGATCGCGCACCATTTCCATCATCAGCGTGTCCACATAGAGGTGTCGCGTTTCGAGTTCAGCGTACTCGTGCTGCAGACTCTTCCACACCCGTTGCCACAGTCCATGCCCGTAAGTCATGGCATTCGACTTGTCGCTCATACAAATGCGCTTCAGGCCTTTGCGCCGTGCGTAATCGAGCGCGTACCGGATAATACGCTCGACCCCTTTTCGCGTATTGACGTCCTCCTGCAACGCAATCTCATCCACTGTTCCCTGCCTGAAGTTGCCACCTATTCCGGCGTACGCTCCCTCCGTGTTTTCACGAAACACAATGAAGTTGATGTCCTGCTCCGTGCGATCTCGCAGTGGCGTCAATCGTTTATCGAAAAGAATGCACGGCCGCGCATTCACGTACAAGTCGAGCTTGAATCGCAGGCCCAGAAGAATATCCGCAGCGTGCTGGTTGGAAGGAATTCGCGGATCGCCTACAGCCCCGAACAAAATAGCGTCGAAATCGCGCTGCAGCATTTCTGGAGCTCCCGCTGGCAGTGTGGTGCCATCCTTCAAAAAACGGTCCGCGCCCCAATCGAAATAACTAAACGAGATTTCCTGGCTGCTGGCAGCGCACGCTGCCTCAAGCACTTTCACACCTTCCGGCGTTACTTCTTTTCCAATTCCGTCGCCGGGGATCACCGCAATCCGCTTCGCTTTCGGCATCATTCCCCTTGAAGTGTTACTTTGCGTCGCGACTCTAATTAGCGTCGCGCATCAAACAGCGCGGAGTTTAGCACAAAGCCTTGCCAGCTATACTCCTGCGCTTTCAACAGGCACTTCCTCGCTGCCCGGCCCAAACTCCGTCAAATACACTCCTGCGAGAATCAGACCTCCGCCGAGCAACACCGCGCCGGTCAGTTTGTCTCCAAGCATAATCACTCCGAGAATGGTCGCCAAAGGAGTCTCGATATATGTGAACGCGGCGAGCCTCGATGCCGACACGTGGGCCAGCGCCCAAAAGAAAACCAAGTATGCGGCGATGGAAGAAATGAGCACCGCATACGCCAGCCCAAGCCATCCAATCGCGCCTACAGCACCCCAGTTCAGCCGGAGTGCCTCCCGCATCGCCAGTGGCAACAAAAAGAGCGCGCCTGCCAAATTGCAATAGGTATTCATAGAAATGGTGTCGTAGCGCCGCGCGACTTTCTTTGCCGACACGGCATATATGGCGAACCCGATTGTTCCTCCTAATGTGATTAAGTCGCCCAACCACGTGCCGTGATGCGGCTGCGTCTTATCGCCGCTTATGAGAACCACGATCCCTGCAACACAAATCGCCATGCCTGCAACTTTTGCCAAGGTCACAGATTCCAGCCGGTGCGCGCGAGCCAGCATCAAAATCAATATCGGCGCGCTCGCCACGATTAAGGCGGAATGCGATGCCGTAGTGAAGTTCAGCCCCAGAATGAACAGCCCACGATTGACCGCTACTCCCCAAAAACCGAGCACTGCAAACATCCAGAAGTCCTTTCGTTCAAAGCGGGCGCGCGCCGGCATGGCGAAGTAAATGGGCAGCATAAAAATTCCCGAGAGAACGATACGAAATGAAGTCAACGCATACGGATTCAGGTGCTCCAGTGTGATCTTGGCAATGATGAAGTTAAAGGACCACGCGAGCACCATCAATAGAATTAATGTGTAGAGCAATACGGGATGACGCGGCCGTTCCACCAGTTAGGCGAGCACCTCTTTGCGGACTGTGAGCTTTTCAATTCGTTGAAGTTTTGGTTCATATCCAATCCCAGCGCTCGTCGGAACTTTAATTGTTCCTTTAGGTGTTACTTCAACCTCTGGCTCCACAATGTCTTCCGCCCAATATCGTTTGCTCGCCGTCACATCGCCCGGCAGCGTAAAATTCTCGAGCGTCGAAAGAGCAATATTGTGCGCGCGGCCGATCCCAGACTCGAGCATTCCCCCACACCACATGGGCACCCCATTTTTCTTGCACAAATCATGGATTTGCCGCATGACCGTATGTCCTCCTACACGCCCCATTTTCATGTTGATGATGCGGCAGGCACCCATCTCAATGGCGGCCACGGCGTGATGGTACTCGTGGATGCATTCATCCAGACAAATCGGAGTCTTGAGTTGTTTTTGCAGCTTCACGTGGCTGTAAATGTCGTCCCAGCCGAGCGGCTGCTCAATCATCATCAGGGTGAACGGGTCGAGTTGTTTCAGAATCGCTATATCTTCCAGCGTGTATGCAGAGTTTGCATCCGCCATCAGTCGAATCTGCGGCCAGCGCTTTCGCACCGCCTCGACGAGTTTCACGTCTCGTCCCGGCTTAATTTTGATCTTGATACGCTGATAGCCCGCTGCGAGTTCTTTTTCTACATTGGCGAGCAATTGCTCAGCGGTCGGCTGAATTCCAATGGATACGCCGCAAGGGATTTCCTGCCGCGTGCCGCCGAGCAAATTCCACAGCGGCATATTCTTCTGCTTTGCTTCAGCGTCCCAAATCGCCGATTCCAGCCCGGCTTTGGCCATATTGTGGCCGCGAGTGTGCGCCAGCATATCCGACACTTCGCTAGCTGCGCGAAATTCCTTCGCGCGCAGCTCCGGCCACAGGAATTCACGCAAAATCAGCCACGCGGTCTCAACTGTTTCCGGTGAATAGTAAGGCACCTCGCCTGCCACGCATTCCCCCCACCCGCTCACGCCGTCCGCCTTCACTTCCACCAGCAAAATTCGCCGCTCCGTCGTTGCGCCGAAACTCGTCTCGAAGCGCATCACTAATGGCACATGGATTTCCCGCAATGTCACACTTTCGATACGCATTCCTTCCCTCTTTTCTCTAATTATCCGGTGGCAATTTGCGACGCGATGCGCTGGCTCTCTTCAAATACATAGTTTGCTTCTTTTGGCCCAATCTCCAATCCAGTAACCACAAAGCCTTTGTTCAAGTTTTCCAGGAACTGCTTGCGCATGGCTGCTTGCACGCGCTCACCTGCGGCGGGATCCCGTTGTTTCCTGCTGCTGATATCCTGCGGAATCGAGATGCGCGCCGTTCCGGCGCTGACTTTTGGCGTCTCGCCGCGCAGAATGGCATTTACCCGAGGCGAATCAAGATACCACTCAGCAACCAGCCTGTCCGTTGGCAATCCCGCATGCAGCGGACTCTCCGTAATGCCGTAGCAGTTCGGAATGTAGCGCTTCACCACCGCGCCAAGCCGGTTGATATTGAAATGCGCATTCTTCAATTCCAACGGATCGAAAGTCCATTCAACCAGGTGAATCCCGCGCGCAAGGCAATCGTTTCGTTGCGCCAGCTTGAGCATTCGGCCGATACCTCGATCGCGAAACTCGGCCAGCACGGCGGTCATGTGAGAATGAATAATAGGCTTGCCTTCATGGAAGCCGGCGAGTCCCAGCGTGAATCCAACCATCTGATCGCCTGCGAATGCGCCTAGAGTTTGCCCGCCAGTTTCGCGCGCGACCACAAAGAGTCCCGACGGAACCACCAAGTCCTCGCCCCAGGTAATCAGTTGCAGGCGCACGCACTCCTCATATTCATCAAGCGTCGAACAATGACGCACGGTGATCGGCTTACGCGCTACGCCCGAGCCTTCGACTCGTTCCATAATTCTTCCATCTCCGCGCGAGTAACGTCGGCGAGCCGACTTCCCTGCCCTTGCGCCTTTCGCTCCATCCACTGAAAGCGTTCCTTGAACTTTTCATTCGCGCGCTTCAGCGCACGCTCCGGCTCGATGCCCATAAAACGCGCCAGGTTCACAATCGCGAAAAATAAATCACCGACTTCATTTTCCACTTCGCCTTGATTTTTCGCCGGCGCTGTTTTCGCCTTGACTAGCTCCGCACGAATCTCCTCGACCTCTTCAACAATTTTCTCGAGTATCCCTTCCGCATTTTTCCAGTCGAAGCCCACATTCGAAGCGCGCCGGCTCAACTGATAGCCTTCAAGTAACGCTGAAAGTCCGCGCGGCACGCCGTTCAACACCGAATCTACTTGCTCTGTCTTCTTAGGCTCACCCGCTCGCTCCTCGGCCTTGATCTGTTCCCAATTCTTGAGCACTTGTGCGGAACTTCGCGCCTTCACTTTACCGAAAACGTGAGGATGGCGGCGCACCATTTTCAAATGCACGCCACGAATCACATCCGAAATATCGAACTCGCCAGCTTCTTTGGCCAATTCTGAGTGAAACACGACTTGCAACAGTAAATCCCCCAGTTCCCCGGCGAATTTCTGAGTGTCATTCGAATCCAGAGCGTCCAGGACTTCGTAAGCTTCCTCCACGAGAAATGGGCGCAGAGTCTGGTGCGTCTGCTCGCGGTCCCAGGGACAACCGCTCGGACCGCGCAAACGCTTCTGCAGAGCCACTAATCCTTCGAACAGCTTCCCTGCGTCGTCAACCCTGCGCGACCGGCGCCGGTTTCGTCGCGCCTTTGGTCTGCGTTGATTCAGTTCCTTTATATCAGACCGCACGAATGAACTGCTCCTCAGGCAATCGGACACTCTAAGGCAGGCGGCAATTGCTTACAAGGTGGAATTCCCACAGACCGTGACGCCCAGCAAGCCATAATGGTAAACTATCACTTGCCATTCCGCGGTAGCCCTGAAAATTAGTAAGGAGCCTTTGGTGGCTGAGCCAAAAAACGAAGAATCCTTTCGCGTCGTAGACCGGCGCCTATTCACCTCCGAAGGCGAACTGCGTCCGGAGATCGCTGAGCAGCAGACGCGAGAGCAGTCGAAACCGCAGCCGGTCTCGCCTCCGCAAGCCGGCAAATCTGAAAAGCCCGCACCGCCTGCACCAGGTTCGCAGCAAACGGCAGCGCATGAGAATTCCATAAAACCCGACAAGAATTTTCAGTTGCTGATAGATCTGCTCGCGCGAAATGCCGCAGCGCTTCTGGGCGGCATCCCCGATCCTGCGACTGGCCAGGCGTATCTTGATCTTGAAGGCGCGCGGGAAATGATTGATATGCTCGACGTGTTGCGCGAAAAAACGCGCGGCAACCTCGCAGCGGAAGAGGAATCGCTGCTTTCCGAAGTCCTCGGCAGCCTCAAGCTCTCCTACATGGAAATTTCCAAGGCCGCCGCAAAAAAGATGCGCGAAGGGGCCAAAGGCGCGCGCTAGCGGCATGCCTGCAGAAGACAGCAACGATCACTCTCGATTCAACCAACTCACAGTCACCGTTCTGGGCTCCGGCACTTCGATGGGCGTCCCGACGCTTGGCTGTCGCTGCGAAGTTTGCCGCTCACAGGATCCTCACGACAAGCGCACGCGGCCGTCGGTCCTGCTCGCTTATAGTGGCCGCAGTGTTGTGGTGGACACCACTCCCGATTTCCGCCAGCAAGCGCTGCGCGAAAATCTGGATCACCTCGACGCGATTCTTTACACGCACGCCCATGCCGATCACATTTTGGGCCTCGACGATATTCGCCCTTTCAATGCCAAACAAAAATCTGCCATTTCCATTTTCGCCGCGGTGGAAACGCTCGCGATTCTCCGCCGCACTTTCGCCTATGTTTTCGAGCCGCAGTCCGCGGAAAGCTCAATTCCACAGGTTGAACTCCATTCTCTCGATGGCCCGTTCGATCTTTTCGGCGCGCATATCATTCCGGTTCCCGCACAACACGGCCCGCTTGCTGTCCACGGCTTCAGAATCGGTAGCTTCGCTTACCTCACCGATTTTAGTTCGGTACCGTCCGCCTCAAAGAACTTGCTTCGCGGCCTCGACCACCTGATTCTCGACGCGCTTCGCTATACTCCCCATCCTATGCATTCCACCGTCGATCAGTCGTTAGCGCTCATTCGTGAGCTGACGCCGAAGCACGCCTGGTTCACGCACATTTGCCACGACCTGGGCCACCAAGCCACCAATGCCAAGCTCCCCGCTGATGTCCAGCTCGCCTATGATGGCCTTCAATTTGAGGTCAATCTGTAATGAGCTTCATCGTCGTTCATTCGGCGGAAGAATGGGCCGCCCGCATTGGAGATTCGCGCACGGTGATGACCATCGGCAATTTTGACGGTGTGCACTGCGGTCACCGAAAAATTCTCGAACGCGTGGTCGAACGCGCCCGCCGCGAGAATTGCCTCTCCGCCGCGCTTACTTTTTCTCCGCATCCGCTCCGACTCCTTAGGCCCGAGGCCGCGCCGCCGCTCATCGAAACTCTTTCGCAGCGCCTAACGCGCATGGAAGGGCTTGGCCTGGACGCGGTATTTGTGATGACGTTTGACATGGCGCTCGCCGCGATGCCGCCGGAGAAATTTGTCGAACGTATCCTAGTCAACGCCCTGCACGCGAAAGTTGTTCTTGTCGGGGAAAACTTTCGCTTCGGCCATCGTCAGGCTGGCGACGTTCAAACTCTTAAGAAACTGGGCCGTGAGTTCGACCTTGAGGTTGAATGCGCTCCACCGGTCATCGTACGCGGCGCTATCGTCTCCAGCTCGGCAATCCGTGCGGCCGTTTCCGCCGGTAATATGTCGCGAGCGGCGAGGCTTCTTGGAAGGGCATTCTCGCTCGCAGGGGAAGTTCGCACTGGCACCGGCACCGGCCGCCTCTTCGTGTTTCCCACGCTCAACCTGGCCACAGAACAGCAACTGCTTCCCGCGCGCGGCGTTTACACCACCGAAGCAATCGTGCGCGGGCGATGTTGTCGCGCGGCCACGAATGTGGGCGTTCGCCCCACGTTTGACGGCACGCGGTTATCCATCGAGAGTCATCTTTTCGATTTTTCTGAGGAGATCACCGCAGGCCCTTTGGAAGTGCGCTTCTGGCATCGCTTACGAAGCGAGCAAAAATTCTCAGGGCCGGAGGCCCTCCGCGGCCAAATTCAGCGCGACCTGGCAGCCACGCGATCATTCTTCGTTCGCCTCGATGCTGCCAGCCGAATCACAGGACGCAGCGCTAGAATCTGATTCACCGCAGATTAACAATAGAAAAGCACACAACTAACTGCTGCAGTTTTTGCAGTATCCGCCCACTTCGGTACGCGCCAGCGTGATGCTCATTTCGCAATCCTGCTCGATCTGCCGCTTGAGCTGCTCGTATAACTCGCTCTCAAATTCGCGCACTTTTCCGCATCGCAGGCAGGCTATGTGAATGTGGTCGCGCGGACCGTGGCTTTCATAATAGTGCCGATGCCCGCGGAGATGAAGAAGGTCAAGCTCGTCGATCAAACCGTGATGCTTCAATAGATCCAGCGTTCGATAAACGGTGACGCGCGTAACTCGCGGATCGATCTTCTGCGCGCGAACTAGAATCTCGCCTGCATCCATGTGCCGCGAAGCCGTATCCATCACTTGCAGCACAACTCTGCGCTGGCGCGTGAGCCGGATCGAGCGTGCCGCCAGTTGTTTTTGAAGTTGCCCCGGCTTCTCGTGCACGTTGATGCGTTCGCCCGTAGAAACCCGGCGTGCTGCGGTGGAAGTCATGTCAGCGGTTCAGTACTCGGAGGACCACGTCGTTGTAAGTCACAAACGCCAGCAGCGCCAGCAAAAACACCAGCCCCACGGCCACGAATCGCTCTTTCATCTTAACACTCAAATCGCGCCGCAGCGCGCCTTCCAGCGCAAAAATCACCACGTGCCCGCCATCCATAATCGGAATCGGCAGCAGATTCACTATGCCCAGGTTCAGGCTGAGAAACGCCATGAAGCTGATGAAATCGGCCATGCCATTCTTCGCCGCTTCCGTCGATATCTTCACAATCCCCACAGGCCCGGCAAGTTCCTTAATCGAAACGCGCCCTGAAAAGAGTCCGGCGAAAACTTTGCCGATTTCTTTCACCATCGAGGAGTTGTACATCCACGATTGTTCCGCCGCTTCTCCCACCGGCAGCGACCGCCGCACCATGTCCTTAGGCGCGAAAAGCGCCCCAATCACCCAGCGTTTTGAAGTCTGATCAGGATTAGCGTAAGTCGGCGTGATGACCAAGTCCAGATCTTTGCCTTTCCGCTGGATGGTCAGGGAAACCGGCCGTCCTTCCGATGAACGAATCATGTAGGGGATCAAGGCGGGGTTCGGATAGTTTACTCCGTCTGCCGACAAAATCTCGTCTCCGACCTGCAGTCCTTCCTTAGCCGCCGGAAATCCTGGCTGGACAGAATCAACCACCACAGGCCCGGCTTTCGGATAGCCCAGCACACTTGCGAAATCTGAGACGTCTTTCGGCACGTTTTCGTGGATGGGAAGAATCGCGCCGTCGCGCTCCACGGTTAACGTTAGCGGCATGCCCGGGACAATACCTGCATCGGACGACACATCACCCCACGTCGAGACCTTCGTTCCATTAATGGAAACTACTTTATCTCCCGGCCGCAATCCAGCCCGCGCCGCCAGCGAATCGGGAATCACGCCTGCTACTTGAGCGGGCTCCTGCATGTAGCGCGCCACTGGTATGCCGGCCATGTAGAGTCCCCACATCAATGCGAGCGCCAGCACGCCGTTCATCGCTGGCCCTGCCAGCACGATCAGCACCCGCTGCCATCGCGGCCGCGCTAAAAACTCATCCGGAGAACCAGTGCGCTCTTCTGAGGGGTTGTCACCCGCCATCTTGACGTAGCCGCCCAGAGGAAACACGCTGATGCGGTAATCCGTGTTGCCGCGTTTCCACCCGAAAATGCGGTTCCCAAATCCAATCGAGAAAACATCCACGCGCACATGGCATAGCCGCGCCACAATAAAGTGGCCCCACTCATGGACCAGGATCATGATACCCAGTCCAATTGCTGCTGCAACGATTCCCACCCAGCTATGCGTCATCGCTCAATTCTTCCTCTTCTCAATTTCCTCACGCGCGATTCGACGCGCTTCCTTGTCAGCGTTCAGCACATCATCCATCCCGTGAAGCGCAATTCCCGGCATTCGCTCTAATACCCTGCCAATCACTTCAGCAATTTCCGTAAAAGCCAGCCTGCCATCCAAAAACGCTGCGACGCCTTCCTCATCGGCCGCATTCAGCGCGCATGGCGCTGCGCCGCCCGCTTCCATCGCCTGCTTCGCCAATTTTAAGCACGGGAACTTCTTCAGCGGCACCGGCTCGAAATCGAGCTTCTTCAGGCTGCTCCAATCCAGCGCAAATCCATTGGATGCCACCCGCTCCGGATAGGTTAACGCATATTGGATGGGCATGCGCATGTCAGTTGGCCCGAGCTGTGCCAAAATCGAACCATCCACGAATTCCACCATCGAGTGAATCGTCGACTGCGGGTGAATCACTACGTCTATCTGCTCTGGGCGCATGGCAAAAAGCCATCGCGCCTCGATAACCTCAAATCCCTTATTCATCAGGGTCGCTGAATCGGTCGTGATCCTTTTCCCCATCTTCCAATTGGGATGCGCCAGCGCTTGCTCGGGAGTCACATCTTTTAGTCTTGAGGCTGGCGTCTTGCGAAATGGGCCGCCCGAGGCCGTCAGAATCAGCTTCTTCACTTCTCTCGGCTCGCCCGCGCGCAAACATTGATGGATGGCATTGTGCTCGCTGTCCACCGGCAGCACCGCCTTTCTCTGCCGCTCCGCCGCGGCCATCACCAATTCGCCAGCAGCTACCAGGACTTCCTTATTCGCCAGCGCCAGGTTTTTGCCCTGCTGCACCGCTTTGTAGGTCGCGGGCAAACCGACAACTCCGACCGCCGCTGACAGAACCGTCTCGGAGTCGGGATGCGTAGCCACGCGCTCCATTCCTTCGCTCCCACACAATATCTCCGGCATGTCCGCCAATTTTGCCGCCGAAAGCCGCTCTCGAAGCTCCTTGGCCCCTTCGCACGTCGCTACGGAAACCGCCTTGGGCCGATACTTAATAGCCTGCTCTGCCGCTAGCTCAATATTGCTACCCGCAGCTATCGCCACCACCTCGAACCTGCCTGCCAGCGAATCCACTACCTTAAGGCACTGCCGCCCGATCGAGCCGGTTGAACCGAGAATGGAGAGGCGCTTCACGATTTTCGAGGAGTCACAGCCGGCCCTGCAACAGCCATCCTGCGGCCAGCCAAACAACAGGAGCAGCGAAGATCAAACTGTCAATGCGGTCCAACATTCCTCCGTGTCCGGGAAGCAGCGCCCCGGAGTCTTTCACGGCAGCACCGCGCTTATATCCTGATTCTACCAGATCGCCGACTTGCCCCGCGATATTCGCAAACACCGCCGTCAGCAGCCACGCCATGGTGTTGCTGCCCTGCCATTGCGCAAAGCAGTATCCCACGATGAGCGACCCCACAACGTTTCCAATCGCCCCTTCCCAGGTCTTCCCCGGTGAAAGCGCCGGCGCCATTTTTATCCGGCCAATCGACTTTCCCACAAAGTATGCGACCGTGTCGCCTGCCCACACAATCGCCAGCGCAAACAGCACCAGCACCGGGCCTTCCGGTATCCTTCCATCCATTCTCGCCAAATAGCTGAAGGGCAATGCAATAAAGATCAGCGCTGCGGAACTTGCCGCTATTGCCGGCAGCACCTGTGCAATCGGAATCTGGCTCGCTACGGCAATAAGCGCTGCTCCGAAAAAAAAACCCAAAAAAGCCGCTTCGATGGACGCCCAGTGCCACGGCAAGCCACTGATGATGACCGTATTTCCGCTCAGCCGGTTCACCTCCGTCCCTCCGGCGAGCCACTGCACAGCAAATAAAGCCGCGGCACAGGTCATCGTCCATATTCGCAACGACCGCAGTCCCATCCCCGCCGCCAGCTTAAAAAACTCCATCATCGCCAGTAACGCAACCGCCGCGGCAATGATCGCAACCAGCCAGGAAGGCCCAACGTAAACGACAACCACAACAATGGGTATCAGGATGACTGCCGTTATGATTCGCTTGGCCAATTTATGAACCGCCAATTGGAATTTACTGGAATTTCGCTGGGAGGTCCAAAAAGTGCAGCGTGCTTCGTCATGCGCCATTCCCCGATTCGCGTCCTGAAGCTAGCCCGCCGTAGCGGCGTTCGCGCTGCTGAAAGTTCAGCAACGCCTCCAGCAGCCTTTCTCGTGAAAAGTCCGGCCATAACGCTTCGGTGATATAAAGCTCCGCATACGCAATCTGCCACAACAAGAAATTGCTCACGCGCATCTCGCCGCTTGTCCGAATCAGCAAATCGGGGTCCGGCAGCCCCGCCGTGTACAAATGATCGGAGATGGTTTCCTCATCGGCGCGAAACGCGGAAAGTCCGTTCAAGCGCACGCGGTCCAGTATTGCATTGAAAGCATCCACTAATTCCGCGCGGCCTCCGTAATTCAAGGCCACAATCAATTTCATGCCGGTATTCCCCGCGGTCAGCTGCATCGCTTTTTCGATGTCTTTCCGCACCGCTTCCGGCAATTGCGCGGAGCGCCCAATCACCAGCAGGCGAATATTGTTCTTGTGTATCGAAGGCAGTTCTTTCTTCAGGTATTCGCGCAGCAGGCGCATCAGAAAATCAACTTCCGCCTGCGGTCGCCGCCAGTTTTCCAGGGAAAAAGCGTAAAGCGTCAGCGCGCGAACCTTCAGTCTCGCGCATGTTTCGATGATCTGCCGCGCCACTTTCACGCCAGCACGGTGCCCGGCGATCCGCGGCAAATGGCGCCGCTGCGCCCAGCGCCCATTGCCGTCCATGATGATAGCGATATGCGCCGGCAGGCGCTTCAAATCAAGTTGCTCGAGGAGCCGGGACTCCCCGCTGCTCGCAGCTTTTATCAGCTCAATCGCTTTCACCAAAACTCACTCGCGGACCTTCCACGGGAAGCTAACACAGCCCTAAGCAGCCAATCAACGCCAACCGCGATTCGGTGATGGGTCAGTTTGAATTTTCCTAATCGTGACCTAAGAAGTCAAAAATTCAAACTGACCAATTCCCCGCGACTCGGCTTGTTCATCACAAGCGTTTCTTCAGCCCAGCCCCGCCGCATGGGGATTGACAATCGCGACGTACACTAAAATCAGCGTCAGCACAATCATAGCGATGCTCGTGAGCCAGGCTATCACGTTGAACGCGCGCCCATTCACATGCTGGCCCATCAAGCTGCGCCGGTTCACCAACAGCAAAATAAATATCAGCACCACCGGAAGCCAGATGCCGTTGCCGACCTGCGAAAGCACCAGTATCTTCAACAGCGGCGCGCGCGGCAGCAAGATAATCGCCCCTCCGACCACGATCAACGCAGTGTAAAGCCCATAAAAAATCGGAGCCTCGCGCATCTTGTGGTCAATGCCAGCTTCGAACCCTAGCCCTTCGCAAATCACATGCGCCGTCGAAAGCGGCAAAATCGAAGCGGCGAAAAGCGACGCATTTAGCAACCCGAGCGCGAACAGGCTCGATGCGAACTTTCCCGCAAGCGGCGCCAGCGCCCGCGCCGCATCCGCCGCGTCGGTAATTTGCAGGTGGCCCGATGCATGCAACGTTGCCGCCGTGCACACAATAATAAAGAACACAATGGCCATGCAGCTGATGCTCCCAACCAGCACGTCCATTCGCGCATGTTTGTACTGTCGCGCGCCGACCTTCTTCTCCACGTATCCTGCTTGCAAATAAAAAAACTGCCATGGTGCAACGCTGGTGCCGACAAGGCCGATCAGCACCAACAGATAAGTAGAGTTGAATTGAACGTGCGGCACAACTGTCTGCATTGCGGCCATTTTCCAGTCAGGCTTGGCCAAAAACGCTGACGCGATGTACGAGGCGTAGAACACGCACGCCACCAGAAAGATCTTTTCGACCTGTCTGTAGGTTCCCTGAACCACCATGATCCATACCAGAATGGCGGCGATCGGCACGGAGATATATTTGCTCACGCCGAAAAGACCCATCGCCGCCGCCACGCCTGCGAATTCGGCGACGGTATTCGCCAGGTCCACGGCCAATCCCGCCAGCATCACAAAAAAAGTCGAGCGAAAGCCAAACTCCTCGCGGATCAGATCGGAGAGACCCTTGCCCGTCACCACGCCCATTCGCGCACACATTTCCTCGCTGACATACAACGCAATGGCTATTGGTATCAGCGACCAGAGCATCGCATAGCCGAACTGCGCCCCCACCACCGAATACGTGGCGATTCCTCCGGCGTCGTTGTCAACGTTGGAAGTAATCAGCCCCGGCCCTATCACCGCCAAAAGTAACGCCACGCGCCTGCGCCAATGGCGTCCTTGGCGCCGCGCCTGTTCTCCCCGCGCGCGCCACGCCTCCAATTTTCCGCTGATCGCTGTCCAGCTCATCTCATTTCAGCTTTGCATGCATCCGGCTCACAATGTCGTCAACCGTGATGCTGCCGACGGGATGCCTTTCTTCGTCCACCACTGTCAAACTGCGCAAATTGTACTTGTCGAAAAGCTCAAAAATCTCGCGCTCCTCCACCTGCGGTTCCACGGAGATAAATGGCTCAGCCACCAGCGCCGACATGCGCTGCTCCGGCGCAGCCAATAACAGCTTCGCGGGTGATACCGTTCCCGCGAATATAGCGTCGCGATTGATCAGTACGACCGCGTCCAATTGGTCGAGCGCCATCTCGTGAAAGCGGATAAAGTCCACCACCTCCGCCTTCGTCGCCTCTTCTCCCACCTCGACCATTTCGGTGTTCATCATTCCGCCCGCGGTATGTCCCTCGAACTGCAATAGCTCGCGCATCTCGGCCGCTTCGCGCTTGGGCATTTCGCTCAACACTTCACGCGAAGTTTCCGCTGGCAATTCTCCCAAAACGTCGGCAGCCTCGTCCGGCGGCATCTCCTCGAGGATCTCCGCCGCCCTCTCTGGGGCCATCGTCTCAACCACTTGCGTCCTCAATCGTTTATCGAGCTCCCCGATCACGTCTGCGGCGGTCTCCTCGTCCAGCGACTCAATAATGGAACTCCGCTCATCGGGGGAAAGATCCTCCATAATGTCCGCCAAATCCGCAGGGTGCATGTTCGCAAGCTTATTGCTCGTCAGCCGCAGCTTTACCCTGCGCAACGGGTCCGGCTCAATCAGGTTCACAAACTCCCACGGGATCAAGCGCGTGGGAAGTTTCCCCTGAATCCGCCGGATTAACGCCGGTGAAGCTACTCCTTGCAGAAGCCTGCCGACCGCGCCTGTGAGCCCTACATCCACTTTGCTGATCCGCAGTTCCACATTCCCGTTGGTCTTGTTCTCCGCCATCTCCAGATCGTTCACGCGAACCACTTTCCGTCCGTGGGTGTCGATAATTTGCTGGTCAAGCAGGTCTTTGAGGACGCCCAGCCGCGCGTCATTTTTGGAATAAGGCTCGAGTTCCTTTTCACCCACCGTCAAGCGCACAGTTCCAGGGGCCACAAATCCAATCTGGTCATAACGTGCCAGCAAAGGCTGATATTTCCCCCTTGCGAGCAGCATTCGGCTGACACGGTTCCCCTGCTCTCCAGGCTCCAGATAAAACTCCTTCACCCGGCCAACAAAGTTCCCTTGCGCATCGTAAGCCTCTGATCCCAGTAATTCCGTCGCGTGCAGCATGGCTAGCCTCCACCTCAGCTACGTTCGTAGTGCCTGTCTAAACACAAAAAAAGCCCGTGGCCGGACTCATTGCCGACCACGGGCGCACTCACTCCCGCTTTCACTCCTGGTCGGCTACGGCCTCCTTGGCGTCAAGCTTCGCTCCCGGCAGGCCGTTCACGGCACTGAGCACCGCAATCCCCGTCTGAGCCTTCATTCCTGGCCCAGACAGGCATCGCCCCCCTGGCTCCGAATTGGACGAACGCCCCAAATCTGTTCGCTCCATATCAGTTTCTTTGTTAAGAGCACTCACAAATTTTGTCAAGCGAAGAGTTCACAAATTAACGAGATTTCTACTTTTTGAACGTCATATCGCCGAATTTTCCGCCTCTTCGCGTGCGTTCGGCCACATAGAGTTCCAAATATGAGGCGGTGATGTACTCATCCGGCGAATACCCCGGCGCTTTCGCGGCCCGGTCTATCTGTCGTCCAGGCCCCTCGAGTTCCAAAAAGGCGCCGATCGGCGTCTCATCCAGATCAAAATTGAGCCCAGGGTAGGGTTCTGCGCCGTACTTCGTCCGGTACTTCTCATACTGGAAGCATATTCGCATGCCAATCCGCCTCAGCACAGTCTCGAATCGTATGGCGTCTCTGATCCGGTACTCAATCTCTTCTCTCTCTTTGTATTTCGCTTTCGCCGCTCTCCGCCCCTCCAATAGCCCCTTGAACGTCAATATGCCGCTGCGTGGCATGCCCGCCCGCCGCCTACGTTTCTGCCGCCTCTCGTCAGCAAGGCCAAGCTTCTGCTCGCGTCGCAGCCTAAGGATCGCTTCGCGCTTGCGAAATGCCCCATCATCCGTGTCAAACAGCGTATTTTCCTCGAACACTCGCCCGATCCTCTTCGCGCCGATCGCTTTCAACCGCGCCAAAAGCCTATCTACATCCTGAACTCTCAGCTTCACCTCGATCTCTCGATTTTTCTTTTCGCGCCCCATCGCGCAAGTATATCCATTCGCCGCCCAAAGCCCGCACCCCATCTTTCGCGAATTTCACTTCCTCCTGTTGCCAAAGCCCTCGCCACCCGCGATAATCGTTCCCGTTTCCCAACCCAAATGGCCGCCGAATGACCGAGCCAACCACGCCGCTGATGCAGCAATACCATTCCATCAAACGCCAGCATCCCTACGCGCTGCTTCTCTTCCGTCTCGGTGACTTCTACGAGCTTTTCTACGAAGACGCGGTGGTCGCCTCCCGCCAGTTGCAAATCACGCTCACCTCGCGCAATCGCGAAAAGGGCCAGGCCGTGCCCATGTGCGGCGTTCCGTATCACGCCGCGGAGCATTACATCGGGCGGCTGATTCGCGCCGGCCACAAAGTCGCCATTTGCGAACAAATGGAGGACCCTTCGCACACGAAAAAGCTCGTACGACGCGAAGTCGTCCGTGTACTCACGCCTGGAACGGCCACCGATTCTCCCATCCTCGAAATGCGCGAGAATAATTTCCTCGCTGCCATCGCCCGCAATGGCGGCAGCAAACCTATTGGCCTCGCGTTCGTGGACTTTTCCACCGGCGAATTTCGCGCCACTGAATTCTCTGGCTCCGGCGCCGAAGCGCGTCTCGCTGACGAACTCGCTATCCTTCGCCCGCGCGAGATTCTTCTTCCCCAGGCCGAATCCTCGCTCCTCCCGCAGCCTTCCGCGCCTTCTTTCAACGTTCCCGGCGCTACCGAAACGCGCCTCGACGAATGGGTCTTTGAGCCCGCGCACTCCGAACGCATCCTCACCCAGCACTTTCGTGTCGCCACTCTGGACGGCTTTGGACTCGCCGGCCATTCCCAAGCTATCGCCGCCGCAGGCGGACTGCTGCATTATTTGCGCGAAACTTGCGCTATCGGCGCATCCGATTCCGGCAATGGCACTGCCGCGATGCAGATTCGCCCCGCGGGACGGGGCCTCGAGCACTTGGACCGCATCGCCTATTACGAGCAGCAGGACGCGCTGGTCCTCGATAACGTCACCGTGCGGAATCTCGAGCTTCTTCAGCCCGCCCTCGGCGATGAAGCCTCCGCCACGCTCCTCTCTTCGCTTGACCGCACCGCAACCGGCATGGGCGCCCGTCTTTTGCGCTCCTGGATTCTGCGGCCTTCGATCGCTCGCGACGAAATCGAAGGCCGTCTTGATGCCGTCGCAGAGTTGAGATCCGCAACCGTGGTTCGCGACGAAATCCGCCGCGCCCTCGACCAGATTTTCGACCTCGAACGCCTAACCAGCCGTGTTACTCTCGGGAACGCCACGCCGCGCGACCTGCTCGCTTTGCGACGCTCCCTCGCTGCGGTCCCTCCTCTGCGCGGTTTTTTGACAAAATTTCTCAGCGCGCGTCTCTCCGCCCTGCATTCTCAGCTCGACGAACTCGCCGATGTTCGCGACCTCATCTCTCGCACCATCGCCGACGATCCTCCCGCTCAACCCACTGAACCCGGCATCATTCGCAGCGGCTACGACGCTGAACTCGACGAGCTTCGCGGCCTGAGCAAATCCTCTAAGCAAACCATTGCCGCCATGGAAGAGCGCGAACGCAAGCGCACCGGTATCGCCTCGCTCAAAATTCGTTTCAACAGCGTCTTCGGCTATTACATCGAAATCTCTAAAGCCAATCAGCATCTCGCGCCACCCGATTACGATCGCAAGCAAACTCTGGTCAGCGCCGAGCGCTTCACTTCACCAGAATTAAAAGATTATGAGCGCAAAGTTCTCGACGCCGATCAGCGCATCCTCGAAATCGAACGCCGCCTCTTCCGCGAAATTCGCGAATCCATCGCCGCACAGGCCTCGCGCCTTCGTCAAACTTCGTCCGCCATCGCGCAGCTTGACGTGCTCGTTAATTTCGCCGCGCTCGCCGCCGAACGCAATTATTCTCGTCCGTCCTTCACCGAATTCGACCCCGGCCATTCCGCCACCACAGCGAGCCGTGGCGAACTTTTCATCGCGGGCGGCCGCCATCCGGTAATTCAAAATCTCCTCGAACAGCAGGGCGAGCGGTTCGTCCCCAATGATCTTTTCCTTGACGACGCCAAGCAATCCATCCTGCTCATCACTGGCCCGAACATGGGCGGAAAATCCACCTATCTCCGCCAGGCCGCGCTAATCGTCATCATGGCGCAAATCGGCAGCTTTGTTCCTGCGAACGAAGCCCGCTTGCCGCTCGTCGACCGCATCTTCACGCGCATCGGCGCGTCCGACAATCTTGCGCGCGGCCGCTCCACTTTCCTCGTCGAGATGAGCGAAGTCGCCGCCATCCTCAACACGGCCACTTCCTCGGGCCTCGTTCTGCTCGACGAAGTCGGCCGCGGCACCGCAACGTTTGACGGCCTTTCCATCGCCTGGGCCGTCGTCGAGCACCTCCACGAACACGCACGCCCGCGCACCCTTTTCGCCACGCATTATCACGAACTCACCGAGCTCGAGCGCCTGCTCTCCGGCGTGAAAAACGTCCACGTCTCCGTTCGCGAAGCAGGCAGCGAAATCGTTTTCCTTCGCCGCATCGAATCCGGCGCCGCCGACAAAAGCTACGGCATCGAAGTCGCGCGTCTCGCCGGCCTTCCCGCCCCAGTCATCGCGCGCGCGCGCGAAATTCTCACCGAGCACGAAAAAAGCGAGCATCAGCTCACCGAGGAACTTTCCCCCGGCACCGCCGCTCCCGCTCAGCCAGTAATATTTACGTCGGTAAATCAGGAAATTCTCGACGCCCTGCGTGCCGCCGATCTCGACAATCTGAAGCCTCTCGAAGCGCTCAATCTCCTCGCCGCGCTCAAAAAGCAAATCTCGTGACCCGGCACTCGCGCGGCATCCTCGTTCTCGGACTCATGTCCGGCACTTCCGCCGACGGAATAGACGTAGCGCTGGTGCGCATCACCAAACCGGCCGCGCGCGCATCGTCATCTCCCAGGGCGCAGCTTCTCAACTTCGCCGCCCTTCCCTATCTACCCGCCGTTCGCGAAGCCGTCCTTCGCCTCGCCAACGGAGCATCCACTTCCACCCGCGAAATCAGCCAGCTCAATTTTCGTCTCGGTGAACTTTTCGCCGACGCCGCCCTGCGCGCCTGCAAAAAATTCCGCATCTCGCCGCAGCGCATTTCGCTCATCGGCTCGCATGGCCAAACTGTCTATCATCAAGGCGCGCGCACGCCATTTCTCGGCGCGTCAACTTCCTCCACGCTGCAAATCGCCGAGCCGTCCGTCATCGCCGAACGCACCGGCATCACCACTGTCGCCGATTTTCGTCCCGCCGATATGGCTGCAGGCGGTCAGGGCGCGCCGCTCGTCCCTTTCGTTGATTATCTGCTCTATCGCGACGCTCGCATCGGTCGCACCGCCCTCAACATCGGCGGCATCGCCAATCTCACCGTGATCCCGGCCAATGCGCAACAGCGCGACGTCATCGCCTTCGACACTGGCCCCGGCAACATGATCATCGACGCCCTCGCCGCACATCTCACGCGCGGACGCCTGCGCTTCGATCGCGATTCGCAACTCGCGCGTCGTGGCCATCTGCTCCCCGAATTTCTGAATCAGCTTCTCGCGCATCCGTTCTTCCGCAAATCTCCACCAAAAACCGCCGGCCGCGAAGAATTTGGCGCCGAATACACAGCGCGACTCATCGCCCTCGCCAGGCGCCATCGCATCGCTCCCGCCGACTTACTTCACACTGCAACCGCATTTACCGCCGCCTCCATCACCCAAGCCATCCAGGATTTTGTTTTTCCGCGCGCCCGCGTCGCTGAACTCATTGTCGCCGGGGGCGGCGCTCACAATCCGCTTATAGTCGCTTATCTCGACGCGTTTCTGCCGTCGTTGAAAATCACTCCCGCGGACTCCTTGAGCATTCCTGCTGACGCCAAAGAAGCCTTCGCATTCGCCGTCCTCGCCTACGAAGCCTTTCAGCAGCGCGCCAACAATCTTCCCAGCGCCACCGGCGCGCGCCATCCTGCCGTCCTCGGAAAAATTTGCTATGCCCGCCCGCGTTAATATGCCTTTCTGTCATTCCGAACGAACGCGACTAGCATTCAGCGAGCAATCTTCTGTTGCCTTTTTCTTAAGGTTCGCGCCCGCCGCTTTGGTAATTTTCTGCCTTCTCTTATTCGGCTGCGCACGTCACGGCGCGGTGAACGACTCCTCAACCGTAAATTTCCTCCTCGAATCCATGCCCACCAATCTCGATCCCCGCATCGGCACCGATGCCTTTTCCGAGCACATCGACTTTCTGCTCTTCGACGGCCTGCTCCAGCGCGATGACCATCTCGATCTCGCGCCCGATCTCGCCGAAGAATGGGAAATGCCCGACCCGCAAACCTACGTCTTCCATCTTCGCCACAATGTTCACTTCTCGAACGGTCAATTACTCACTTCTGCCGACGTGAAATTCACCTTCGATTCCATCCGCACCGGCGCCATTAAAACCGCCAAGCGCGGCGCCTACGCGCTCGTTGATTCCATCGTCACTCCTGATCCATGGACGGTCATCTTCCACCTCAGCGCGCCCTACGCTTCTTTTCCGCTGAATCTCACGCGCCAGGCCGTAGGCATCGTGCCGAAAAATTCGCCATCCGACTTCGCGCAGCACCTCGTCGGCACTGGCCCTTTTCGCGTCGTCAGCATCATCCCCGACGACCAAATCCTCGTCGAACGCAATCCATCCTATTTCGCCGGTGCCCCCACTCTCGCTCGGGTTCGCTTCCGCATTGTCCCTGACGCGCTCACACGCGCCCTCGAACTCCGCAAAGGCTCCGGCGACCTCGAATCCAATTCCCTCCCACCCGACACCGTTGCGGGCCTCGCGCGCGACCCAAGCCTCGAAGTCACGCGCGCGCCCGGCACAGCTCTCGCTTACATCTGCTTCAATTTCGACGATCCGATTCTCAAGCATCGCCGCGTCCGCCAGGCCCTCGCTTACGCCACGGACCGCTCCGCCCTGATTAAGTATCTCCTTCATGGACAGGCCCGCCCCGCCGCCAGCCTTTTGCCGCCCAATCACTGGGCCTACGACGCGGCTTTTGGTGCGAATGCACCGCAATATAACTTCGCTCCCGCCCGCGCCAATTCCCTTCTCGACGCCGCCGGATTCCCGCGCGGCCCCGACGGCATTCGCTTCCATCTGGAACTGAAAACTTCCACCGACGAATCCACGCGCACCCTCGCCGCCGCGTTGCAAGACCAATGGCATCGCGTCGGCGTGCAGCTCGATTTGCGCTCCCTCGAATTCGCCACTTTTTACGCGGACATCACTCGCGGCAGCTTCCAGCTCTACACCCTGCGCTGGCTCGGCGCGAATCTCGACCCGGATATTTTCGATTATGTTTTCAACAGCAAGAAAATGCCGCCGGCAGGCGCGAATCGCGGCCACTACCGCAATCCGCAATTGGATGCGCTACTCGAAGAGTCCCGCGTCACCGCGGATGAAGCCAAACGGAAGAAAATCCTCGCGCAGATTCAGGAAATCGTCGCCACAGACGAGCCGTACATCAACCTCTGGTATTACGACAACATTTGCGTCCA